>NZ_JAMYKZ010000012.1:0-292467 GCF_040317735.1 Mesorhizobium sp. M1399
GCTCACGCACCTCGAGCTCGACCAGCTCGAGCAGCTCGGCGTCGTCGACCTGGTCGACCTTGTTCAAGAACACCACGATCGACGGCACGCCGACCTGGCGGGCAAGCAGGATGTGCTCGCGGGTCTGCGGCATCGGGCCGTCGGCGGCCGACACGACCAGGATCGCGCCGTCCATCTGCGCGGCACCGGTGATCATGTTCTTCACATAATCGGCGTGGCCGGGGCAGTCGACATGGGCATAGTGGCGGGCAGCCGTCTCGTATTCGACGTGTGCCGTCGAAATGGTGATGCCGCGCGCCTTCTCTTCCGGCGCCGCATCGATCTGGTCGTAGCGCTTGTATTCGCCAAAATACTTGGTGATCGCCGCCGTCAGCGACGTCTTGCCGTGGTCGACGTGACCAATCGTGCCAATGTTCACATGAGGCTTAGTGCGCTCGAATTTACCTTTTGCCATAGTCTCTTTCCTTGGACGGCCTAAGGACGGCCTGGACCTTCAGTTCAGTCGAATGCGGGGCGATTAGCGACTAAGGCCGAAAAACACAAGTGCCTTGTGGCTGAGCGCGGCTCACTCGGTTCGAACCCATGATCCGATTTAGGGGATGTGGCCGATATGGGAATGGCAAGACGGAAATGTAAGATGGGCACGACCCAAGGCCGGAGGCGCCACAAACCCTTAATGACACTCCCTTAATGAGACTGGCTTAATGACACTGGAGCAGAATGGCGCCTGGGCACTTGCGGGTAAATGAGCATCATGCGGATTGCCACCATCGCGACAGGGCAGAACCTGCAACGTCTGATCTATCTGGCCATATGCGGCTTGATCTGCACTTACATCGGCGTGCTTGGCATTTCGATATTGATCGGCAGCTGGCTGTTCGACGAAAACGGGCGGCCGCTGGCGACCGACTTCATCGCATTCTGGGGGGCTGGCAAGCTTGTCCTGCAAGGCCATGCCGCCGATGCCTATAATTGGGACCTGCACAAGAGCATCGCGACCGCTGAAAGCGGTGCTACCTTCGACGGCTATTTTTCATGGCAGTATCCTCCGACTTTCCTGATCGTGACCGCCGCACCGGCGTTGCTATCCTATCCGGCTGCATTGGTTGCATGGATGGCGACCGGGATAACGCTCTACGCCGCCGCCATACGGCTGATCGGGAACACACGCGTTGCGATTCTGGCAGCCATGGCCTGGCCCCCCGTGCTTTGGAATACCGTGGTCGGCCAAAACGGCTTCATTACCGCTGCGTTGCTTGGCGCAGCCATCGCCTCGATCGAAAAACGCCCCGCGCTGGCCGGCCTCTGCTTCGGCCTGCTCACCTATAAGCCGCAATTCGGTCTGATGATCCCGCTTGCGCTCATCGCCGGAGGCTTTTGGCGAGTGATCGGTTGGGCCGCTGTTTCCACCACCGTCATGATCATGCTTTCCATCGGCCTCTTCGGCGCCGAGATTTGGTCCGATTTCTTCGATGCCGCCGCCAAGGTCAACGGCACCATTCTCGTCGATGGTAGGGCTGACTTCTCCAAGCTTCAAAGCCTCTACGGTTTTGTCCGCGCGCTTGGGTGGAATTGGACGCTCGCATGGACCGCGCAGGGCCTGCTCATCGCAGTTCTGAGCGCCGGCATTGTCTGGATATGGCGTCAAAAAGTGGCGTTCGACGTCAAGGCAGCAGCGCTCGCAACCGTGACGATTCTCGCTTCGCCTTACGCGTTCATCTATGATTTCGTGGCTCTTGCCATCCCGCTGGCGTTTCTAGGAAAATCAGGATTTTCGGCGAAAGAAAGCGCTGTCGTGATCGCTGCCGGAATTCTGCTCGTCTCGGGCCCCTCGGACCACCTGGCCACCGCCTTTCTCTCGGCGCTGCTTGTGTCAGGCCTGGTGGTCGGCCGCGCATGGCAGGCTTTTCCGACACGCTTGGCTTCGCGGGCTGGAGCGCTCAACGTGAATTGAAGCCATAATCCGTTCGCTTGCCGCTGGAAATCCGTTCGCTTGCCGCTGGCCCATTGCCGCTGCTGCGCCGGTCTGATTTCGTCGGCCCATGCATTTCATCCCGACTGCCATCCGAGGCCCGCTGTTCATGGTCGTTTCGACCGGGTCCTACATCGTGAACGACACGATGATGAAGCTCGCAACCGCGGGACTGCCGCCCTATGAGGTGCTGTTCCTGCGCGGCGCTGCGGCAACATTGTGGGGCATTCCGCTGCTGTTCATGCTGGGCCATGGCAAGCAGATCCCGCTGATCCTCGACGCGAAGGTGTTGCGCAGGAACCTGCTCGAACTGGGTGCTATCCTTTGCTACGTGGTGGCGCTCGCCAACATGCAGATCGCCGATTCGACCGCGCTTGGGCAGATCACACCCTTGCTGATGCTGGTCGGCTCCTCGATCCTGTTTGGCGAACGGATCGGCGGGGTGCGGCTGGCGCTGATCGGCCTTGGCTTTATCGGCGCGGTGATGGTGGCACAACCGACGATGCAGGGGATTTCGGTCTACGCCCTGCTGGCGCTGGGCAATGCCGCTCTGTCCGCGGCACGCGATCTGGCGGGACGCAAGGTCGCCGCCGAGGTGCCGGGGATGGTTGTTGCCATTTCCGCGGTGGTCGTGGTGCTCGCCGGCGCCGGCGTCGCGCATCTGCTTTCCGAGCAGTGGGTCGTGCCTGAAACCCATCACCTGCTGCTGATGGCGGGGGCCGGACTGTTCCTGATCTTCGGCCACTTCTTCATCTTCATGGCCTATCGGGTCGGGCCGACCAGCGTGGTGGCGCCGTTCTACTATTGCTTCACCGTCTGGGCGGTGATTTCGGGCCTGGTGGTATTCCGGCAACTCCCGAATGCGCTGGCCATCTGCGGTATCCTGCTGGTGGTGGCCAGCGGGTTGACAATCGTCTCGCTCGACGAGCGCAAGCGCCGGTTGACTGTCGTCGCCTAGAGCGGAAGTGGAGAAGCGCATGGCAAGCCCGGAAAGCAACCAGAATGCAAGCAACCGCACGCTCACCGGAAAGTGCCTGTGCGGCGCCGTTCAGTATGCGGTGGCGGACGCGTTCATCTATGCCGCGAACTGCCACTGCTCGAACTGCCGGCGCACCACCGGTTCGGCGTTCAAGCCATTCGCCGGCATCGAACGCGACAGGCTGAGCCTGACCAGGGGCGAGGACAATCTCATGATCTTCGGCGACGAAACCGGCCATAACGCGCACTGCAAGACTTGCGGCTCGTTGCTCTATTCGGTGGTCCGCGGCGGTGCCTTCGTGCATGTCGCCATGGGAACCCTGGTCGACGAGCCGACCATCCGCCCGACGCAGCACATCTTTGTCGGCTCCAAGGCGAAGTGGTTCACGATCACCGACGACCTGCCGCAATATGAAGAACACGTGGTCGCTGGAGATGCCGACGAATAGCTGACCGTTAGAAAACGCTCAACCAAATTATCGTTTCGTTTTCGCGTCCGTCGCCAAAGAAACTATACTGTGCTCCGTCACCGAACCTATGTCGCGGGGATTTCTGTGGCATTACCGCCCGAGTGGTTGCCCAATGTTGCGATGAGGCGCGTCATTTGCCATTGGACGGCGGGCTCGCATTCGGCCGGCGATACCGAGAAGGATGCATATCACATACTGGTCGAGGGGAATGGCCGTCTGGTCAGGGGCCGGCCTTCGATCGCGCTCAATTCCGGCCGGGTAAAACCGGGATATGCCGCGCACACGCTCAACTGCAACGGCGGCTCGATCGGGGTTTCGCTCTGTTGCATGGCCGGGGCGGAGGAAAGGCCGTTCGATGCCGGCCGCTATCCGATGACCAGGGCGCAGTGGGACGCGATGACCGCGGTTGTCGCCGAACTCTGCAAATATTACCGCATCAAGGTCACGCCCAAAACGGTGCTCTCGCACGCCGAGGTCGAAAGCAATCTCGGCATCGAGCAACGCGGAAAATGGGATTTCACCCGGCTGCCTTTCGATCCGACGATCAGCGGCGCAAGCGGCTGCGGCGAGCGGCTGCGCCGCGACGTGACGGCGGCAATGAGCTCGATGCCAAATCTGCCGGTGAGGATTGGGCGGGATGCCGTATGGCAGCGATTGCTGGAGGAACTATGGCCGATCATGGTGAGAGGGCTGGAAGCCGGCCTCAACACGCTGATCCGCGAAATCCTCAGAAGGATCAGATAGGCGGTCGGCATTCACCCGAATGCCGACGCAACTGCCGGACGGCTTCTATAGAGCCCTCTTGCCGCTGAACTGATGATAGGCCCAGAGGACAACCACGGCACCGACCACGGCTACGATCAGGCTATAGATGTTGAGCCCGGTAACGCCCGACGCGCCAAACGCGCTGAAGATGAGCCCTCCGACGATGGCCCCGACAATCCCGAGCACGATGTCGAGCACAAGGCCTTGCCCGCTTTTATTGACGATCTTGCTGCCTATGAAGCCGGCGATGACGCCGAGAATAATCCAGCTTAATATTGACATTTTTCCTCTCCGTTCCCCGCGCTCGATTACTTCCACATTATTAAGCAAAGCTCAAGCCAACTTGAAAATCATGATTACGGAAAGCTCAAACCGGCTTGAAATTCGCCATGGATGCGTCATTGTCGGAGACGGACGGGCAATTTGACATGGAGATCCACAATGGGACTGTTTGACAATGCCGTTCCCGGCGGCAACGTCGCCAAGCCGCTGATGATCGCGCTCGGCGCACTTTTGGTGGGAAAAATGCTGAGCGGTGGAAGTTCCGCCCAGCCGGAGGCAACGCAAAGCCCTGCCCCCGTCCCGCCTGATACAACAGCATCCGCCGATGGCGGCCTGCTCGGCGGTCTGGGCGGCCTGCTCGACAAACTGAAGGACGCCGGCCACGGCAACGTCGCCAATTCGTGGGTCGGTACCGGTCAGAACCAGCCGATCAACCCCAGCGATCTGGGCAGCGCTCTCGGGCCACAAATCATTCAGGAGATCGCGCAAAGGACGGGGCTGAACCAGCAGGACCTGCTCAAGCAACTGTCCGCAGCCTTGCCAGGGCTTGTCGACCAGCTGACGCCGAACGGGCAAGTGCCGCAGCAGAACCAGCTCGCGTCCATATTCAGCAAATTCGCGAGTTAAGGCATGTCGCCCAACACCGCCTGCGGTTTGGTACAACGACATGCATAAAACAACGGATTAAGGTCGTTGCGCGTCCGTCTGGACGCGCAACCAACACTTTGAATTATCGGCAAAGCGCTTCACTTGGCAGTGCCTGCTTCGGGATCGTGCGCGAGGGACGCCGCGGCTGCGGGAAATCTGGAGCGGGTAGCGGGAATCGAACCCGCATATTCAGCTTGGAAGGCTGCTGCTCTACCACTGAGCTATACCCGCGCCTTTCAGTCAAGCATCGGATACGCTCCGACGCTCGCTCTGCGTTTCAGGGCTTCCGGGCCGGCAGTGGTGGAGAGGGTTGGATTTGAACCAACGTAGGCATAGCCAACGGATTTACAGTCCGTCCCCTTTAACCACTCGGGCACCTCTCCAGTCTGCCGCCGGAGCCATGCAACGAGGCATCGACGCGTCGCGGCCGCCAAAGCAGCCCTTCCGCGAAGCGCCTTATGGCGGCAGCGCCCAAAACTGTCAACCACAACAGCCCGGCAAAAAGCGCTGAATTTCGCACCTCGCCTGACAAGCACCTTGTGCAGCTGTATCCATCGCCGGACGACACGGCTATAGAGGCCGCCATGAGCAACGATAACAAATCGAAGACCCCGAAAGATACCCACTACGCCAAGCTGCGCCGCGCGCATCGCGACGAGAAGAGCGGCGGCGCGCCGGCGTTCAGGCCACGCCAGCCGGTGCCGCCCGGGGAGAACGCGGCGGACGGGCTGGTGCGGCTTTACGGGCTGCACACGGTGCGGGCCGCACTCGACAATCCGCGCCGCAAGATCAAGAAAATGCTGGTGACGCGCAACGCTGCCGAGCGGCTGGCAATCGCCGATCTCGGCGCTTTGCCCTTCAAGGCGGAGTTGGTCGAACCCAGGGACATCGACAAGGTCACCGGCTCGGATGCCGTGCACCAGGGCGTGCTGATCGAGGCCGAGCCGCTGAAACCGAAACGCCTCGATGCGCTCGGCGACACCAGGTTGGTGCTGGTGCTCGACCAGATCACCGATCCGCACAATGTCGGCGCGATCCTGCGCTCGGCGGTGGCCTTCGGTGCCGGCGCACTGATCACCACGGCGCGCCACAGCCCGCAGGAATCCGGCGTGCTGGCGAAGTCGGCCTCCGGCGCGCTCGAGCATATCGACCAAATCGAGGTAAAGAACCTCGCCGATGCGCTCGGCCAGCTGCACGATGCCGGATTCCAGACCATCGGTCTCGATTCGGATGGACCGGCGGAGCTTGAAAAGAGTTTTTCCGGCGACAGAATAGCGCTGGTGCTCGGCGCCGAAGGCAAGGGCCTGCGCCAGAAGACGCGCGAGACGGTGACGACGCTGGCCCGGCTCGACATGCCCGGCGCCATCCGCTCGCTCAACGTGTCGAATGCGGCGGCGGTGGCGCTTTATGCGGCGAGGAAGTTTCTTTCGGCGGATTGATCGAGCGATTGGTATGTTAAAGGCGTTTTCAAACCAGGGAGAATGGCTCGCGCTTCTCGCGAGTACGATCGGCACATTAAGAACACTCACTCCGCCGGAGTTTTATGACGAGGCGAACGACCGCTACCACGCCGTGATGGATGACATATTCCAGCTTGTCCACGGCCTTGAGAATCCAGCCGATTTTGGAAAATTTCTCGACGTCAACGCCGGCCGGGAGAGTTGGTTGCCGGAGAACGCCGAAGCCCTGGCCTCCATGGACGTCACAGAGATCCATTATCGGGTCGCCAGCAACTTGGCCGATGAAAGGTGGGTTGACGGAGCTCTTAGCGAAGCGTTCGAGAACGGCACGCTTGTCCCAGCCCTTGAGCGGATAGCTGCCAATGTCGGTAAGTTCAAATTGACTGGCAGCAGCCAGCAAACTCTCTAGCCAATCTGGAAGTTCGCCATTCTTTCCAAAGCCCTGACCAGCGCCGAATGATCCTCCTTTGACCCGCCATTCGCCGCGCACGAGTTGAACAATTGCTGCGTCGTTGAAGTGTTGGGCAGGGCGACGCCGAGCGCTTTCGCGCCTTCAAGGGCGAGATTCAGGTCCTTCTGGTGGAGTTCGATGCGGAAGCCGGGCGCGAAAGTGCGCTTGATCATGCGCTCGCCATGCACTTCCAGGATGCGCGAGTTTGCGAGCCCGCCCATCAGCGCCTGCCTGACCTTGGCCGGGTCGGCGCCGGCTTTCGATGCAAAAACAAGCGCTTCGGCGACGGCCTCGATGGTCAGCGCAACGACGATCTGGTTGGCGACCTTGGTGGTCTGGCCGACGCCGTTGGGTCCGACCAGAGTGATGTTCTTGCCAAGCTTCTCGAAGATGGGCCTGGCGCGTTCGAAGGCTTTTTCCTCACCGCCAACCATGATCGTCAGCGAAGCCGCCTTGGCGCCGACCTCGCCGCCCGACACCGGCGCATCGAGATAGTCGCAGCCGAGATCATTGATTTTTTTTGCAAATGCCCTGGTCTCGATCGGCGAGATCGAGCTCATGTCGATGACCAGCTTGCCTTTGGTCAAGCCGGACGCGACGCCATTCTCGCCGAACAGCACATCGGCCACCTGCGGCGTGTCCGGAACCATGGTGATGACGATGTCGGCGGCACGGGCGACAGCGTCATGGCCGGTGATGGTCTTTAATCCCCTGGTGACCAGATCCGCCGGCGGTTTCGAGCGGTGGTCGCTGGCGACGAGGTGATAGCCAGCATTGAGCAGATGCCCCGCCATCGGCGCGCCCATAATGCCGAGTCCGATGAAGCCGATGGTTTCCATGTCTTTCTCCGTTTCTTGTTAAGGCGGCGTTCCTGCGCGCCCCCCTCTGGCCTGCCGGCCATCTCCCCACGAGTGGGGAGATCGGCAGTTCGCGCTCCGGCCGTTAAACTTTCCCGACCTCGAAAATTGGCGAAAGCGGCGGTGACATCCAATCTCCCTCCTTGTGGGGGAGATGGCCGGCAGGCCAGAGGGGGCGCGCAGGAACGCGACGTGCGATACGTAGCGTCTATGCCGCCGCACTCCCCTGCCCGGCCCCGTCCCGAAACCACCCGAGCCCGGCTTCCGTTCCGCCCTTCGGCTTGTACTCCGCCCCGACCCAGCCGGGGTACCCGATCCTGTCGATGTGCTTGTATAAAAAAGGAAAATTGATCTCGCCCGTCCCCGGCTCATGACGGCCAGGATTGTCCGCAAGCTGGATATGCGCGATGCGGTTGAGGTTTGCCTCGATGGTACGGGCGAGATCCCCCTCCATCATCTGCATGTGATAGATGTCGTATTGCAGGAACAGGTTCTTCGAGCCGACGCGGTCGATCAGCGCCAGCGCCTGGTCCGAGTAATTCAGGAAGAAGCCCGGGATATCGCGGGTGTTGATCGGCTCGATCAGCAGCCGGATGCCGGCCTGCTCCAGCTTTTCCGCCGCGAAAGCCAGATTTTCGGCGAAGACGTCTTCCAGCACGGAGCGATCGACGCCCTGCGGCGCGATGCCGGCGAGGCAATTGACCTGCTCGCAACCCAGCGCGTGCGCGTAGGTGACGACCTTGGCAATGCCTTGCCGGAACTCCGGGATGCGGTCCGGCAGGATCGCGATGCCGCGCTCGCCCTTGGCCCAGTCACCGGCAGGCAGGTTGAACAGGACCTGCGTCAACCCGTTCTGCTTCAACCTTGCCACAACGACATCCGGCGCATGGTCATAGGGGCCGATATACTCGACACCCCTAAAGCCCGCTCGGGCGGCGGCATCGAAGCGGTCGAGGAAGTCGTGCTCGCCAAAGAGCATCGAAAGATTGGCTGAAAACCGTGGCATGGCAGTAATTCCTCATAAAACAGCTAGTCGAGCATGACGATCGCCGTCGGCGCGTCTTCGTGATGCTCGGCAAGCTCCTCGAACTCGGTGATCTTGTCGATTTCGGTGCCCATCGAAACGTTGGTGACGCGCTCGAGGATGAATTCGAGCACAACCGGAACCTGGTGCTCGTTCATCAGGCGCTGCGCCTCCTCGAAGGCACCGGCGAATTCCTCCGGCTTGCGCACCCTGACGGCCTTGCAGCCCATCGCCTCGGCGACAGCGACGTGGTCGACGCCGTAGCCAGCTTCGGCATCGCCCTGTCGATTGACGTTCTCGAAGGCCAGGCTGACTTCGAAATCCATCGAAAACCCGCGCTGCGCCTGGCGGATCAGGCCGAGATAGGCATTGTTCACGACGACATGGATGTAGGGCAGTCTGTGCTGCGCGCCGGCTGCCAGTTCCTCGATCATGAACTGGAAATCATAATCGCCGGAAAGTGCGACAATGGTACGGTCCGGATCGGCGGCGCGAACGCCGAGCGCCGCCGGCAATGTCCAGCCGAGCGGCCCGGCCTGGCCGCAATTGATCCAGTTGCGCGGCTTATAGACATGCAGGAACTGCGCCCCGGCGATCTGCGACAGGCCGATCGTGGTGACGTAGGTGGTGTCGCGGCCGAACGCCTTGTTCATCTCCTCGTAGATGCGCTGCGGCTTCAGCGGCACCTGGTCGAAATGCGTCTTGCGCTTCATCGTCTTCTTGCGCTGCCGGCATTCGCCGGCCCAGCCCGACCAGTCGCGCAATTTCCCGGCCGTCCTCCATTCGGTGGCGACGTCGAGCAGCATTTTAAGCGCCGCACCGGCGTCCGAGACGACGCCAAGGTCCGGCGCGAAGACGCGGCCGATCTGCGTCGGTTCGATATCGACGTGGATGAATTTCTTGCCCTTGGTGTAGACGTCGACCGAACCGGTGTGGCGGTTGGCCCAGCGGTTGCCGATGCCTAATACGAAATCGGCTTCGAGCATCGTCGCATTGCCGTAGCGGTGCGAGGTCTGCAGCCCGCACATGCCAGCCATCAGGCGGTGGTCGTCGGGGATCGCGCCCCAGCCCATCAGCGTCGGAATGACAGGCACGCCGGTGACTTCGGCGAATTCGATCAACAGGTCCGACGCATCGGCGTTGATGATGCCGCCACCGGCGACGATCAGCGGCTTGTCGGCCGCATTGAGCATTTTCAGGGCCTTCTCCGCCTGAGCGCGCGACATTGCCGGCTTGAACGGCACCAGCGGCTCATAAGCATCGATGTCGAACTCGATCTCAGCCAGTTGCACATCGACCGGCAGATCAACGAGAACCGGCCCCGGCCGCGACGAGCGCATCAGATGGAACGCCTTCTGCAACGCCATCGGCACCAGATAGGGTTCCATGACGGTAACAGCCCATTTGGCGACGGGCGCGGCGATGGCGGCGATGTCGACAGCCTGGAAATCCTCTTTGTTGAGGCGAGCCCGCGGCGCCTGCCCGGTGATGCAGAGGATCGGGATGGAATCGGCAGCGGCCGAATAGAGGCCGGTGATCATGTCGGTGCCGGCGGGACCCGAAGTGCCGATGCACAGACCGATATTGCCCGATCTGGCGCGGGTAAATCCTTCGGCCATATGCGAAGCCGCCTCGACGTGCCGCGCAAGGATGTGGCGGATACTGCCCCTCGCCTTCAGCGCCGAATAAAGCGGGTTGATCGCAGCACCCGGCACGCCGAAGGCACAGGAAATGCCTTCCTTTTCGAGGACGAGAACCGCTGCGTCGACTGCGCGCATCTTGGCCATGTCAGCCTCCACGGAATTGTTGATGGCCGATGATGCCAGTGCGCCGACTACTTTTCAATTTTTTCAGAATATTTTTTCATTTCTAGAGAGCGGCTCTTGTGAATTGAATTGATTGGCCTTTCTGTTTTCCATGAATTCGCTTCGCAAATCGATGAAAAACTTTTTCATTGCTTGCTTGGGCGAACAGGGGAAGAATGGATCCATGGAAACCACTGAAAAACGGCAGCGCGGCCGGCCACGCGCCTTCAACGGGCCGTCCGAGGCCGCCTCGGTGCAGTCGCTGGACCGGGCGTTGCGCATCCTGGCGATCGTGGCCGATGGCAGTGGCCTGTCGCTGAGCGAGATCGCCGCCAATTCCGGTCTGCCGGCATCCACCGCCTACCGCATGCTGACGACGCTGGAGAACCATGGCATGGTCGAGTTCGACGGCACCGACCAGCTGTGGTCGATCGGCGTCGAAACCTATCGCATGGGCGCGGCGTTCCTGCGCCGCCGCAAGCTGGTCGATCGCGCCCGCATCGTCATGCAGGAATTGATGGAGAAGACCGGCGAGACCGCCAATCTCGGCGTCGCCGAGGACGATTGCGTCGTCTTCGTCAGCCAGGTCGAAACACACCAGGCGATCCGCGCCTTCTTCCGGCCGGGCACGCGCAGTTCCTTCCATGCCTCGGGCATCGGTAAGGCAGTGCTGGCGCATCTCGAGCCGGAACGCGTCGCCACCATCCTGCGCCGAGCCGGCCTGGAGCGCTTCACTGAAAACACGCTGTCCGACATCTCGGCTCTCGCCCGCGACCTGGTGACGATCAAGCTGCGCGGCTGGTCGGTCGACGACGAGGAGCGGCATCCGGGTATGCGCTGCGTTGCCGCCGCCATCTTCAACGAATTCGGCGAGCCGATTGGCGGCGTTTCGGTCTCCGGGCCGACGGTGCGCGTCACGCCGGAACGGTTGGCCGAGATCGGCCCGTTGGTGCGCGATGCGGCGGCGGAGGTGACGAGGATGATCGGCGGGCTGCCGACCCCTCCCGGCCTTGGCAGCGAACCGAGCGCATGGCAGCGCTGACCAGCGCCGAATGGTGCGACATCTGCCAGGATGGCCAGAGCTAGGCCCCGGGCACCGCGCTCTTGGTCGACAGGTCGTAGAAATCAAGCAGCATCGCCAGCCCAACTCCGCAGGCGGTGAAGATGAGGCCGGCAATGAAGATACGATTGGCGCGTTCATAAACGCGCCGTTGTAGAGACGTTATATCGAGCAGCAACCGCAGCGCTCGTATCTGCAGGGCAATGCCGATCAAAATCGGCACGACGGCGGCCAGGTGATAGATTTCCCATGGTATCGGGTTGGCGGCCCAATGCGTGATGAAGCCCAGCGAGAACGCCAGCAGGATGCCGACGGTGGTGATTGTGCCGTTGCGGAAAATCGTCTCGATCGGCTCTTCGTTCGGATCGTGTTCGCCCAAGCGCCCTCTCCCTGTTTCGGCTCGGCAGTAGATTGCTGTTCGGCTTGTAGATTAGGCTGCTGGGAAACCCCTGTACATCGGCAAGAGCCGAACGGCGGGATAAGGCAGTTTTCAGTGTTGGCGATTGGCGAAAGCCGTGCGGCAATCCAATCTCCCCCCTTGCGGGGGAGATGTCCGGCAGGACAGACGGGGGTGCGAAGGATCGCCGACGTCGATGTTCAGCCACTCCAACTGGGAATTGGCGTAGGCTTGACTGTCATCTATTGACAAGTAGTGCGGGGCAGCACCCCCTCTGCCCTGCCGGGCATCTCCCCCGCAAGGGGGGAGATTGGCAGTTTCGTCGACGGCGCCCAATTCAAAAATGATGAGCTATGCCGACATTGGCAGTCGACCATTCGAATAGGAACTCAGACATACAGAAAAAGGGGCGGTGGGATGCCCCTTCTTCCGGTTGCCTGAAACGGTCACCTCCTCTCAAAACGGGCGGTAGTGGCTCTCAAAGGTGGCAGCGATGGCGATAACCGTCGTACCCGACATAGGTGTCCGAGTACGGGTCGTAGCTCTGGTAGCGATTGAGGCAGCGCCGGACATGCCAGGAGCCGCCGTCTTCCTCGATATAGACGGTGCGCGGCTGGGCGAGCGCGCTGCCGAGCAGGAAGCCGCCGACACCTGCAGCAATGCCGATGCCGAGGTGCTTGTGCTTGTGATGGGCGGCCGAAGGCTGAACCGTACCAACCAGCATGGCGGCGGCGACGGTGGTGGCGACGAGGCCGGAAACGATGGTGCGTTTGAACATGACGATCTCCTTGTTGTGAGAGGCGACCCACCGCCTCTTGACCGTCAGTCGTCGCAACAAGGAAAAAGGTTCGAAGATCTTTTTGGATTTTTTCTCGAAGGGAGAAATCGCCCGGCCTGATGCGTCGGCCGCGACCACGAACAGTCGCCGGTCGACAGTTCACCGGAACAATCGGCAGACCTCAGCCCATGCCGGTGATATGGCGAAGCCAGAAGGCGAGCGCGATGAAGCCGATGATGGTGGTGACGCCGGTCCAGTCGATATTGGCGCGCTTCAGATCCCTGACGAGCTTCACCAGGAGAACCCAGGCCACGACGACGAGCGGGAGAATGATGACAAACCTGATCATGCGACAGCCTCGCTGATGCGATTGCACCTTCGGTCAATATAGGAAGCGAATTGGCCGTTTTCAGGACGCCCTGGCGGCAGAACCGGCGCGGTCGCGGCAGCCGAAAACGGAGTTTTGTCTTTACTGGCGCAGCAAATATGCTAACCCGAGCGCCGTGCCCTTGTAGCTCAGCTGGTAGAGCAGCGGTTTTGTAAACCGAAGGTCGGCGGTTCGATTCCGTCCGGGGGCACCAGTGCGGGCTTCTTGAGACCTCCGGGGCGCTTGATATCTGCTCGTCCCCGATATCCACAGGCCGGGGCCGTCAGATCGGTAGCACATCAGCTTCAACGCATATATTCCCTAGCGGAAACCATAGTTCCCTAGCGGAAAACCTAGGAGTCTTCGTTGGAGCAGAAACGCACGACCGCCCCCTTCATCAACGGTATGTTTGGCGGCCTTATCGTCTTCGCCTTCGCGCTTGGTTTCCGTTTCCTGATAAGTCCCGATCCCGATCCAGCATCAAGAGCAACGACAAGCCTTTCCGTACTGGCCTTTGCGATTTGTTTCGGCGCGGCTTTCCTCCGCGAGCATCGACGCCAGATTGCCGCCGCCAGAGAATATCTAAGCCGCCCAAGATCGTACTAGGGGCGTACGTGTCGGGACCGTCCTCGTCGGGTCACCAGAAACTTCCGTGAAATTGCTGGCAAAATCTGTCGCCAGACAACGAGCTAGCATCTCATATCTGGAAACGCTGAGCCCGGGCGTGTCTTCGCCGTTGCAGAGCCGTCGTTTCGGCCCGCTCTCCCGGCCTCGGCCATCTCGTACCATTCGATTAAATTGCTCCTGTGTATATTAGCACTCGCTCAATTAAGCGCGCCGACAATGTCGGTGCGGCGGGCCAAAAACCAAAGGGTGTTGTCATGCGAAGCGATTTCGCCGCGGCGCGCGAGCTTTTGGAGTGCGCACAAAACCGCCTCTGCGGCGCGGATGAAACGAGCCGGCGCGTCAACGAGGCCCTCGACGCGCTGATTGAAGAAATAGCCATCGCGGAATTCCGCAAGGCGCCGCTGACGGTCGTGCCGTTTCCGCGAGCGCGGCCTCCAAAGCATGTTCGGTAGGGCGTCGCGCCTGTGTTAACAGAACGTCGGCGCCTGTAGGCGTTGAAGCACCATGCCTTCAACCGTATAGTTGGCGGCGCTGATGCTATGAACCCACGAGCTGATCCATGTCACGCTGTGGAGATGTCTACGAGAACAAGGTGACCGGCGAATATGCTGTCATCCTGCGTGGCACGGAAGACCGCGGAGATGGGCCAGGCATCGCCCATCTGACCGCTCGGCCGGGAGCCGCAGTGGTGGGCGAGCACTTCCACCCGAACCTGACGGAACGGTTTACCGTCCTCGGCGGCCGGCTCGATGCTTGCATCGCCGGGAAGACTTTGTCTCTGGGGCCTGGCCAATCCGCCGCGATCGAAGCAGGCGTCGCACATGATTGGTGGAACAGCAGCAAAACCGAAGAAGCGCATGCCCTGGTCGAAGTCGACCGGGCGCCGGGTGCGGACGATATCGACCCGAACCGTTTCGAGCTGCTGATTGGCATGCTCTTCGGCCTGGCCAATGCCGGCAAGGTGGACAAAAAAGGCAGGCCTTCGCCGCTTCAGGCGGCGGTCATCGCCAGGGAATTTGCCGACGTGATCGTCTTCACGCACCCGCCACCTGCGATTCAGCGAGTGGCGCTGGGGATCCTGGCGCCACTCGGCCATCTGCTTGGCTATCACGCGATCGACCCCGTCTACTGCAAGCCGCACGGGCACGTCACGCCGGCGCCCGAAGCCCTCGCTCGGGCAGGTCTTTCGGCTGGGTGACTGCAGTCAAACCCCAATCGCCGCCACCAATATCCTGTTCTGCCTGCGTATCGCCGTGCGCAGTTCGGCAATTCTCGCCTCCTCGCGCTTCACGAATTCGATGAACATCATGTTCATGTTGTTGAAGATGAGTTCGCCGAGCGCCGGCCCGTCGATGTCGCGGCGCACCAGGCCGAGCGCCTGCAGGCGGGCGATCAGCGCACGGATCTGCTCGGTCAGTGCCCGGTCGAGCGCGGTATAGGCCTGGCCGAACGGGCTGTCCGGCAGTTGCGTCGAGATCGCCATCGCCTGCCGCCACATCTCCTTGCTGAGATAATGCAGCGAATGTTCGATATAGATGCCGAGCAGCGTATCCAGCGCGTCGCCGACATTGGCCGGCGGGTTGGCGACGACGCCGCGCCCGGCATTGAGCACCTCGTTGACCTCCAGCGAGACGATGGCGCCGAGGATGTCGCCCTTGTTCTGGTAGTAATTGTAGATCGTGCCGACCGAGACTTCGGCCTGCGCCGCGATGGTCTCGATCTTGGCGCCTTCATAACCGGCATCGCGGAATAGGTCCGCTGCCGCCTCGATGATGCGGCGGTGCCGATCCGCCTTCTGCCTTGCCCGCAATCCGCTCATAGCGGCTGTTTGCCACGAAAACAGAATTGACTCAATTTTAGAATTGGTTCAATTTTTTGCCACAAGCCAAAAAGGCAAGGGAGAACACTCGATGTCCATCAATCCAAAGACCCCCAATCCAATTACCAGGAACCCGCTTTCCGTTCTGAAGAGCCATCTCCAAGGCGCGTGCGCCGCGGCAGCACTGCTGCTGGCGGCTGGCAGCCTCGCTCAGGCGCAGGACCTGAACGCGCTGATCTGGTGCGATCACGCCGATCCGGCGCTGTTGCAGCCGTTCGAGGAGGCCAACGGCGTCAAGGTCAATGTCAAGGAGTTCGAAGGCACCGGCGCCGGCCTGGCCATCGTCGATCAATCACAGCCCGGCGACTGGGACGTGATGGTGATCGACAGCATCGACGTACCGCGCGGCGTCGAAAAAGGCCTGTTCGAGCCGCTACCGGAAGACAAGCTGCCGCTGGTCGACCTGTTTCCGCAGGTGAAGATGGATAGCTCCACCGTCGTCGACGGCAAGCGTTACGGCATCACCGAAAAGTTCGGCTACAACACGATCGGCTACAACAAGACCAAAGTCGACCCGGCCGACATGCAGTCGATGGCGGCGCTGACCGGCGACAAATACAAGGGCAAGATCGCCATCTACGATTATTACCTGCCGGTCATCGGCATGGCCGCACTGGCGATCGGCAAGAAGACTGCCGAGCTGACCGAAGCCGACCTTCCCGCCATCAAGGAAGAGCTGCTCAAAATGAAGGCCAACGCCAAGCTGGTCGGCGAAGTGACCGCCAGCCAGACGGCGCTGGCGACCGGCGAGGTCGACATTCTGGTCGGCGGCGGCGAATGGGTGACGGCGGGGCTGGCCAAGGAAAACCCGGCGCTGGACTTCTCTATCCCGAAAGAAGGCGCCGTGCTGTGGTCGCAGTCGCTTGCAATGTTCAAGGATTCCAAGAACAAGGAGCTGGCACTTAAATTCATCCAGTACATTATGAGCCCCGAAGGCCAGGCGCGGCTCGCCACCTCGTCCTGCTATTGGGGCATGCCGGCCAACACCAAAGCGGCGCTGAGCGACGAGCAGAAGAAGATCCTGCGCTTCGACGAGCAGGAGGAATTCCTCGCCCGCGCGCAATCCTATCCGGCGCCGAATGCCGATCTCGACAAGAAGATGCAGGACGTCTGGACCGAAATGCTGCAGGCGCAATGACCGGCTGCCGGTCGTGAACTCCGCCAGCAGCGGGCGTGCCCTACCCTGGGCGCTGGTCACGCCGGCGCTCGGCTGGACGCTGCTGTTCTTCGTGCTGCCCTTCGTCGCCATGGCGGTATCCAGCCTGACGGCGCATGAAGGCGGCGGCTTCACGCTATCCAACTACAGCCAGTTTTTTGCCAATCCATCCTACTGGCAGGCGATGGTGAATTCGCTGCAGGTCACGGCCATCGTCACCGTGATCTCGGTGCTGCTTGCCTATCCCTTCGCCTGGATCCTGGCCGAGCAGGTGCCGGAGCGCTGGCAGCGGCTGGCGCTGATGCTGGCGGTGCTGCCGTTCTGGACCTCCTATGTCGTGCGTTCCTATTCGTGGCTGCTGGTGCTGGCGCAGAACGGCGTCGTCAACCGCGCGTTGACCGGCTCCGGGCTGTTCAGCGAACCGCTGCAGCTTGCCAATACGCGGCTAGCGACCGTCACCGGCTTCGTGCATTTCTTCGTCATGCTGTTGACGCTGACGATCTTCGCCAATCTGAAGCAGCTCAGCCCCAGCTACCGCAAGGCCGCAGCCGACCTCGGCGCCGGGCCGATCCGGACATTCCTGCATGTCGTTCTGCCGCTGACGCTGCCTGGCATCATGGTCGGCGCCTTCCTCACCTTTGTGCTGTGCATCGGCGACTACATCACACCGCAGATCCTCGGCGGCAACAATGAGCTGTTGATGCCGCAGCTCGTCATGATGCAGATCGGCCGGCGCGGCGACTTTCCGCTCGCCTCGGCGCTGTCGATCATCCTGATGGCGGTCGTCACCATCGCCTATCTCGCCTGCGCCCGCTGGCTGAAGATCGAGCGGGCTTGACCATGCGCGCTCTCATCCGCCTCGTCTCCGGCCTTTACGCCATCGCCATCTACGGCTTCATCTTCCTGCCGGTGGTTGTGCTGATACTGTTTTCGCTGCAGGCGACGTCGTTTCCGATCCCGCCCTTCACCGGGCCGTCGCTGCGCTGGTACGAGGCCGTGCTCGCCGATACGCGGCTCACCTCGGCGCTGGTCAACTCGCTGCTGGTTGCCGTCCTCTCTTCGGCTGTCGCCGTCACGCTCGGCTTTCTCTCGGCCTGGGGTTTTGCACGCTTCGCCTTGCCGGGCTCGGGCCTGATGCGTGGACTGATCACGCTGCCACTGACCGTCAGCTATCTCATCATCGGCATGGGGCTGCTGGTGCTGTTCAACTGGGCCGGCGTGCCGAAGTCGCTTCTTGCCGCCGGCATCGGCCATGTCGTGATCAACCTGCCGCTGTGCTTTGCCATCGTCTACAGTCAGATGGGCGACCACCAGATCAATATCGAGCGCGCCGCGCGCGACCTCGGCGCGCCCGAATGGAAGGTGCTGCTGCTGATCACCGTGCCTGTGATGGCGCCGGCGATCTTCGCCGGTTTCTTCCTGTCGATGACCTTCTCCTGGGACGAATTCGTCATCTCGTTCCTGTTGACGCGCTTCGACACGACGCTGCCGGTCGAGATCTGGAACCTGCTGCGCTCCGGTCTCAATCCCAAGACCAACGCCGTCGGCTCGCTGGTCTTCGCCGTCTCCATCGTGCTGGTGGTATTGTTCGAGCTGATGCTGTTGCGGAGGAAGCCGGCATGACCGCGCCACTGGTCGATATAAGCTCTGTCTCGCATCGCTTCGGCCAGCACACGGTGCTGAAGAACGTCTCGCTGACGATCGAGCCGGGCAGCTACACGATCCTGCTTGGGCCGTCCGGCTCCGGCAAGACGACGCTTTTGTCCATCCTCGGCGGCTTCGTCACGCCGAGCGAAGGCAAGGTGCTGATCCGCGGCGAGGACTGCACTGCCGTGCCACCGGCGAAGCGGCCGACCACGACCGTGTTCCAGGATTATGCGCTGTTCCCGCATATGAGCGTCGGCAGCAATGTCGGCTTCGGTCTGCGCATGCAGGGCGTCGATGGCGCAACCCGGGCAGCGAGAGCGCGCGAGGCGCTGGCGCTGGTTGGGCTGGCCACCGCCTTCGACAAGAAGCCGCACCAGCTTTCCGGCGGGCAGCGGCAGCGCGTGGCACTGGCGCGCGCCCTGGTGGTCGAGCCGGCGGTGCTCCTGCTCGACGAGCCGCTCGGTGCGCTCGACCTCAAATTGCGCCGGCAGATGCAGGACGAGTTGAAGGCGATCCAGAAGCGTGTCGGCACCGCCTTCATCCACGTCACCCACGACCAGGAAGAGGCGATGGCGCTGGCCGACCATTGCGTGGTGATGAATGACGGGCGCATCGAGGATGAAGGACCGCCGGAGCGCGTCTATGCACGGCCGGCGACGCGCTTTTCCGCGACCTTCATGGGCGAAAGCACGCTGTTATCGGGAACGGTGACGGAGGCGAAGAGCGGCAAAATCACCGTCACCACGAAGCTTGGGTCGCTCTCCCTGGCCGGCACATTGCCGGCCGGCTCGACGGTTGCGCTGGCTATCCGGCCGGAGCATCTTGTCCTCGGTGCGATCGGCGGCGCTGTAGCGCTTGGCATGATCAAGGTCAGCGACGTCGTCTTCCAGGGTAGCTTCAAGCGTGTGCTGGGGACCTCCACGACCGACCCGGCGCTGCACTTCATCGCCAAGGTTCCCGCCGCATCGGCCGTCCAGCCCGGCGACGTGGTCGCCGTATCGTGCGATGCTGGCGACATCATCCTGCTTGCGGACTGAACATGAACACGCTTCCAATTATCGACGCTCCTAACTGGTACGAGAGCATCCGCATGGGCGATGGCGTGACGCTGATCCACGAGCCGTGGATCAAGCCGTTCTTCCGCTGCAACATCTGGCATGTGCGGGGCCGCGACCGCGACCTGCTGTTCGACACCGGCCTCGGCCATTTCAGCCTGCGCCGCCACGTACCGCTGGTCACGGAACGCAAGCTCACCTGCGTGGCCAGCCACACGCATTTCGACCATATCGGCTGCCATCACGAATTTCCCGACCGCTGCGTGCACCCGGCCGAGGCCGAGATCCTCGCCGACCCGCGCAACGAATGGACGGTTGCCGACCGCTATGCCACCGAGGAGATGTTCGACGGCATGCCGCAAGGCTGGGATACGAAGCGCTACCAGATCCTGCCCGCACCAGCCGGCCGGTTGCTCGAACAAGGCGACATCGTCGATCTCGGCGACCGTGCCTTCGAGGTCATCCACACGCCCGGCCATTCACCCGGCGGCATTGCGCTCTACGAAAACAGGACGGGCATCCTGTTCTCCGGCGACATCATCTATGACGGCCCGCTGATCGACGACGTTTATCACTCCGATATCGACGACTATGTCGAAACGCTGCTTCGTATGCGCGGTCTCGATGTCTCGGTCGTGCATGGCGGGCATTTCCCGAGCTTCGGCAAAGTCCGCTATCGCCAGCTTGTCGACGAGTATCTCGCGCAAAAGCGCCAGGCCGGCTGCCATCTGCTCGCCCGATAAGGACTAGCGTTGTAGCGTCAAAGCGCCCTTTGCGGGCAGGGTGTCCCCGCCGCGTCGCCGCAGCGTGAGGCCGTGGGCTCGGGTCTAAAACTCTTTTCCTCCGACTGGCGCACCAGTTCCGCGAAAGCCAGGGCAAAACTTGCCAGCATCAGGAAGACGATAATCAAGCGTGCCAGCGGCAATAGATCGGCCTCGACTGGTTAGCCCCACGCCGCCCATCCACTGCCGGCTAACATGATCGATCCGGCTTTACGAGAGTTTAAGGCAGGTCTTAACCATCACATCATTTTGTCCCCCGACATGATGCGCGAGTGCGCCCTGTTTGGCCGCCATCTCAAGACACCTCCCTCCCTTTGCAGAAATGCCCGCCCATGCTAACCCGGCGCTGGCGCGACCCCGCAACCGGTCGCCACCAATCGGTCGTTGCCAATCGGTTGTCGTTGAGAGCCATGAGCAAAACCGCCAGCCGTTTCGCCTTCGTCTCATCCGGTACAGCCGACGCCAATGCAGCGCTGGAAAGCCTTTCGGCACGCTACGGCCAGGCATCCGTCGAGGATGCCGGGATCGTCGTGGCGCTCGGTGGCGACGGCTTTCTGCTACAGACCCTGCGCGAGACGATGAGCACTGGAAAGAAGGTCTACGGCATGAACCGTGGCACCATCGGTTTCCTGATGAACGAATACCGCGCCAGCGGCTTGACCGGGCGCATCGCAGCTGCGGTCGCCGAAACGATCCGTCCGCTGGAGATGCAGGCGGTGACGGCGGAGGGTGAGACGATTTCGGCGCTGGCGATCAACGAGGTCGCGCTCTGGCGCCAGTCCTACCAGACCGCCAAGATCCGCATCACCGTGGATGGGCAAGAGCGGCTGGAGGAATTGCACTGCGACGGCGTTATGATTGCGACGCCGGCCGGCTCGACCGCGTATAATCTGTCGGCGCACGGGCCGATCCTGCCGCTCGACGCTCCGCTGCTGGCGCTGACCCCGGTCAGCCCGTTTCGTCCGCGCCGCTGGCGCGGCGCGCTGCTGTCCAACAAGGCGATCGTGCGTTTCGACATTCTGGAGCCGGAAAAGCGGCCGGTGAATGCCGCCGCCGACCACACCGAGGTCAAGGCGGTGACGACGGTCACGGTGAGGGAATCGCCGACGGCGACGGCGACGCTGCTGTTCGATCCCAACCATTCGTGGAACGAGCGCATTCTCGCCGAACAGTTCCGCTACTGAGCCGGCGCAGCAGCCACTGCGCAAATTAAGCATCGCGATTAAGGTTACGACTTCACAATCGCGCCAATGCCGCCCGTTTGTGTTGACAAATCGTAGGCTTGCGCCTACCTGCAATACCAATCTTGCAGGCGCGCGGCGCTTGCCGCGACTGCTTATGTTGCGCCCCCGAACCAGCCAAAGACAGCCAAACTTGTCCTCAGACACCCAGATCGCTCAAGAAGCGTTGACCTTCGCAGACCTCGGCCTGTCGCCGAAGGTCCTTTCCGCAGTTACCGATGCCGGCTACACCGAGCCGACGCCGATCCAGGCTGGTGCTATCCCGCACGCCTTGCTCGGCAAGGACGTGCTGGGCATTGCCCAGACCGGCACCGGCAAGACGGCGTCCTTCGTCCTGCCGATGCTCACCCGGCTGGAAAAGGGCCGCGCCCGCGCCCGCATGCCGCGTACGCTGATCCTCGAGCCGACGCGCGAGCTTGCCGCACAGGTCGAGGAAAACTTCGTCAAATACGGCAAGAACCACAAGCTCAACATCGCGCTGCTGATCGGCGGCGTGTCCTTCGACGAGCAGGACAAGAAGCTCGAGCGCGGCGCCGACGTGCTGATCGCGACTCCCGGCCGCCTGCTCGACCATCGCGAGCGCGGCAAGCTCCTGCTCAATGGCGTCGAGATCCTCGTCATCGACGAGGCCGACCGCATGCTCGACATGGGCTTCATCCCCGACATCGAGCGCATCTGCGAGATGATCCCGTTCACCAGGCAGACGCTGTTCTTCTCAGCGACGATGCCGCCGGAGATCACCAAGCTCACCGAGAAGTTCCTGCACGCGCCGGTGCGCGTCGAAGTGTCGAAGGCTGCATCGGCCGCCACCAACATCATCCAGCGGCTGGTGAAATCCGGGCCAAAGCCTTGGGACAAGCGCGAGACGCTGCGCAATCTGATGAAGGCCGAGGATGCCGAGCTGAAGAACGCCATCATCTTCTGCAACCGCAAGGTCGAGGTGTCGGAGCTGTTCCGCTCGCTGCTGAAATATGATTTCGACGCCGGCGCCCTGCACGGCGACATGGACCAGCGCGCGCGCATGCAGATGCTGGCCAATTTCCGTGACGGCAAGCTGCGCTATCTCGTTGCTTCGGACGTCGCGGCGCGCGGCCTCGACATTCCCGACGTCAGCCATGTCTTCAACTACGACGTGCCGATCCACGCCGAGGATTATGTCCACCGCATCGGCCGTACCGGCCGCGCCGGACGCTCCGGCAAATCCTTCACCATCGCGACCAAATCGGACACCAAATACATCGACGCCATCGAACGGCTGATCGGCACCAAGATCGAGTGGCATGACGGCGACCTGTCGACGGTCGTCGTCAGCGAAGGCGGCGAGGATGAGGCCCCCCGCCGTGGCCGTGGTGCGCCACGCCGCGCCGGGCGCAAGGACGACGCCAAGGACAGGGGCGAGCGCAAGCCGCGTGAACGCCACGCCAAACGTGGCGAGGAAACGGCGCCGGAAGCGGTGAGCGAGGAACAGCCGGTCGTGGCCGAAGCCGCGGTCGCCGACATCGGCGAGCGGCGTACCCGCAAAGAGGCGATCCGCTCGGAAAACAGCGAGCGCCAAGCTTCACCTGAACGGAAGGCTTCGCCCGATCGCAGCGAGCGGCGCGCGCCGGAACGCGGCGATACCAGGCCACAGCGCGAGCGCCCTGCCCGTCAGCGCCAGGAAGACAATGACGCGACCGTGGGCTTCGGCGACGACATGCCGGCCTTCATGCGGATCGTCGCCAAGGTCTGATACCACAGCGCTCGCGCGTCCCGCCGACGCGCGAAGCACGAAGCCGGCATAAGACGGCCTCGCCTCACGCTGAGATGGCGTTAGTCCGGCAGGCCCGCCTTGCGAAGGCCTTCGATGTACCTGCTGCGATCGTCCGGTCGATAAAACGGCGGCAGCACCTCGGCAAGATTCGAAAGCCGCAGCGAGGGATCGAGCTCGCAGACCCGGGCCATCATCTGCTGCGCTTCCGACAGGCGCCCCGCAAGGGCATGACTCGCCGCCACTACACGCATCGCGCTCACGTAGTTCGGTTGGTACCGCAGCGACTTTCCCGCCCAAGTGGCGGCGTCATCGTAGTGGCCGGCACAAAAATGAGCGAGCCCGGTGTTGAATTGCCAAGCGAACAGGCGTGGATCCAATGGGCTTAGGCGCATGGCAAGCGCGGCGTGCTCGACGGCCTTGCCTGGCTCGCCAAAGCAAGCCCTGACCCAGCTGCTTAGGCCCCACGCGGCCGCTAGATTCGGGTTGAGAACGAGCGCGCGATCGATGCAAGCCGCACTGTCGTCAAGGTCGCCACCTACGTAGCCGAGCACGTATCCACCGAAGGAAAGCGCAATCGCATCGTCCCTTCCGAGTTCGACCGCTCTCCTGGCCAGTCGAGTAGCCTCGGCATTCTCTTTCGCGCGGTCGACCATCCAGCCGTTGCTTTTTCGGGTAGCGTAGCACCGCGCCGCCCGCGCATAGGCTGCGGCAAACTCCGGGTCACCGTCGATCGCCTTCATGAAGAGGCGCAAGGCATCGTCAATGGCCGACCTACTAGTGATCGTCCGGTCAAAGGCCGCCAGCCCGCGGAGATAGTAGTCATAGGCGTCGAGGCTTTCAGTCGGTTTGCGTTTGGCACGCTCGATCTCAGCCTCCTCCATTTTCGGTGTGATTGCGCCGACAATGCTCGAGGCGACCTGGTCCTGCAGATCGAAGACTTCGGCGAGCGCTCCGTCAAAACGGTCGGCCCAGAGATAGGCCCCTGTCGAGGTGTGATGAGCTGCCCGGCGATGCGCAGGCGGTCGCCAGCCCGGCGAACACTTCCCTCGACCACATAGCGCACGCCCAGCTCACGCCCGACCTGCTCTATGTCTACGGACCGTCCCCTGTAGGTGAAGCTCGAATTCCGTGCGACTACGAACAGGTGACGAAAGTGAGCCAAGGCCGTGACAATGTCTTCCACCATACCGTCGGCAAAATATTCCTGCTCCATATCACCGCTTAGATTCTGAAACGGCAGCACCGCTACCGATGGGTGGTCGTCGCGCCTCGTCGGGGCCGCCAGAACCTGCGCCAGTGATGCGACGCCGGAGCTTGGCTCCGGCCGCGGACGTTCAGGTCGTTCACGGGACTGCAGAGAAGCCGCCAGCGAGCTTGTCTGCTCCTCAGGCTCTGCATCCAGATGTTTTTTCAAAGCTGCCCGACACAGCTCGAACTGGCGTAAGGCGGCGTTTTCGTGACCTCGATGAGCGTGGATGCGGATCAGCGCCCGATGGGCCGCCTCCGCCGTCGGATCCGGGGCGAGCAATCTCTCCGCGAGCCCTTCGCAGGCCGTCTCTTCCGCTGAGCCGGGTGCGGGCAGCGCCAGGCTCAGCCGATCGACCAACTGCAGCGCTTTGCGCTGATACTTGCTCAGATAAGGTCTGAACCACTCGTCCAGTTCGTCAGGAATGGCTTGCCCGGCAAGCAGCTCACCGCGGTACAGATCGGCGGCGAAGGCGAGATCAGTGGTCCGGCCCTCCTCCAGCTTCCGGTCGAAGATCGAGATGTCCGCCTCATCCGGACCGGCAATAAGCGCGACGGTTTCCTGATCCCCATCGATGTAGACGGTTGCATCCGAGCTGGCGGGGAACGTGCGCCGGATGTCGACCAGCGCCTGACGCAAACTATTGCGGGCCTGACCATTGCTTCGCCCCGGCCAAAAGGCTTCGGAAAGCTGCTCGCGACGATGGCCGCGGCGGCCTGCGAGAACCAGAGCAGCAAAAAGAAGCGAAGTCTTGCGTGTGGCGAACCGGACGGGCCGGCGCTCCGGGGAAGTAACCTCCAGGCCACCAAGCAACCGGATGCGCACAAATCGTCTCCAGACTTCGACCGCAGCGACAGAATAGCATCTCGGTGGATCGATTTAACACCGATTTAACGGCGGATCGTCGGACTCCTCCCAATTGTTCACACACAGCCGAACAGCCCGAAAACACCTGCGTGGCACGCTCCCATCCGCAAACTCGAAATGGGAGACCAAAACAATGGCTCACACGGAAACTCGCGCCGCCCGCGGCATGTCCAAACGCTTGCTTGGGTCTGGCTTGAAAAGCGCAGCAATGATGATCGCTGCATTCACGAGATGGCGGCGGACCGCCGCAAGACGCAGGGCACTGGCAGATTTGACGATCGATCAGCTGAACGACATCGGTCATTTGGAGGTCCATCAACCAGCACCCGACGCCGTCAAGGCAGTTCTGATCACGAACTTGATATCGATGAGGTAAGATCGGCGCTCAGTTTGGTTTGGGCCCTAAAGGTTCCTGAGCTCCAGGCGAGATGCCAACAGGTCCAGAAAAGCGCGTACTTTGGCCGAGGACGACCTGCCTTCCGGCCACACGGCGTGTATCGGCACCGGCACCGGCTCGAATTCGGTCAGAACCAGTTCCAGGCGGCCATCGTCCACCAGGTGTTTTACCTGCCAAAGCGGGGAGTAGCCCAGACCTAAGCCGTGAACCGCGGCTGCATAGATCGATATCATCAAATTGGACCGGAAGGTGCCCGCGACCTTCACCGGCCGGGGCTTGCCTTCAATCTGAAACATCCATTCGCCCGGGCGGCCGTCAACAGTTCGTACGATGCATTCATGCTCACGCAATTCAAGCGGATGGGCCGGTCGGCCGCGTTGCCGAAAGTAGGCAGGTGCGCCGAACACGACGCGCCGCAACGCCCCCAGCCGCTTCGCCCGTAGACTGGAATCCGGCAAATCGCCGATCCGGACCGCCAGATCGAGACCCACGGCATCCAGATCGACAAATTCATCGGAAAGCTGGAGGTCAACCTCAACCTGGGGATATGTCCGCATATAGTCGGCGATGACCGGCATCAGGAAATCCGGGCCGAACAGAACCGGGGCACTCACACGCAGGATGCCGGACGGCTCGGATCGTCGGTTGGCCGCCTGAAGCCTGGCTTCGTTTATTTCCTCGATGGCGGGCTTGATGCGTTGGAAAAAGGCCGCACCGGCTTCGCTCGGCGTCGAGCGGCGCGTCGTCCTGTGCAGAAGCTCGACCCCGATGGATTCCTCCAATGTCGCCAAAGACCGACTGACCGACTGCAGTGAGCGGTTCAGCCGGCGTGCGGCAGCCGTCAGGCTGCCATGCTCGACAATGGCAATGAAGGCTTCGAAATCATCTATCCGGCTCATCGCGTATTTCTCCCGAAAATCGGGATAAACTATCGCCACATCGATCAATTGTAACGCAGTTCGCTAGATTTTATCTTCCCTGCACAGGCCGAAAGGCAGACTCGAGGGAAGGAGATCGTCATGCGAACACCCAGTCCAACCGTCCTGGTCGTAGGCGCCGCAGGCCGCGTTGCCGGTTTGGTGGTGCCTGAACTCGCCCGCCGCAATGCCAGGGTTAGAGCGCTTGTTCGTGACGCCGCGGCTGCCGAAAAAGCCCGGAAAGCCGGCGCAACCGAGATCGCGATCGGGGATCTGCGCAACCATCAAAGCCTTGAACAGGCCGTCGAAGGTGTCGACGGTGTCTTCCACATCGGACCGGCCTTTGCTCCCGACGAAGCCGCCATGGGGGTTGCCATGGTTGAGGCAGCGGCGCGTGCAGGCGTTCGGAAATTCGTCTTCTCATCTGTGATCCAGCCCACCAATACGAGGCTGGAAAACCATGCAAGCAAGGTACCGGTCGAAGCTGCCCTCTATTCGACGAACATGGAATACACCATTCTGCACCCGGCCAATTTCATGCAAAATATCGCGGCGGCCTGGCCGTCCGTCGTCGAGCATGGCGTTTTCGCCGAGCCGTTTCCAAAGACGGCGAAGCTGGCCCGCGTCGACTATCGCGACGTGGCTGAAGTGGCAGCGATCGCACTGACCGAAACGCGTTTGTCCTATGCGACCCTCGAGCTGTGCGCCGACGGTATGCACAGCCGCGAAGAGGTCGTTGCCATGATCAGCGAGGCGCTTGGCCGGCCGGTTTCAGCAGGCGAGCCGACATTTCAGGACTGGGCGGCGAAAGCCCGCCTTCCCTATACCGACCGGCAGTTGCAGATGCTGGCCAAAGTACACACCCACTACGCCAAATACGGCCTCGGCGGGAACAGCCTGGCGTTGCGCGCCGCGCTTGGCCGCGAGCCGCGTTCGCTGCGAAGCTTCATTCGGGAATTGGCGCTGCCGGTGGCACATGCCGCCTGATCGTCCTCACAATAACGCTTACGCACACTTTCTGATTAGGAGATTTCGATGCAAGCATCACCGGACCGAGCCTTCAAATTGAGAAAGCTGCCGCCCTCCTACGGCGCGGTGGTGATGCCGTTGGTTCTTTCGATTCTGATGTCCTCGATTGTCTCGGCGGTTTCGACGGCAATCGGCGCAGGCTGGACGGACGGGTTTATTGCGGCCTGGAGCTATGCATGGGGCGCTTCATGGCTTGTTGCGTTTCCCAGCCTGCTGATTGTGCTTCCGATCGTGCGCCGGATCGTTGCCGCGATTGTCGATCAGCCGGCCCGGTCCTGATATCACAAACGCAGCGCGCCGGCGGCCGGCGGTCCGGCATAACCATTAGAGCGGCCCCGTACGGAGCCGCTCTCGGTTCATGCGCTTGCCTCAGGTGAGCGGCGACAGCTGGATCTCGACGCGGCGGTTCTGAGCCCGGCCGGCAGCGGTCGCGTTGGAGGCGATCGGACGCGTCTTGCCGAAGCCGGTGACGGCGAAGCGGCGGGAATCGACGCCCTGCCCGGACAGATAGTTGGCGACCGCCAGGGCGCGGCGCTGCGACAGGTCGAAATTGTGCTCGTCGCCGCCGGTCGAGTCGGTGTGGCCGAACACGTCGACGGTGGTCTGCCGGAACTTTTTCAGCACAAGGGCAACCGAATTCAGCACCGGATAGAAACCAGCCTTCACCGCATCCTGGTCGACGTTGAAGGTGATGTCGGACGGCATGTTGAGGATGATCTGGTCGCCGGTGCGGGTGACGCTGACGCCGGTGCCCTCAAGCTGCCGGCGCAGTTCGGCCTCGTTCTGGTCCATGGTGGCGCCGATGGCGCCGCCGGCAAGCGCACCGATGCCGGCGCCGATCAGCGCGTTGCGGCGGTCGTTGCCGCCGGCAAGCATACCGAGCCCGGCACCCGCCAGCGCTCCCAGACCGGCGCCGGCAGCGGTGTTGGAAACCTTCTGCTCGCCGGTGTAGGGATCGGTGGTGCATGCGCTCACAAGCACAGCCGTCGCCACGACGGCGAGCACAATCTTTTTCATATGGTGGTCCCTCTCCATTCCACGGCCGCGCAACGGCGTACCGCATCAGCCCTTCCAGCGACTTGTAACATGAAATGCGGCGAAAAGCGGACCAGCAAAAGCCGCTGCCGCCGCTTTCCCCGGCTCATTCCACCCGGCTGCCAGCGGCTCGCGCGACCACCGCAATTCGACCGTCTACCAGAGGTTCTTGCCGTCGATGACCACCACTTCGACCTTGTCGAGATCGAAATAGTCGAACAGCCGCGAATTCACGCTGATCTTCGGATTGTCGAAATTCGGCTCGCCCGTCGACCAGTCCGGCGTTTCGGTGAAGGTGCCGCAGCCGCAGGTGGCGCAAAAACCGTGTTTTATGGTTTTCGATCCCCATCGGTAGAACGAAACATTCTCGGGCGGGCTGGTAAGCCTGAATTGCGATGGCGGGTAATAGGCCCACAACGACCCGCGTTTCGAACAGAAGGAACAGGTGCATCGCGTCACCGTCTGCGGCGCTTGCGAAACCTCGAACGTCGTCGCCTTGCAGTGGCAGCTTGCCTTGATGGTCATGGATTAGTCCCTCACAATGCCCGCCGCCCCTACGGCAAGGCACCATAAAGAAACGCTCCTGACAACTCTCCGTCAGCAGATCTGTCGTCTGCAATGCGCAGTTTCAAAAGTGTTGTAACCCAATCGAGGGCGTGTCGATCCCAAAAACCCTGCACACCCTCGGGTCAAGCCCAAGGGCAAGCTTTTGGGGGCGACATGCATCAATAGGACGATGGCGGCACGAACAGACAGATGGTCTTTCCGTCATTGGCGCCGGCGACCGAGCACCAGTGATATGCGCCGTCGGGCGAATTCTTGATGCGCTTGTCGCTATAGGCCACGACTTCGCCTGTCCCCTTGATGACATAGCCTTCGGGGCGCTCGCCGATAGATATCGGCGCAACCTCGCGGCAGTCATAGCCCGAGCAGCAGGAGAACGGATAGCTCCAGCCTTGCGGCATGGCCGCGGTCGGCTTGGCATCATGCGCCAGAGCAGGCGCCGCGAATGGCATCGCGGCAGCTATCAAAACCACTGCCGCGACAAGGGAATTCAGAAATCGGCGCGCCGTGTGAACGGCATGGGCCGGTCTGGTTGTAAGAGCAGGCATGGGCGCAGTTCCTATCAACGGTTGTCAAGCATCTCGCTTGCCCGTTCCCGGAACGTGTCTTCCCAGTGGCCGGATCGTCAGGTCGCAGATACGCCGCGCCCGGCCATAAATGCTTTTTTCCTCCCCAGCGCTTGGATGCTGGGCTGATTCCTTGGTCGGCGCAAGGAATTGCTGTCGCAAACCGAACGCCGACCTCTGCGGCCGGAACCAGCCTGCCGGCCGGGTTGACGAGACTGGTACGATCACCCCCGGCAGCGAGGGTTGCCAATAACGGAATTCGGCTCGCAGTGGTTCCGGGCTCGGCACCGGCAGGCTCGAAGCATTCGCGTCAAAAGCGGAAATCGATTTTGGAAATTCTGATGAAAAACAAAGTTGTAGAACGACAGGTAAGTTCAAGCTGAGAACTCGTCACTCTCGCGCCGTGGCCGTAACTCTCGCGTGATGGATTGAAATTGCCGGGTTGGTGCCCGCCTTCAGTCGATGTCGGCCACCGTTTCTCCGGCGCCACCCTCGATGCGCTGCGACAGCGAGGCCTCCATGAAATCGTCGAGGTCGCCGTCGAGCACGCTCGACGGGCTGGTGCTCTCGACGCCGGTGCGCAGATCTTTCACCAGCTGATAGGGCTGCAGCACGTAGGACCGTATCTGGTGGCCCCAGCCAATATCGCTCTTCGACGCTTCGGTGGCGTTCGCCACCGCTTCGCGTTTCTTCAGCTCTTCCTCGTAAAGCCGCGAGCGCAGCATTTCCCAGGCCTTAGCCTTGTTCTTGTGCTGGGAGCGCTCCGCCTGGCAGGCAACCGCGATGCCGGTGGCGAGATGGGTGATGCGGACCGCCGAATCGGTGGTGTTGACATGCTGGCCGCCCGATCCCGAAGAACGATACGTGTCGATACGGACGTCAGATTCGGAAACGTCGATGTCGATCGTATCGTCGATGACGGGATAGACCCAGACGCTGGCGAAGGAGGTGTGGCGGCGCGCATTGCTGTCATAGGGCGAAATACGCACGAGACGATGCACGCCGGATTCCGTCTTCAGCCAGCCATAGGCGTTGTGGCCCTTGATCAGCAGCGTGGCTGACTTGATGCCGGCCTCTTCGCCGTCATGCACTTCCAGCACCTCGACCTTGAAGCGGCGGCGCTCGGCCCAGCGCGTATACATGCGCAGAAGCATCGAGGCCCAGTCCTGGCTTTCGGTGCCGCCGGCGCCGGCATGGACTTCCAGATAGCTATCGTTGGCGTCCGCCTCGCCCGACAGCAGCGTTTCGATCTGGCGCGCCTTGGCCTCGCCGCGCATCGAGCGGATCGCCGCCTCGGCCTCCGCGACGACGCCCTCGTCGCCCTCTTCCTCGCCAAGCTCGATCAGGCCGATATTGTCTTCCAGAGCCTGGGTGAGGCCTTTGACCGCGGCAATGCCTTCCTCGAGGCCCTGACGCTCGCGCATCAGCTTTTGCGCTTCCAACGGCTCGTTCCAGAGGCTCGGATCCTCGGCGCGGACATTCAGGTACTCAAGCCGCTTTATGGCCTGGTCCCAGTCAAAGATGCCTCCTCAGCAGGGTGATCGCCTGCCTGATCTCGTCGACAATATTTTGCGTTTCCGCGCGCATGGCTGGCTGTTCTGTCCTGTTGCTGAATGGCGGTTTGGTGGCGCGATACATAGGGACGGCAATGTCCCCTGTAAAGCACCGGCCCCTGTAAAGCGGGATGGGCCGGCTCGACCATGATCGTCAAGCCGGCCCGACCGGATGTAACGATTGTCAGTAGAGCCCGCCGCCGCCCGACTGGATAGCCTGGTTGGCCTGCGGCGACAGCGCCCCGCCGGTGGCGTTGGAGCCGTCCGCACCCATGCCGATCACCCAATAGCTGTCGGCGGGACCGGTACCCGGCTTGAAGGCTTCGATGATGGTTCCGGCGTCACCCTCGTTGGCCCGCATGCCGGTCTTGCGATTGATCGCAATCAGCTTCATGCCTTCGGGAACCTTGAAGTCGACATTGGGCGTGCCGTCCAGCGCTACGCGCATGAAATCCTTGAAGATCGGCGCAGCAAGGCCGCCGCCGGTCGCGCCCTTGCCAAGACCTTTCGGCTGATCGTAGCCCATATAAAGGCCGACAACGAGGTTCGGCGTATAGCCGATGAACCAGGCGTCCTTTTCGTCATTGGTCGTTCCGGTCTTGCCGGCGATGTGACGGCCGAGTTCGTTGATGGTGGCGCCGGTACCGCGTTGAACGACGCCCTCCATCATCGATGTGATCTGGTAGGCGGTCATCGGATCGAGCACCTGCTCGGAATTGTCGACCAACTCCGGCTCTGGCTGGTTCTGCCATTCTGCGGCGTTGCAGTTTGAGCAGCCGCGTTCGTCCTGCCTAAAGACGGTCTTGCCGTAGCGGTCCTGGATGCGGTCGATCAGCGACGGCTTGATCGACTTGCCGCCATTGGCCATGATCGAATAGGCCGATACCATGCGCATCACCGTCGTCTCGCCGGAACCCAGCGCCATCGGCAGATACGGCGCGAGATGGTCGTAGACGCCGAAACGCTCGGCATACTCCACGACCAGTTTCATGCCCATGTCGTTGGCAAGCCGCACCGTCATCAGATTGCGCGATTTCTCGATGCCGGAGCGCAAGGTCGCCGGACCGGCCACCGTTCCGTCGTAATTCTTGGGCGTCCAGGTCGTGTTGCCGCTCTGGATGGTGATCGGCCCGTCCATGATCACAGAGGCGGGCGTATAGCCATTGTCGAGGGCGGCCGAATAAACGATCGGCTTGAACGACGACCCCGGCTGGCGCATGGCCTGCGTCGCCCGGTTGAACTCCGACTGCGCATAGGAGAAACCGCCGACCATGGCCAGGACGCGTCCGGTATGCGGATCCATGGCGATCAGGCCGCCTTCCACTTCGGGAACCTGGCGCAAGCTGTAGCTGTTGTCCGAGCCGTCGTTCCTCTGCACGAAAATCACGTCGCCCGGCTTCAGCACGTCGGCCGGCGACTTCGCCTTGACGGTTTTGCCGTCGACCACGTGGCGCATGGCGAAGCTCATGTCTTCCTTGCTGACGGTGCCTTCGAGGCGGTCCTTGACGATTTCGCCGGAGATCTGGCGCGTCGGCTGCAGGCCGATGGACAGGCCGGTGGCCGAGCTATCGAGCACGACGGCAAGCGACCATTCCGGCACGTCCTCCAGTCGCTTGACGTTGCCCAGCGGCACGCCCCAGTCGCCGGAAACATCGATGCTCGTGACCGGCCCGCGGTAGCCGCGCAGCGTATCGAACTTCATGAGACCGTTCTGCATGGCCTTGCGGGCAATCAACTGCATCTTCGGATCGAGCGTGGTACGGACGGAAAGGCCGCCCTCGTAGAGCGCATTCTCGCCGTAGCGCGCGATGATCTGGCGACGCACTTCCTCGGTGAAATATTCCCCGGCGAAGAGATAGTTGCCGGTGCGGCGCGGCGTGACGCCGAGCGGCTCGGCCTTGGCCTTCTCGCCTTCTTCATGGGTGACGTAACCGTTCTCGACCATCTGGTCGATGACCCAGTTGCGGCGCTCCAAGGCGCGATCGGCATGCTTGAAGGGATGATAGTTGTTCGGCCCCTTCGGCAGAGAGGCAAGATAGGCAGCCTCGGCCACGGTGAGCTCGTTCACCGATTTGTCGAAATAGGTGAGCGCAGCACCGGCGACGCCATAGGCACCGAAACCGAAGAAAATCTCGTTGAGATAGAGCTCGAGAATGCGATCCTTCGAATAGGCCTGCTCGATGCGGAAGGCGAGGATCATCTCCTTGATCTTGCGCTCGTAGGTCTGGTCTGAAGACAACAGGAAGTTCTTCGCCACCTGCTGGGTGATGGTCGAGGCGCCGACCTGGCGCTTTCCCGAGCCAAGATTCTGCAGGTTGACGACAATGGCGCGGCCAAGGCCGGTCACGTCGATGCCGGGATGATTGTAAAAGTTCTTGTCCTCGGCCGACAGGAAGGCCGCCTTGACTCGATCCGGGATCGCCTGAATCGGCAGATAAAGCCGCCGCTCACGCGCATATTCGGCCATCAGCGCGCCATCCGACGCGTGGATGCGGGTCGTCACCGGCGGCTCGTATTTGGCCAGCACCTCGTAATCGGGCAGGTCCTTCGACAAATGGCCGATATAGATCGCCACGCCCGCCGCGACCAAAAGGGCCAGCGTCGTGCCGATGCCGAAGAAATAGCCAATGAGACGAATCATACCCGCTCCAGTCCTTGGTTCGGGAATTTCCTAAACGAAGCCGCCCTTCGCGCAAGCTTTCGGGACGATCCCAACCCGTAATCGCAAAAGCCATGTCGCGACCATGTGGGCAAAATACGGCAGCGTGGAATTTCGGTTTCGAATGCCGGAAATAAAAGCACAGGGTGTTGTCGCCGTGCAACGCTGCCTCAGGTTGTGGGCGCCGGCGGGCATTTCAGCCTCCGGCCCCCGTTCCGCTCTTGGCCGAAGCAAACAGTGCAACGGCGTTGGTTATGCTTTGGGTCGCCTTGTTGCGCCAATCGGCGCTGAGCAACTGCGCTTCGTCCTTGGCGTTCGACAGATAGCCGAGTTCGACCAGCACGGACGGAACGTCCGGCGCCTTCAGCACCTTGAAGCCGGCAGAACGCTGCGGGTTGTTGATCAGGCCGACGCTGGTGGAAAGCTGGCCGACAAGAGTGTGCGCGAAGCTCATCGAAAAATTATGCGTCTCGCGGCGGATCAGGTCGATCAGGATATCGGTCACTTCCTTGCTGTCGTCCTTGATCTCCATGCCGGCGAACTGGTCGGAAAGATTTTCACGGTCGGCAAGCGCCTGTGCCTCGGGATCGGAAGCCTTGTCGGACACGGTGTAGACGGTTGCGCCGCGAATGCCCTTGAGGCTGATCGTGTCGGCATGGATCGAGATGAGCAGGTCGGCCTCATGCTGGCGAGCAATGCGCACGCGATCGTCGAGCCGCAGGAACTCGTCCGTTTCGCGCGTCAGGAACACGTCATATTTGCCGCTGGCGGTGAGCTTGTCGCGCAGTTCCATGGCAAAGGCGAGCGTCACGTTCTTCTCGACAGTGCCGTTCAGGCCCTCGGCACCACCGTCGATGCCGCCGTGGCCGGGATCGACGACGACGGTGAAACGATGGCCCGGATTGGAGACCGGCCCGGTACCGACCCTGCCGGCCTTGTCGGCAGAGACTGTCGAGCCGGTGGTCAGCGCCTGATTGGCGAGCGCTGCATCGAATTCCCGCTGCGACGCCGCCGACATGTCGATGGCGATGCGGTAGCCACTGCCGTCATCGTTCTTCAGCACGTCGAGATTGTCGACGGCGAACGGTCCCTTGCCGGTGAGAATCAGCCGCGATTTTCCCTCGCCGAGTCCGCCGTAACGCACGACGCGGACAAGGCCGCGCGGCTTCACATCCTTGGCATTTAGGGCGAATCTCGTGGCCGGCAGATCGATGACCAGACGATTGGGGCCGCGCAGCAGGAACCATTTGATGTCGGGATCGCGGTCGAAATTGATGACGATGCGCATCTTGGTGGCATCGCCGGCCATCTTGTAGCTTGTGGCGCCGATCGGTACGTCGGCAGCACGCGAAAGTGGCGGAAAGACTAGGCAAGCCAGGATCAGCGGCAGCAGGCAGGCGGTGCGGAACAACCAGCCTCCATGATGACGGCCCTTGTCTGCGAAGCCTGCCAGTCCCATCTTTCTACCAGTCGCTCCTGTTTGGCGTCATGCCCGATCGTTCGTCAAAGTGCCCTATTGCTTGTCAAAGTGCCGGCAGGCCGCGAACTCGATTAACGATTGGTATCCAGAGAAGGTTAACCAAGCCTTTTCATGGAAGGCTTGGAACCTGGGCTTCCGTTGCGGAACGGCTTTTTGCCGGCGTCGGGAATCGGGGTTGCCTTCCAACCCGCCAAATCATAAAAGCGATGGTGGATCACTGCAATCCTGGAACCGTCCTCCTCCGCAGCTTCCTGCTACAGGTCAGACGCAAGACGGCTCCTTTCGCTTCAGGCGAAGAAGGCATCGGTGATCGCGACGATTTTCGCAGGCGTGCTCCCGTGGCGGGGGAATCGCCTGCGTGAGCAAAACGGCCGGGATTGTCCCGCGCCGGCTCTGTATGAGCAAACAAGCTGGTCCGGTTTTTCCCGGGCTTTGGTTCAAAAGGTTCTGCTGGTTACGATGGCTTCAAGCGCAATCATGGAAAGGTCCGCAACAAACCGCGCCACTACGGCTGCGGGCGGCACCGCCATGGCGCTCAGGCAGCGGCCGGCGGACGTTCAATTGTCCGGCACCCATGTTCCAGGTCCACGGCAGCGGGCATTGCCCCGCAAGCTGCGGCCGACGGCTGCCGGGGGGAAACGAAATAATGCCCAACAAAATGCTGATAGACGCCTCCCACCCGGAGGAAACACGCGTTGTCGTCGTTCGCGGTAACCGTATTGAAGAATTCGACTTTGAATCCCAGGACAAGAAGCAGCTCAAAGGAAACATCTATCTCGCCCGCGTAACGCGCGTCGAACCTTCCCTCCAGGCAGCCTTCGTCGAATATGGCGGCAACCGTCACGGTTTCCTCGCCTTCAGTGAAATACACCCCGACTATTACCAGATTCCGGTCGCCGACCGTCAGGCGCTGCTGCGTGCGGAAGCACAGGAAGCCCAGGACGAAGAGGACGAGGAAGCCGCCGAGGGCGACGACCGCCAGAGCCGCGACCGCGGCAAGCGCGGACGCCGGCGTGGCGGCAAGAGCCGCGACCGCGGCGAGCACAGGCGCGAGGCAGGCGCGTCCGACGGTGAGAATGGCGAGAGCGGCGAAGATGCCGTCGCAGAGAACCTGGATGCCGCTGCCGACGGCGGCGACACCATGTCCGATACTGTCGGACAGAGCGAGGATGCCGCCGGACAGAGTGATGAAGTCGCCGATAGCGGCGAGACCGAGCCGTCCGAAGGCGGATCCAGTTCCATCGCTGCCAGCGTCGACGCCGACGTAATCTCGGAAGCCGTCCCGCAAGTAGAGACAAGGGAGGTCGAGACAGGCGGGGCCGAGACGAGCGGCGAAGCGACGTCCGAAGACAATGATCGCGGCATGCTGGAGGAGGTGCAATCCTCGCATTCGGACGATCACGAGGTCGAATCGGTCGGCGCCGAAGACGCGCTGGAAGAAGTGCGCAACCGCCGCAAGCCGGTGCGCCGCCAGTACAAGATCCAGGAAGTGATCAAGCGTCGGCAGATCCTGCTGGTGCAGGTCGTCAAGGAAGAGCGCGGCAACAAGGGTGCGGCGCTGACCACCTACCTGTCGCTGGCCGGCCGCTATTCGGTGCTGATGCCGAACACGGCGCGCGGCGGCGGCATTTCGCGCAAGATCACCAATGCGCAAGACCGCAAGCGGCTGAAGGAAGTGGTCGCCGATCTCGAAGTGCCGCAAGGCATGGGCGTCATCCTGCGTACGGCCGGCGAAAGCCGCACCAAGGCAGAGATCAAGCGCGACTACGAATATTTGATGCGGCTTTGGGAAAATGTCCGCAATCTGACGCTTCAATCCACGGCCCCTGCCCTGGTTTATGAGGAAGGCAGCCTGATCAAGCGGTCGGTGCGCGACCTCTACAACAAGGATATCGACGAGATCCTGGTTTCCGGCGAAGAAGGCTACCGCGAGGCCAAGGACTTCATGCGCATGCTGATGCCGAGCCACGCCAAGGTGGTTCAGCCGTTCCGCGACACGACGCCGATCTTTGTGCGCAACGGCATCGAAGCGCAGCTCGACCGCATGCTGCAGCCGCAGGTGACGCTGAAGAGCGGCGGCTACATCATCATCAACCAGACGGAAGCGCTGGTCGCCATCGACGTCAATTCGGGCCGTTCCACCAAGGAGCACTCGATCGAGGACACCGCGCTTCACACCAATCTGGAAGCCGCCGAGGAAGTCGCCCGGCAATTGAGGCTGCGCGATCTCGCCGGCCTCATCGTCATCGACTTCATCGACATGGAGGAGAACCGCAACAACCGCTCCGTCGAGAAGCGGCTGAAGGATCACCTCAAGAACGACCGCGCCCGCATTCAGGTCGGCCGCATCTCGCATTTCGGGCTGATGGAGATGTCGCGCCAGCGCATCCGTGCCAGCGTGCTGGAATCGACGATGAAGCCTTGCCCGCATTGCGGCGGCACCGGCCATGTGCGCTCCGATTCGTCGGTTGCGCTGATGGTGGTGCGGGCAATCGAGGAATTCCTGCTCAAGGATTCGCGCAGCCACATCACGGTGCGGACGCCGGCAGCGACCGCGCTCTATGTGCTCAATCACAAGCGCGGCACGCTGGTGGAATTCGAGCACCGCTTCGGCGTGACCATCACCATCGAAGCCGATGACACGGTCGGTGCACAACACTATGCCATCTTCCGCGGCGCGCTGGCCGAAAAGCCGGAAGGCTTTGTCGAGGCCCGCACGTTCCCGGCCTATGTCGAGCCGGAAGAACCCGAGGACGAGATCGTCATCGAGGAGGAAGAGGAGGCACCGGTGCAGGCTGAGCAGCCACGCCCTGCCCAGCAGCCGCAGCAGCCAAGGTCCGGCGAGGACGGCGAAGGCCGCGATCGCAAGCGCCGCAAGCGCCGCAGACGGCGCGGCGGCAAGGATCGCGAACACGGGGATCGCGAACACGGGGATCGTGAACACGGGGATCGTGAACAGGCCGCTGCCGGGGAAGGTGCTTCCGTTTCGGCGCCGACCGACGATGCCCTCGTAGCCGCCGCCGAGCAAGGCGCGGAAGCGGAACGTGAAGCGCCGGCCGGTGTTGCCGAAACTGCGGAAGCGGCGGACGACGGTCACGGCAAGAAGCGCCGGCGCGGCAAGCGCGGCGGCAAGCGCAATCGCCGTGAAGACGGTGAGGACGGCGTCGAAGCCAGCGCCGGCGAGCCGGCCGGCATGACAGAAGGTGCCGTATTGGAAGCAGAGCCCGTGACCGCCGAGCCGGAAGGCGCGCCGCCGGCCGAAGAGCTTGCGGTGCGTGCTCCGGCGAACGACGACACGCCGAGCGCCGAAAAGCCGAAGAAGCCGCGCCGCGCCGCCAAGCCGAAGAAGGCCGCGGCGGAAGCAGTTGCCGAGATTGCGGGCGCCGAGACATCGGCCGCCGAAGCCGCGGCGGTGGCTTCCGGCGAGACCGCTGCGCCGGTTCGGCAGGAGACCGAAGTGGCGGCTGGCAAGGAAACGCCGAAAGCCCGGCCGTCGCGGCGCAAACCCGCACCGGTGGATGCTCCGGTCGTGCCGGTCGTCTCCTCGATCGTCCCCGACGAGGCAAAGACCGAGGAAGCAAAGGCCGAGGACAAGCCGAAGCGTGCCGGCTGGTGGCAGCGGAAGGGCTTTTTCTAAGCTTTTCCGTGTATTAGCCAGACTTTCTGATTAAAAGAATCCCGCGCTGCTGACTGGCTGCGCGGGATTTCTTCGTGCCAATTCCAGGCGACAGGCACTATGGCGCGAAGATCGACCAGTTCATCATCTTCGCCAGTTTCTCCAGCGCGATCGAGCCCAGCCTGGAATTGCCATTGGCATTGAGGCCAGGCGACCACACCGCAAGCGAGGCGACGCCCGGCACGATCCCCAATATGCCGCCGCCAACGCCGCTCTTGCCGGGAATACCGACACGGAAAGCGAAGTCGCCGGAGCCGTCATAATGGCCGCAGGTCAGCATCATCGCGCCGATGCGGCGGGCGCGCTCGGCCGAGACGACGGAATGCCCGGTCGCCGGATTGTTGCCGCCATTGGCGAGAAAGCGCCCGGCCAGGGCGAGTTGCCGGCAGCTCATGGCGATCGCGCAATGGTGGAAATAAACGCCCAGCGCCAGTTCCGGCGCGTGATTGAGATTACCGAACGATTTCATGTAATTGGCAAGCGCAAAATTGCGAAAGCCGGTGGCACGTTCGGACGCCGCGACCTCGCGATCGATGATGATCGTGTCGTCATCGGCCAGGAACTGGATGAAGCGCAGGATCTCGCCGATCGCCTCGCGCGGCTGATGGCCGGCAAGCAGGATGTCTGAAACGACGATGGCGCCGGCATTGATGAACGGATTGCGCGGAATGCCGTTCTCGTGCTCGAGCTGGACGATCGAGTTGAACGGATTGCCCGACGGTTCGCGTCCGACCCGTTGCCATAGCGCGTCGCCGACATTGCCGAGCGCCAGCGTCAGCGTGAATACCTTTGAGATGCTCTGGATCGAAAATGCCTCGTCGGCGTCGCCCGCGGTCAGCACGCGGCCGTCATTGGTCACCGCGGCAATGCCGAATTTTTTCGGGTCGATCTTGCTCAGCTGCGGAATATAGCTGGCAACGTCGCCGCGATCGGCACGCTCCGCCATTTCGGCGGCAACCTCGCGCAGTGCCTGTTCAAGCTGGGGCGCCTGTCCAAGTTGGGGCGCCTGTCCGCGTTGCGGCGCCTGTTCAAGCTCCGGCATCGTCGTCCCCGCTACTTCAGCCAGCGTTCGATACGCGCCATCGCCTCGACCATGTCGTCGTGGCTGCCGGCGTAGGAAAAGCGCATCGTGCGATGGCCCTGCAGCGGATCGAAATCGCGGCCGGGCGTCGCCGCCACATGCGCCTCGGCAAGCATCCTGCGCGCAAACGCCATGCTGTCGTTGGTGTGCCGGGTGACGTCGCAGAAGGCGTAGAAGGCGCCGTCCATGGGCGCAGCAAGCGCAAAGCCGAGGTCCGGCAGGCGTTGCATCAAGAGCTCGCGGTTCCAGGCGTAACGCGCCTTCACCGCCTCCAGCTCTTCTGTCGCCTTGAACGCTTCGATCGCGGCAATCTGGGACAGTTCGGGCGGCGAGATGTAGAGGCTCTGGGCGATGCGCTCGATCGGCCGCACCAAATCCTGCGGCAGCACCATCCAGCCGATGCGCCAGCCGGTCATGCAATAATATTTCGAGAAGGAATTGATCACCGTCACGTCCGCGCCGAAAGACAGCGCAGTCGTGTCGGGCGCCGCATAGGCCAGCCGGTGGTAGATCTCGTCTGAGATCACGGCGATGCCAAGCTCGCGCGCCGTCTCGACCAGCGCCTCGAGATCGCCGGCGGGAATGACCGCGCCGGTCGGATTGGCCGGGCTGGCGAACAGCACGCCTTTCAGCGGTTTTTCGCGGTGCGCGGCTTTCAGGTGCTCGGCATGAAGATAGGCGGCGCCGCCGAGCTCGATCTCGGCGATGTCGATGCCGAGCGCAGCCATGATGTTGCGATAGGCCGGATAGCCCGGCGCGGCGATGGCGACGCGGTCGCCCGGATCGAACATCGCCAGGAAGGCAAGGTTGAAGGCAGCCGACGATCCGGTGGTAACGGCTACCCGCTCGGGCGGCACGTCAAGCCCGTAATGCTCGCCATAATGGGCCGCGATTGCCTTGCGCAGGCCGGCGAGGCCCAGCGCGTCGGTATAGCCGATGCGGCCTGCTTTCAAGGCGCTCGCCGCCGCTTCGCGAACCCCGGCCGGTGCCGGGTCGGACGGCTGGCCGACTGCCATGGAAACGACCGGCACGCCCTTGGCCTTCAGCCGATTCGCCTCGGCCAGGATGTCCATGGCGTGGAACGGCTCGACGGCGCCGCGGCGCGAAAGCGAAACAACCATTTTTCAATCCACCACACTTGTCCGCACGTGCCGGCCATGCAGGCCGCGCCGCACAAATGCCCGATTGATGTGGGGATCACAAGTTCGGTAAGTTTTAAGGTGCCGACTTTTCATCCTTCGCCCGCTCGTCTACCAGTGGACCTGCCATGTTAAGCCGACCCAGATCGACGATCGCCAGGACAGCGCGCGCCTTCGCGACGCTTTCGCTTGCCGCGGTGCTAGCCATGGCTGGCTCGGTCAACGCGTTTGCGCAGAATGTGCCGGTGGTGCGCGATGCCGAGATCGAGGCGCTGGTGCGGGATTACGCACGGCCGATCTTCAAAGCGGCCGGCTTATCGGGCGACGCCATCAACATCGTGCTGGTCAACGACCAGAGCTTCAACGCCTTTGTTGCTGGCCGCCGCATGTTCATCAACACCGGCGCGCTGATGACAGCCGAAACCCCCAACGAGATCATCGGGGTCATCGCCCACGAGGCCGGCCATATCGCCGGCGGACACCAGCAAAAGTTGCGCGAACAGCTCGAGCGCGCCAAGACGATGGCAATCCTGGCGACGCTGCTTGGCGCCGGCGCCATGGTGGCCGGCGCCACCAGCAATAGCCGCGGCCTCGCTGGGGCCGGCATGGGCGTGATGGCCGGCGGCGGCGAGATGGCGCAACGCAGTATCCTCGCCTATCAGCGCACCGAAGAGATGACCGCCGACCGCTCGGCAATCGCTTATCTCAATGCTACCGGCCAGTCCGGCATGGGCATGCTGAAGACGTTCAGCCGTTTCCAGAATGCATTGTCGCTCTCGGGCGCCCAAGTCGATCCCTACAAGATCAGCCATCCGATGCCGCAGGAGCGTATCGCCAATCTCGAAGTGCTGGTGAAGCAGAGCCCTTACCTCGACAAGGTCGACCCACCGACACTGCAGCAGCGCCACGACATGATGCGCATCAAGATCGCCGCCTATATGCAAGGACAGGCCGCGGCGTCGCGATTGATACGCAAGAACCCCGGCAGTCTCGCCTCGCGCTATGGCGACGCGCAGATGACCTATCTCTTCGGCAATCTGGCCTCGGCGCTCACCAAGACCAACGCACTGATCAAGGAACAGCCGAAAAATCCCTATTTCCAGGAATTGCGCGGCGACATCCTGATGAAGGCGAACAGGCCGAAGGATGCGGCGGACGCCTATGCCAGGTCGGTCAGCCTCGATCCGGCGCGATCCGGGCTGCTGCCGGTCTCGTACGGCCAGGCGCTGATGGCTATCGGCACGCCGGATTCGCTGAAGAAGGCGGTGGCGCAGATCAACACGGGCCTCGGGCGGGATCGCGAAAACGCCGCCGGATACCGCTATCTGGCACAGGCCTATGGCGAACTCGGCAACATCCCGGCGGCCGAGCTTGCGACCGCCGAAGGGCATTTCTATTCCGGCGACTACAAGAATGCGAAGATCTTCGCCATGCGGGCGCAGCAGAGCATGAAGCGGGGCGAGCCGGGCTGGCTTCGCGCGCAGGACATTATAAACTACGCACCATCAGGTAAGAAGAAGTGAACCTTTCGGACGCACGCTGCGACACAGCCGAACCGAGCGGACCCGAACACAGGCTAGAGGATCGAGGATCATGACCAAGGCAATTCTGCTGGGCACTACCGGAGTGGCAGCCGCCCTCGCCATGCTGGCGTTCGGCTTCGTCGCCGGAAGTCCGCAGACGGCGAAGGCCGGCACGGCGCAGCTTGTCCAGACGGCGTCCTCGGAAACCAAGCTCGACCGCACCGAAGTCGAAGGCATCGTCCGCGACTATCTGCTGAAGAACCCGGAAGTGCTTCTGGAAGCCCAGCAGGCGCTCGAGGCCAAGCAGAAGGAAGAACAGCGCGTCGCCAGTCTCGGCGTCATCAAAGACGCTAAGGACCAGATTTTCAACTCCGCCTTCGACGGCGTTGTCGGCAATCCGAACGGCAAGGTCACCATCGTCGAGTTCTACGATTACAATTGCGGTTACTGCAAACGCGCCATCGATGACATGCGCGCGCTGACCAAGGCCGATCCGGACCTGCGTTTCGTGCTCAAGGAATTCCCGATCCTCGGCCCTGATTCGCAGAAGGCGAGCGTCGTCTCGATGGCCTTCCACTTGATGAAGCCGGAGAAATACGGCGAATTCCACAACGCGCTGCTCGGCGGCCAGGGGCGCGCCACCGAGGCGGCGGCAATCAAGGTGGCGCTGTCGCTCGGCGCCGACGAGGCGGCGCTGCGCGAAAAGATGAAGGACCCGAGCATCACTGAGGCCTTCTCCAAGACCTATGATCTTGCCACCAAGCTCGCCATCACCGGAACGCCGTCCTATGTCGTCGGCAACGAGGTTGTGTTCGGCGCGCTCGGCCAGGAAGTGCTGGCCGAAAAGATCGAGGCGGCGAAGGCCGCACTCTGATTAGCGTTCGGGTTTCGATCAGGCTGCGGGTTTCCGGCGCGGGCCGTTTTCCGGCTGTTGTGGACGGCGAAAGAACGCACTTGCGCTCTTTTCGCCAGCGTCTATGCCCATTATAGAGGGTCCGGCGCGCCGGCTTAGCCGCGCCGGGAAAAAGGTCGGCATTTTTTGAAAACGGTTTTCGTCCTGAACGGCCCCAATCTCAACGCGCTCGGCAAGCGCGAGCCGGGCATCTATGGCGGCAAGACGCTTGCGGCGATCGCCGACGACTGCAAGCAGGCGGGTGCCGCACTTGGGCTGGAGATCGATTTCCGCCAGTCGAACCATGAGGGCGACCTCGTCGACTGGATCCACGAGGCCGCCGAGAAGGCCGCCGCAATCGTCATCAATCCAGGCGCCTACGGCCACACCTCGATCGCCATTCACGATGCCATCCGCGCCGTCGCGCCGCTGCCGGTCGCTGAGGTGCATCTCTCCAATATCCACGCGCGGGAACCATTCCGCCACGTCTCCATGGTCGCGCCGGTCGCTGTCGGCATGATCTGCGGGTTCGGGCCGCTCGGCTACACGCTGGCGCTGCAGGCGCTGGCTGAACGCCTATGACCGGCCAACAAACAGAAGGCTCGAAAATGTCGATAAAGAAGAACGGTGTTGACCAGCAGCTGATCCGCGACCTGGCGGGCATACTGAACGACACCAACCTCACTGAGATCGAGGTCGAGCTGGGCGATCTGAAGGTGCGCGTCTCGCGGCAGGCGCCGGCCGTCCATGCGATCGCCGCAGCGCCGCCGGCCTATGCCCCGGCAGCAACGCAGCCTGCGGCAGCGGCCGCGCCGGCGACGCCCGACGTGTCGAAGAACGCCGTCGCCTCGCCAATGGTCGGCACCGCCTATCTGGCACCGTCGCCCGACGCCAAGCCGTTCATCGAAATCGGCCAGAAGGTCAAGGAAGGCCAGACGCTGCTGATCATCGAGGCGATGAAGACGATGAACCAGATCCCCTCGCCGCGCGCCGGCATGGTGACGGCGATCCTGTTCGAAGATGCGCAGCCGGTCGAATACGGCATGCCGCTCGTCGTGATCGAGTAGAGCCGGGAACAGGCGAAAGATGTTCCAGAAAATCCTTATCGCCAATCGCGGCGAAATTGCCCTCAGGGTGCTGCGCGCCTGCAAGGAGCTCGGCATCCAGACGGTGGTGGTGCATTCGACCGCCGACGCCGACGCCATGCATGTGCGTCTCGCCGACGAGAGCGTCTGCATCGGCCCGCCGCCGTCGCGCGACAGCTATCTCAACATCCACCAGATCGTCGCCGCCTGCGAGATCACCGGCGCCGACGCGGTGCATCCCGGCTACGGTTTTTTGTCGGAGAACGCCAAGTTCGCCGACATCCTCGCAGCGCACAACATCACCTTCATCGGCCCGACCGGCGACCATATCCGCATCATGGGTGACAAGATCGAGGCCAAGCGCACCGCAAAGCGCCTCGGCATTCCCGTGGTACCCGGCTCCGACGGCGCGGTCACCGAGGAAAAGGAGGCCAAGCGCATTGCCGCCGAGATCGGCTACCCCGTGATCATCAAGGCGTCGGCCGGCGGCGGCGGGCGCGGCATGAAAGTGGCGCATAGCGAGGCCGACCTCGAGGTGGCGCTGCAGACGGCACGCTCGGAGGCGGGCGCCGCCTTCGGCGACGACGCCGTCTATATCGAGAAGTACCTGCAGAAGCCGCGCCATATCGAAGTGCAGGTGTTCGGCGACGGCGCCGGGCGCGGCGTGCATTTCGGCGAGCGCGACTGCTCGCTGCAGCGCCGCCACCAGAAGGTCTGGGAAGAAGCGCCCTCGCCGGCGCTCAATGCCGAGGAGCGCGCACATATTGGCGGCGTCTGCGCCAAGGCGATCGCCGATCTCGGCTATTCCGGCGCCGGCACCATCGAATTCCTTTATGAGAACGGCGAGTTCTATTTCATCGAGATGAACACGCGCCTGCAGGTCGAACATCCGGTGACCGAGGCGATTACCGGCATCGACCTCGTGCACGAGCAGATCCGCGTCGCCTCGGGCGGCGGGCTTTCGGTGCGCCAGGAAGATATCCGCTTCCACGGCCATGCTATCGAATGCCGCATCAATGCCGAGGATCCGCGCACCTTCACCCCCTCGCCGGGCACCATCACCCACTTCCACACGCCAGGCGGCCTCGGCATCCGCGTCGATTCCGGCGTCTATTCCGGCTACAAGATCCCGCCCTACTACGACAGCCTGATCGGCAAGCTGATCGTGCACGGCCGCAACCGCGTCGAGTGCATGATGCGGCTGCGACGCGCGCTCGATGAATTCGTGGTCGACGGCATCAAGACCACGCTGCCGCTGTTTCGCGACCTCGTCGGCAACGCCGACATCGCCAATGGCGACTACGACATCCACTGGCTGGAAAAATATCTGGCCAAAGGCGAGTGACACAGGGGCGACGCGATGACCCGCCCCTACGCACCCGGCTATCGCATCCCGACCGACCTGTTGCTCAAAGCCTATGCCTCCGGCGTCTTCCCGATGGCCGAAAATGCCAATGACCCCGAGGTGTTCTGGGTGCGGCCGGAGACGCGCGGCATCATTCCGCTCGACGGTTTCCACATCCCGAAGAGCCTGAGGAAGACGATCCGCAAGGATCTGTTCGAATTCCGCATCGATTTCGATTTCGAGGCGACGATCGACGCCTGCGCCGAAAGACGCGAGGAACGGCGGTCGACCTGGATCAACGCACCAATCCGCGAAGCCTATGTCGAGCTGCATCGGATGGGCCATTGCCATTCGGTCGAGGCCTGGCACGACGACCGGCTGGTCGGCGGGCTCTACGGGGTGTCGCTCGGCCGGGTGTTCTTCGGCGAGAGCATGTTTGCCAGGGAGACCGACGCCTCGAAGGCCTGTCTGGTTCATCTGGTCGAGCGCCTGAAGGCGCGCGGCTTTGCGCTGCTCGATACGCAGTTCACGACCGAGCATCTCAAACGTTTCGGCGCAATCGACGTGCCACGTGGCAAGTACGAGAAGATGCTGGCCGAGGCGCTAAAGGGCGAGGCTGTGTTTTTTCCGTGATCTAGAACGGTTCATCGTTTCACGGAAACGCCGAACCGGTCTATTTTGTGTTTTGACGCAATTCCGCACGGAAAACCGTTCACACTTTTCCTGGAATTGCTCTACCGGCCGGTCAGCCCTTGGTCGCCGTCACCAGCGGTGTCTGTGCATGGAACATCATCTTCCAGCCATTGACGCGGTGGACATAGCCGGTACTGACCAGTGCTGCATAGGCTTCGCCATTTTGCCGGGTCGCACGCGCCTCGTAGGTCAGCATGACGATGTCGCTGCCGGGCTCGATGATGCCCTTGAGGTCGATGTCGAGCTCGCGCCAGCGCTTCGGCTCCGTCGCGGTTTTGGCCAGATCGGCGTTGCTCATCACCCGCGCCATCTGCGGGAAGGCCACCAGGCATTCGGTGTCGGCGTTGGCCTTGAAATAGTCGGCGTCGCCGGTCCAGAATCCCTTTTCGATGTCGAGAAGCTCGCTTTTGTTGGCCATCATCATGGCAACCTCCTCCCTAGAGAAGCCCCAACGCTCGGACAACAAGGCGGTTCCGCAAGACGCCGTATCCGCCGCGCTGACAGGTTCTAGTTGGTTTTGGGGGCAGCGGGTGCCGGCACGTCGGACTTCTGCTTGCAGCCCTTCAGCCAGATATCATAGACGGCGTGCTCGACGGCGTTGATCCCGGGGCTTTCGGCAAACATCCAGCCGGTGAAGATACGGCGGATTTTCCGGTCGAGCGTGATCTCGTCGACCTCGACGAACGAATCCGTCTTCGGCTCTTCGTTTTCCGGCCGCGAATAGCAGATGCGCGGCGTCACCTGCAAAGCGCCGAATTGCACCGTCTCGTCGATATAGACGTCGAAGGTGATGATCCGGCCGGTGATCTTGTCGATGCCGGCGAATTCAGCGACGGGATTGGTGATGCGCTCGGATACTGCGGGTGCTGCGGGTGCCACCGACGCGTCCGGCGCAGGCGGCGCCAACTCCTGCGCAGCAGCAAGCGCCACCATAGAAGCGAGAACGACCGCGGTTGATCCGCCCGTCAAAATTCGGCTGAACATGCTCATGCAAGGTCCGGTGGTTTGCGCCCGGGTGATTCTCTTAACGCCAAGGCTAGTTGCTGCTGTCGGATCAGCAAACAGCTAAACAGCAATTGTGGCGACAAAGGACCGCGCCCGTGGGGACGGTGCCTGTGGGAACCGCGCGCGTGTCGCGGCGATCGATCACGAACCGGGCGTCCAGGCGTCGTAGTCGCCCGTCACCTGCGGACGATGCTGGTTGGTCAGCACCGAGCCCTTCGGGCGATAGGCTGCGGGGCTGCCGGTGAGGTTCGGCACATGCGGCTTTTGCCAGTCGCGGGGCTTGTAGTCTTCCGTTGGCGGCGCAACGTCGACACGGTGATGGATCCAGCCATGCCAGCCGGGCGGAATCGCCGAGGCTTCCGAATAGTCGCGGTAGATGACCCAGCGGCGGGTGCGGCCTTCCGAATCGACGCCGCCCTCGTAGTAGACGTTGCCGACCTCGTCCTGCCCGACCATCTTGCCGTGCCGCCAGGTGTGGAAGCGCGTTCCCAGCGTCTGGCTGTTCCACCAGGTGAAAAACTGCAGAAGGAAAGTTTTCATCCAAATCCTCGTGGCAAGTCCTTGTAGCAAGTCCTCGCGGCGCCTGTTCCTGCTTATGGCGTCACGGCATTGCGAAGGCAAGGGTCTTGCCGCAACCGACGAGCAAATGGCTGGCGGGCAAACTATACGTTCATGCGATCCTCGCGTCCGCGCGAAGCAGATGAAATGGGTTGTTGGCAACCTTACGCAGCGTTATTCTAGGAATTGATGCTTCGTCGCCTCAAGGGCGGCAAATGAGAGGGGCTCATGTCATCGCTGGCGGGCACGGCCGGTCGCGCATTGCCGCAGGTCGTTGAGGCGATCTACGATTCGATTGCCGACGTCGGCCGCTGGCAAGCGACACTCGAGGCCATCTGCAGCCTGGCGGAAGGCCAGCTTGCCATGCTCGCCGTCATCGACACGATCAGCAGTTCCGCGCGGTTTTCGGTGTCTTGCGGCGATCCCGCAGTTCTTGAGCCGTTGAAGCATGACTACGGCTCGCAAGTGCCGTTCTATGCGGCGGTTCCCAAGATGGAGATCGACGTGCCGTTCACTGTCGATTCGATCTACGCCCTGCAAGGTCCGGATACGCGACAGAGATGGCTCGAAAGCCGCATCGTGCGCGAATGGGTGCAACCCAACCGGCTGGACGATTTCTTCTGGGTGGCGTTGATGAAGCGGCCGACCCGGATCGGCACGCTGATGGTGGTTACCGACAAGGACAGGCGCCAGATTTCCAGCGAGGACCTCGAGCTTGTCTGCCTGCTGGCGCCGCATGTGCGGCGCGCGGTGACCATCGGCGACCTGTTCGAGGCGGAGCGGCGCAAGGCCGAAATCTTCCGTTCCATCATCGAAAGCCTTGACCATCCCGTGCTGATCGTCGCCGAAGACATGACCATCATCTTCGCCAACCCGACAGCCGAAGCGCTGCTCGCCGAAAACATCTCGGTCGCTTGCGTGCGCGGACAGCTTTCCTTCACCTATGCCAACGCCAATGCCGCGATCGGCCGTGCCGTCCAGCTCGGCACGCGCGACGAATTCGCGCTCGGACCTTGCGGCATCAACATTCCGCTGGCCAAGACGGCCGTTCCGGCGGTGGCCCATGTCATGCCGCTGGCGCGGCGTGAAATCTCGGCGCGTATCTCGCAGCGCGCCGCCGCGGCTATCTTCATCGCCGCGGCCGGTTCGGCACCAATCCCGGCGCTGGACGCCATTGCGGCGCTGTTCGGACTGACCGCGGCAGAAAGGCGCGTCGCCGGTCACGTTGCCGCCGGCCTGACGCGAAAGGAAATCGCCGCGGCCGGCGGCGTCTCGGATGGCACCGTCAAGTCGCAGCTGGCGACGATCTTCGACAAGACCGGTACCGGCGATCAGCGCGAGCTCGAACTCTTGATGCGCGAATTGTCGCCGCCGTTGCGCTCCAGTTGATTTGCGTAGATCCCCCGGACCGGCGGTGGTCCAAAAGGCTCGGCCGGTAAGTTTTCCAAGCCTTTGAGAACATCGTCCGCAAAATCTGCAAAACGAAACCGGCATCGTTGCAATTCGGCCAAAATCATGGTGCGGTCGTTCGCGGTCCAGAAACGCGGCACTATGCTCGGCTGGAAAGAAAATGGTTTCTGGCGCGGATCTCGATCTTTGATACCGACATCTACCGAGCGGCTGCTCCCCTACCTCTTCCTGCTTGGGCTGATCGTCATCGCGGTCGCTTTCCGGCCACTGCTGCCCGTCGACGAAACGCGATATCTCAGCGTCACCTGGGAAATGTATCTGAGCGGACAGATCTTCGTCCCGACGATGAATTTCGCGCCCTATCTGCAGAAGCCGCCGCTGCTGTTTTGGCTTATCGACCTTGTCTGGAGCATTTTCGGCGCCAGCCGGCCGGCGGCGATGCTGGTCATCTTCGCCGCCTCCTCGCTCGTCATCTGGTTGACGACGGCTTTGGCAAGGACCCTGTTTCCCGGCCGCGACGACATCGCACGGCGCGTCCCCTGGCTGGTCGTCGGAAGCAGCGTGTTCGTCATCTATTCGACGCTGATCCTGTTCGACCTGTTGCTGACAGTCTTTGTGCTCGCCGCGCTGTTGTCGTTGATTGCCTTTGCCCGGAGCGGCGACCGCTGGCAGGCCGTTCTGGCCGGGTTGTTCATCGGCATGGGCGTGCTGACGAAAGGCCCGGTGGTGCTCATCCATATCGGCGCGCCCATCCTGTTCTACCCGTTCTGGCGCGACCGGCGAGCGGGACTGGCGACACCGAACTTCCTCGCTGGAGTGGGCCTGGCAGTGCTCGCCGCGCTAATTCCGGTGGCGATCTGGCTGGTGCCGGCGACCATCCTGACAAAGGGCAGTTTCGTCTACGATCTGGTCTGGAACCAATCGGCGGGGCGCGTCACCGGCAATTTGCGCAATTCGCACGGCCGGCCGTTCTATTTCTATCTGCTGCTGCTGCCGGTCATGTTCATACCGTGGATTTTTATACCTGAGGTATGGCGATTGAAGCTGCGCACGCGGATACGCAGCCTGATCGAGACGAAGTCGCCCGATCTGCGCGCCTTGCGCCTGCTGTCGTTCTCGTTCGTTGCCGTGTTGCTGGCATTCAGCGCGATATCCGGCAAGCAGCCCCACTATGTCGTGCCGATGTTGCCGTTCGTGACCATCCTATTCGGGTATTTCATGGCGGAGATCCCGCTCGCCAGGCTGAAAAGCTCGGCCGTCGTCATGCTTGTCATTTTCGGCATCGGCCACGCGGTGGCATCGGCAACCGCGTTCAAACGCTATGACCTGACGCCGCTCGCCAACTTCGTCGACGAGCGAAAGGATGCGGACTGGGCCGTGGCTTTCGACTATCAAGGCGAAGTCGGCTTCCTGGCCCGGTTGCAAAAGCCATTCGAAACCACCGACAAACCGGAAGAATGGCTTGGCTCGCATCCCAGCGGCTATGTCATCGACAAGGTTTCCAAGGATCCCGGCACCGCAGGGCAAATCGCGTTCCGGCTTCGCGTCGAACGCGGCTATCTCGTCGTGCTGAAGGGACAGCATTGACGATCGTTACCGGTTTGCCAATTCATCTCCCGCACGGGAGATGAAGGCGTTGCTGCTCCGTGGTTCCATCGCTCGATTGAACCGGGAGGTATTCATGCGCAAGCTCATCTCGACGACGCTTTTTGTCTTATCGCTCGCTGTGGCCGGCGTTGCTGCCGATCCGGCATGGAGCTTCAAATGTCAGTCCGGTACGATCGGGCAAGGCAGTTGCTCCTGCTCCGGGACCGCCGACTGCACCGACATGCGGCATTCGAAAATGTGCAAGGGCGACCTGAATTGCGGTTCGGGCAAATGCTCGTGCACGGCCGCGTTGGTAGTCGACCCAGGTCCGAAAACCCCCAAGCCCAAGGTCGTCGCGCCGAAGGCGACGACCAAAGGCGTCGTGAAGCAGTAGCCATCCAAGCCGAAAGGACGGCGGCCCGACGTCGCTAGGCCCGCCCGATGTTTTCGCGGTTCATCCCCCGTGCGGGCGATGAACCGCCAGCGGACAAATGCTGCTGTCTAGCCGGAGGGTGGTTTCCAACGACAGAGCGAGGATACCATGTTGAAAACCTGCACGATGCTGTTCTTCGGTCTGATGGCGGCCACCGCGGCCGCCCAGCCGCCGCCTTCGGGGCCGCCGGTTGCCAGTGCGGCACTTGCCCCATGCAACCCCACACAATCGAACAGGCCCTGCAAAGCCGAACTCGGCGTGTTCCTGATCACCAACACCGTCCGCAACCTGGCGCAGGCCAAGGTCGACGCCACCAACGCACAGCTAGCCGCCCAGGGACGATCATCGCGCGCATCGATCGAATCGCTGAAGCAATGGCGGCCGTCGCGCTTTGCGACGCAGATGCTGAACCAGCCGAACAGCTGGTTTGTCAAAGTTCCCTATATCCTCACCATCAAGGTCTCGATCCCGCTGACGTCCGACCGTCACATCGGCATTCCCATAGACGTCAACGTCTTCTGCAGCCGCTGGCAGACCGATTCCAGCCAGGTCATCATCCGCTCGCAACCCGGCCCGGCGAGCTTCGAAGGCGGCAACATCCTCGAAGATGTTTTCAACATCGGCAACTACATCGATGCCCAGGTACGCAGCTCGTTTTCGGCACCCCTGCCGGTGACGACGCCGGTTCCGAATTCGAAATGCTCGGCAATCGACGGGTCCGATGCCGGCACGCAAGCCACCGGCGACGATCTCATCTTCTGGACGGTGCCGCGACGCAACCTGATTGTGACGGACGCCATAGCCAAGCCGACGGTTGAAGTGACCTTCGACAGCCTCACGCGTCTGGCGGCCCGCGACTTCCACAACAATGTGGTCTATGCGGAATCCGAGGCCATTAACCTCAATGTCTACGCCAATGAGGACGGCCTTCAGAAGGCGCTGACGATGCGCGAAGGCGACGTGGCTGCGCTGAACCTTCCCGCACTCAGGCTCGACGCGCGAAAATACGATTCGCTGGTCGTCATCGGCAATGTCGACCAGCCGCCGAACGATCCCAGAGACAGCGCCTTCGCGGTAGCGGCCAAGAGTGCGGGATTCGGTGCCGGTTCCAAGATCATGCAGATCCCGAAGTGGTATTCGAGGCCTCCGGACCAGTTCAATCACAAGCCTACATGGATCAGAGTTCCGGGCTACGAGCTGCACTATACGGTGCGCTATCTCAACAGCGGCGGGCTGGCCGTCGACGGTGGAGCCAGTGCGGTCCGGCCACCAAAAGTCGCCGTTCCGATAAAGACGCTCATCAAGCCGAAAATGCCCTGACGCGGTCGCTCGCGGATGACGGCTGCGGTTCGGACCGCTGCCCCCATCCCCCGCGCGGCAGATGCGGCAGCGCCGGCTTCATGGCCTGATCCTGCGGGAACAAACGCGCCGCTTCGCCACGAGCGAGCGGCGCCATCGATGGAGACAAACGATGCTGCACCTTCCCCACACCATGCCCGCCGCCCGGATCATTGCGGCAATCTCACTGCTTGCTTTCCCGAACTTCCTGCCGCCGGTCACGAGCCCGGCGAACGCGCTGCCGGTCAGCCAATCCTGCCGGATCACCACCTACTACAAGACGGCGGCGAAGGCGACGGAGGTTGGCGTGCGCTCGACGTGCCAGGGCGTCAAAAAATGGGGCGTCACCTCGAAATATTACGAGGTCGAAAAAATCGAAGCCGCTACGCCGCCGCACACGTCGGGCGGCGGCGGCAGCCTGCCGTGCGAGTTTCTCGCCGCCGGCTGCTCCAACCTGCCTGTGAAACGCAACTGAGCGTCAGGCGAACGAGCTAGCCGATCGCCTTCTCCAAAACCAGCGCCGGCAACCCTGTGGCGCCGCCGCAATCGGCCGTGTCGCTGGCGGGCAAGAACCCTCTCGAGCGGTAGAAGGCGATGGCCGGGGCATTTGCTTCCTCGACCTCGACGCGTAGCGTTCGGGCCTCCGGAAAGCTGGCCTCAATCTCGTCCAGCAGCGCCTGGCCGATGCCTTGCCTCTGCCAGGCCGGATGCACGTAAAGCTGGTTCAGCATGACGATCCTGGCATCCGTGGTGGCGGCGGCGAAAGCCATGCCGCCGATGCTTTTGCCGTCGTCGGCGACTAGGAACTCCGAGTTCGGCCGCGTCAGCCGTGCTTTGAGCGCGGCGATCGAATGCCATTCATCGGTGATTTCGGTAACCCGCGCCGCGCCGTAGATGGCGTCATAGGTGGCATGCCATGTCTCGATCAGCAATGCGCGCACCGCCGCCAGATCGCGCTCGCCGGCGGTGCGGACGAACATCCTACTCGATCCCGAGCTTGGCCTTGACCAGCTCGTTGACCGCCTGCGGATTGGCCTTGCCGCCGGTCGCCTTCATCACCTGGCCGACGAACCAGCCGGCCATGGTCGGCTTGGCACGCGCCTGCTCGACCTTGTCCGGGTTGGCCGCGATCACCTCGTCCACCGCCCTTTCGATGGCGCCGGTGTCGGTGACCTGCTTCATGCCACGGCTTTCGACCAGCTGACGCGGATCGCCGCCCTCGTTCCAGACGATTTCGAACAGATCCTTGGCGATCTTGCCGGAGATGGTGCCTTCCTTGATCAGGTCGATGACGGCACCAAGCTGGTCGGGCGAAACAGGAGCGTTTTCAATATCCTTGCCGGCCTTGTTCAAGGCCCCCAGGAGGTCGTTGATGACCCAGTTGGCGGCGAGCTTGCCGTCGCGCCCGGCCGCCACCTTCTCGAAATAATCGGCGACCGCCTTTTCCGATACCAGGATCGAGGCATCGTAGGTCGACAGGCCAAGCGAAGCGATCAGCCGAGCCTTCTTGGCGTCGGGAAGTTCCGGCAGGTCCTTTGCCAACTCGTCGACATAGGCCTGGTCGAATTCCAGCGGCAGAAGATCGGGATCCGGGAAATAGCGGTAGTCATGCGCTTCTTCCTTGGAGCGCATCGAGCGCGTCTCACCCTTGTTGGGGTCGAACAGCCGCGTTTCCTGCTCGATCCTGCCGCCGTCCTCGAGGATGGCAATCTGGCGGCGCGCCTCATAGTCGATGGCCTGGCCGATGAAGCGGATCGAGTTGACGTTCTTGATCTCGCAGCGCGTGCCGAATTCGCCGCCGGGCCGGCGCACCGAGACGTTGACGTCGGCCCGCAACGAGCCTTCGTCCATATTGCCGTCGCACGTGCCGAGATAGCGCACGATGGTGCGCAGCTTGGTGACATACGCCTTGGCTTCATCGGCGGAGCGCATATCCGGCTTGGAGACGATCTCCATCAGCGCCACGCCGGAGCGGTTGAGATCGACATAGGACATTGTCGCATGCTGGTCGTGCATCGACTTGCCGGCATCCTGCTCCAGGTGCAGGCGCTCGATGCCGATCTCGATGTCCTCGAATTCGCCCTGCCGGTCCGGGCCGACCGAGACGATCACCTTGCCCTCGCCGACGATCGGCTGCTTGAACTGCGAGATCTGGTAGCCCTGCGGCAGATCGGGATAGAAATAGTTTTTCCTGTCGAAGACCGATTTGTGGTTGATCTCAGCCTTCAGGCCCAACCCGGTACGGATCGCCTGCTTGACGCATTCCTCGTTGATGACCGGCAGCATGCCGGGCATCGCCGCGTCGACCAGGCTGACATTGGCATTGGGCGCGGCGCCGAAAATGGTCGACGCGCCGGAAAACAGCTTTGCCTGCGAGGTCACCTGCGCATGGACCTCGAGGCCGATGATGATCTCCCAGTCGCCGGTGGCGCCGGGAACCAGGCGCTTGGCGTCGGGCGTGCGGGTATCGATGAGGGTCATAGTGGCCTGCATAGTGGAATTGCGGATATGCGAGAACGCATATTTTGATGTGCAACTTCGCTAGTGCAAACCGCCAAGAGAGACAAGCGCAAAGCCGCGGGCGCCGACGCGGCACAGGCCCGCACCTGCCGCGATGGACTGCTATAGCAGCTTGAAAAAATTCAATGGCCGGCAACCCGGCCGCCCTCACCTATGCCGTGGCGATATAGGCCCTGATTTCCTCGGCCTCGCGCTCGACATCCTCGATGCGCCGCTTGACCACGTCGCCGATCGACACGATGCCGTCGAGCAGCCCGTTCTTTTCCACCGGCAGATGGCGGAAGCGGCCCTTGGTCATGATCTCCATGACCTCGTTGACGGTGTGGTTCTCATTGCAGATCTTCACCTTGGGCGTCATCGCCGAGCGGATGGCAAGGTCGAGCGCCGCCGCCCCCTCCTTGGCGAGAACCCGCACCACATCGCGCTCGGAAAGAATGCCGACGATCTTGTGATCGCCGTTGGTGATGACCAGCGCGCCGATCCTGTGTTCGGAAAGCATGCGGATGGCTTCGCTGAGCTTTTCGTTCGGCCCGAGCGTCACCACGTCGTGGCCTTTTGCCTCGAGAATTGCCTTAACAGTCATGGCGTCCTCCTCTGCATTTCCTGCCGGCTCCTGCCTTGGCCGGCTTTCCCTAGTATGAACATGGTGCGCCGCGATCGGTTTCATTTCAAGTGCGGAGGTCTCAGGTGTCCGGCTCGTCCGCCTGTTGCAGCGCCTGCTCTCGCCGATCAAAGAACCGCAGGCCGAAGAAGCCGGCAAGAAAGCCGCCAATATGGGCTTCCCAGGCGATCTGGCCGTCAATGCCGGGCGCCAGGCCGAAGAGGCCGGTCGCCAGGTTGATCACCATCCACATGGCGAGAAAGGTGACGACGCCGCGCGAGCGCAGCACCGCCGCCATCGGCAAAGGCTGGCCGGCGAAGGCGGCCTTGCCCGACGAGCGGTCGATGCGGAAGCCATAGCGCGCCGCCGCACCCATCATGCCGGAAATCGCGCCGGAGGCGCCGACCAGCGGCGCTTCGCCAAGCGGATGCATGGCCCAGAACAGCGCCACCGCCGCCAGTCCGGTCGCGGCGAAGAACAGGCTGAAGCGCAACGCGCCGAAGCGGTTGGCCAGCGGTGAGCCGAAGGCCGCGAGCCACACCATGTTGATGGCAAGATGGGCAAAACCGCCATGCAGAAAGGCATAGGTAAAAGGGCTTGAAAACGCGAAGAAATCCAGGTCGAAGCGGCCGGAATAGCGGATCGGCACAAAGGCTGCCCGGACAAGCAGTTCGAAGTCCTGGTCGTCGGTCAGCCAATAGACCCGGATCAGATGGACGGCGACGCAGATGCCGATCACCGCCAGCACCACGGGCGGCAGGTTGAACACCGGTTCACGGCGTTGCTCCGGTTCGCGGGCGGCAGGCCCACTCTCGCCCTGCTCGATCTCCGGTGGGCTTTCTGGGTCGCTCATATGGCTTGCACTCAGTCGCTGGATTGGACTTCGCGAGCATGTAGATCACGGCCAACCGAATCACAAACGGCGAATCAGCAGCTCCGAATCAAAAAAGGAAGCCGTCCAAGGTTTCCCTTGAACGGCTGGTCGAGCCCCCTTGCTCCCCCTGAACTCTTGACTGAAGTGCTGCCGATCGTCGCAAAACGACCGCTTCTGGAGTGGTTTTGGTGTGCCACAGGCCTGGCCAGCGCGCAACGTAAACCAGTTGTTAACCTTAACCGCCCCGACCCGTGAACAAGTATTAACGATGCTGGCACGCATCCTGCTCCGCAACGCATGTAGGTCTTCGGAGGGCGCCCTTCTGTTCACCGATGGGACATCAGAAGACAGAATGCGCGGAGCAGCATTAGCATGAACCAGACCGGATCGATCACGCTGTTCCATTATTGGAACCGATTGCGTGACGGACGCCCTGCCCCGAAACGCTCGGAAGTCGAACCGGCCGACATCAAGTCGCTGCTGGCCGACACGTTCATCCTGGAAAAGGACACGCGCGGCGAAGCAGTGTTCCGGCTCGCCGGCACCAGGCTCTGCGCGGCCTATGGCCGCGAACTCAAGGGGTTTTCATTCCCTTCGCTGTGGCGCGAGAAGGACCAGCGGCTGATTTCGAAGCTGACCGATGGCGTCTTCGACCTGAAATCGGTGGTGCTCATCACCTATGAGGGTTTCAGCCGCAACGGCCGTTCCAACAGGTTCGAGCTGCTCGCACTGCCGCTCGACGGCGGTGTCGAGAGTCCGCGTTGCCTCGGTGTGATAAGCGCCGTTGAAAAGCCCTTCTGGCTGGGTGCCGACCCGGTTCTCGACGCGTTGATCGATTCGATCCGTGTCGTCGATCCCGACAAGGAGCCGATGTTCCTGAAGAACCGGCCGGCGATAGAGGTTCCCTCGCTCGCCCCATCGGAATTCGACCCGCCCGAGACGATTTCGGCGCTCGGCCAGGCCCGCCGCATCCGTCACCTGGTCGTCTTCGACGGCGGACGCGAGGAATGATGCCCAAAGCTTAAAGCAACAGCGCCGGGCTTTCCCCTTTGTTAACCTGCTTTGTTGTAGTTTTCCGCTGAAATTCCCCGCATCCATGCGCGGAATGCCGAAGGGGTATGGCAGTCATGAGGTCAGCGGCGGTCGACCATGCGCCGTCCCAAGCTGAAAGGCGTAACTTTCAGCGCGTCCGCGTGAAGATTTACGGACGCTTCATGCTGGAAGACCGCACCGAACATCCCTGCCAGGTGGTCGACATGTCGCCCGGCAACGTTTCACTGCGCACCGAGCGTGCCGGCCTGCCGGGTGAAAAGGTCATTGCCTATATCGATCACATCGGCCGAATCGAGGGCGTCATCACCCGCACTTTGCAGGATGGCTTTGCGATGACCGTCATCGCGTCGGACCGCAAGAGGGACAAGCTCGCCGCGCAACTGACCTGGCTTGCCAACAAGCACGAGCTCGACCTGCCGGAAGACCGCCGCCATGAACGCGTGGCACCGCGCAACCCGACGAGCGTGCTGCAACTTGCTGACGGACGGCAGTACCAGTGCCGCATCATCGATCTGTCGCTGTCGGGCGCCGCGATCGAGATCGACGTCAAGCCGGCCATCGGCGTCCAGGTAACGCTGGGCACCATGCGCGGCCAGGTGGTGCGCCATTTCGAAGATGGCGTCGCCATCGAGTTCGCCGTCATCCAGCGGCCGGAAACGCTCGACACCGAATTCAGCTCGCCGCGCGGCTGACGCGAAAGTTTTAGCACCATCGCGAAGGATCGCCATCCTAGCTGTTCGAACGGTGCGACGAAGCATGGGAATGCACCCGGCTAGAATCCTTAAATAATTCTATACTCAATTGCATCCAATTTTATGTTTATTCTACTGGCGTTTTACTTAATGTCTACTTCGCGCTTTTGCGTCAAATAAATCCAGCCGTGTCATTGTCTCCTCAAACGGGGAGACTGAATAATGAAAAAGACGAGGGGCAAGCTGTTGCTGGCGGCAATAGCGATGCAGCTTTTCGGCTGGGGGACTGCAAACGCGGCGGAGCCGGCCTTCATGCACACCGGCGGTCGCACCACGCAGCCGGTCGGTCACTACGAATTGTGCCAGCAGCTTCCGCAGGAATGCAATCAGAGGACGCCGAACCGGGCACCGGTCGAGCTCACCCGCAAGCTGTGGGCAACGATCGTCAAGATCAACAATTCGGTCAACAGCAAAGTGGCGCCGCGCACCGACATGGAAATGTGGGGCAAGGAAGAAGTCTGGTCGTTTCCCAAAGGCTTCGGCGACTGCGAGGACTATGCGCTGGAAAAGCGCCGCGAACTGATGAGCATGGGCGTGCCGGCCGGCGATCTGCTGATGACGGTGGTGCGCCAGCGCAACGGCGACGGCCATGCGGTGCTGACCGTGCGCACCAGCCTTGGAGAGTTCATCCTCGACAATCTCCAGCCCAAGGTGCTGTCCTGGACCAAGACCAGTTACACCTACCTGAAGCGCCAGTCCGACCGCAATTCCGGCGCCTGGGTAACGATCAACGACGGCCGCTCCGACGCGGTCGCCAGCGTCCGCTGAGGACGCGACGGAAAACCCGGTCGAGTCCCCACCCTCCCCGTCCCCAACGACCGGGTTTAGGAGCCGGCCCCGTCCCCGGGCCGGCTCCACCATTTCTGGGCTTGCGATAGGCGGCCTTCACTGCCTGGCGCTAGACCTTCTTCAGCCCCGCCCTGAACCGCCTCCCATTGGCGACATAATGCGCGGCCGAGGCGCGTAGCCTCGCGATTGCTGTCTCGTCGAGCGTCCTGACGACGCGCGCGGGCGAGCCGACGATCAGCGAATTGTCGGGGAATTGCTTGCCTTCGGTGACCAGTGCACCAGCCCCGACCAGCGAGTTGTTACCGATCTTCGCGCCGTTCAGCACGATGGCGCCCATGCCGATCAGGCTGTTGTCGCCCATCGTGCAGCCATGCAGCAAGGCACGGTGGCCGATCGTGCAGCCTTGGCCGACGGTTAGCGGAAAGCCGGCGTCGGTGTGCATGATGGTATGCTCCTGCACGTTGGTGTCGGCGCCGATGACGATCGGCTCGTCATCCCCCCGGGCGCCGACGCCGAACCAGAAGCCGGCGTTGCGGCCGATCCTGATATTGCCGATCAGCGTGGCGTCGGGCGCGATCCAGTTGCTGTCGGCGTCCTCGAAGGTGGGCGCTTTTCCGTCAATCGCGTAGATCGGCATCGCTCTCTCCTGATTGTCTCACACCGACAAGGTGCCAGACCCTAGAAGCGAAGCCGCCCACGACGCAATGGCGATCACCACCATGCCCAGCGCCAGCGCCCAGACGGTCGCCGTACAGCCGCAGGAGATCAGCCCCAGCACCGAGATGCGACGCTCGCGCCAGGCGTCCAGCGCCTCGTTGACGAACATCAGCGGCCCGGCGCAAGCCGTCGCGGCGAGCGAGCGCAGCATGTGCTTCGACGATACATAGGGCTGGACGAAGGCAAGCTTGCGGCCGGCGACCAGTTCCATCGCCGATCCGGCCAGGCCGCAAGCCGTCAGCCCAGCCATAAAACTGAATATGATTTGTTCGACCGGGCTCATCTTTACCCTCCGTTTACCATGAAATCGCACAGTCGCCTGCAAAGCTGCGTAGCAAGAGCCGTGCCGCGCCGAGATGTGCCGTTCAGGCACACCGATGGGACGGCAACGAGGATCGCGATGAAGCAGGCAGCCGCCACAGAGGGCCCGCAACTCAGCGTCGTCGATTCGACGCTGATGAAGCGGGTGTTTTATGCGTTCGCGACGCTGGCGCTGCTTTCGGTGGCGATCAGCCTTGGCGGCGAATGGTTCGGCCGCTCGATCGCCATGGCCGGGTACACCGACGACACCACGGTCCACAAGGTCGTCATCGGCAACAACATCATCGCCGTGCCGGCCAATGTCATCCGCTTTGCCCAGGCCCGGCGCGACGGTATCGCCTCGCGGCTCGACCTCTATCTGCGCTATCCCGAGATGGACGGCTACAGCGAGGTTGCCCGCAACGACTTCAACCACACCGGAGCCAGCAAGGACATCGTTTTCCTGTCGTTCGAGCCGCAGATGATGTCGCGCGACATGAGCGGCCGCTTCGCGCCGATCTACAGCGCGCTGATCGCCCAGCCCGGCACGCCCGGCCCTGGCGGGACGCTGCTTTACGCCTTCAGTGAAAAATCAGGCTATCTCAACGAAGTGGTGGCGGTCGCCAACCGCCCCGGCAAGGATCCGTTCGTTGCCCGCTGCCTGAGCGGGCCGAGCGCCGACGAATCGCTGGCGCCCTGCGAACGCGACATCCTGGTCGGCGACAATCTCAGCCTTACCTACCGCTTCCCCCGGGAATTCCTGGGCGACTGGCAGGCGCTCGACGCAGCGATTTCTGGCGAGGCAACGCGTGTGCTGAAGGCAGGGCGATAGGGCTTGATCCTTTGACCGACCCTGAAGGGCTGAGGGCTGGAGCCCCGGCCAATCGGGCTACCAATCTCCAGGGTTTGCGATTGGCTGTGGGCCCACCACGCCTTCGTCATCCTAGGGCGGAGCAGGAGCGAAGCGACGTCGCGGAGACCCTAGGATCCATGCCGTTACGCCAGTCGAAGAATGCAGCGGCTCAGAACGGTGCTTGCATCCGCAACAATGCCTACTACCCTTCAGCCATGACGGGCTATGCCTACATGACTGCAAGCCAGAAGCGCGGCACGATCTACATCGGTGTCACCAACGACCTCGGCCGCCGCATGCCGGAGCACAAATCTGGCGAAGGCTCGCGCTTCACCAGCCGCTACGGCGTACAGCGTCTGGTCTGGTACGAGGAACATTTCGACATTCGCGACGCCATCCAGCGCGAGAAGTCGCTGAAGCGCTGGCCACGCCGGTGGAAGATCGAGCTGATCGAGAAGACCAATCCAGAGTGGTTCGAACTGTTTCGCGGGACTGGTTGGTAGAGGACGCCCAGCCGGTGCCAAGAAGCATTCGATTCTGGTCAGAGTGGAGCACTGCCGCGAGGTAACGGCATGGATCCCAGGGTCTGCGCCGCGTCGCTTCGCTCCTTGCTCCGCCCTGGGATGACGAAGGGAGGGATGCTCCAGCCAGTCTCCGACGTCTGCGCTCCGCCATCAGGCGGTCCCGCCTGCAACAAGCAGGTCCGGCCAGCACCAAACTCGCGGCTCAGGCCAGATCGATGTCGAGGATCGCCATCGAGAAATTATAGTCGCCGTCGTCCTCGTCCTTGAAGACGATGCCGAGGAACTCGTCGCCGACATAGACCTCGGCCGAATCTTCCTTGCGCGGCCGCGCCTTCACTTCGAGTTTGGGGTTCTGGAAGGTGCGCTTGAAATAGGCGTCCAGCTTTCTGATTTCGTCCGGCTTCAACAGTCTTCTCCGATCGTCGCTTGCTCAAGTGCGTCGCGTCTGAAGAGATCGATGCGACGCGCTTTAAATCTTGCTTCATGCATGTCGCTATCCCAAAACCGCTGGGCACTTTTGGGCGACATGCATTGGTGAGCGCGCTTCTGGCACGTCGACAATGGCCATGTAAAGGCAAGCCGGCATAGGGGGCAGGAATTCAGCCCCTGCCCGAGCACTCAGATGTCGAAGCTGACGACGTGGTCCATCGTCTGCGACGGCAACAGCTGGTCCATCTGCCGCGAAGGCTGGTCACAGCCGGTCTCGCCGACGACGCGGGCCGGCACGCCGGCAACCGTCTTGTTGTGCGGCACCGGCGACAGCACCACCGAGCCGGCCGCGATCTTCGAGCAATGGCCGATCTCGATGTTGCCGAGGATCTTGGCGCCGGCGCCGATCAGCACGCCGTAGCGGATCTTGGGATGGCGGTCGCCACCGGCCTTGCCGGTGCCGCCCAGCGTGACGCCGTGCAGGATCGACACGTCGTCCTCGATCACCGCTGTCTGGCCGACGACGAGGCCGGTGGCGTGGTCGAGGAAGATGCCCTTGCCGATGCGGGCGGCCGGATTGATGTCGGTCTGGAACACCGAGGACGATCGGCTCTGCAAATACAGCGCGAAATCCTGGCGGCCCTGGTTCCACAGCCAATGCGCCAGCCGGTGCGTCTGGATGGCATGAAAACCCTTGAAGTAGAGCACCGGCATGATGAAGCGGTCGCAGGCCGGATCGCGGTCGTAATAGGCCTGGATGTCGACGCGCACCGTCGTCGACCAGTCCTTGTCGTCGGCCGCCATCGCCTTGAATGTCTGGCGGATGAGGTCGGAGCCGATGTCCTGGTGGGCGAGGCGCTCGGCCAGCCGGTGGATAACCGCTTCTTCCAGGTTTTCCTGATTGAGGATGGTCGAATAGAGGAACGCCGCCAGCAGCGGATCGCGGTTGACCGCTTCCATTGCTTCATCGCGGATCGAACGCCAGATCGGATCTACCGGCTGCACCCTGGTGGGACGGGAAATCGTAACGCTGTTCATCTGATGTCTCCGGCCATCCAATGTCTCAGGCCATCCAATGTCTCGGCTTGGCGGCTTGCCTATTCTCCGGCCGCACCTATAAGCCAGATCATAGCACGGGTGAACTCAATTTTCCTTAGTGCTTCGTCAAATGGATTTGGTTGGCGGAATTTCAAGCAGCCATGGAAAACGCAACCTTGATGGACGAGACGCTGAAGCGCGAGCTTTCCGCGCTGTATGACGCCGCGGATCGCCACTACCACGACCTTGGCCACATCGAGGCGATGCTGGCGCTAGCCAACGATTACAAGGCATTGCTGCATGATCCTGAAGCAGTCGAAGCGGCGATCTGGTTCCACGACGCGATCTACGACAGCCGCGCCAAGGACAATGAGCCGAGGAGTGCGGCACTTGCCGAGACAAAGCTCGCCGGCCGCGCCGATGCACAACGCATCAGTCGCATCGCAGCGATGATCACTGCCACCGCCAGCCACGAATTGCCGCCCCTTGGCGACCAGCATTCCGTTCGTGACGCGGCGCTGTTCCTCGACATGGACCTGGCGATCCTGGGTGCCGCGCCTGACGTGTTCGACGCTTACGAACAGGCGGTTCGCCGCGAATATCAGTGGGTCGATGAGCCGATGTGGCGGGCCGGCCGTGCCGCTGTCCTAAAGGGCTTCCTCGCGCGTCCGCATATCTTCCATAGCGAGGAATTCCGCCGGCGCTTCGAAACCCAGGCCCGGCAAAACATGGCGCGCTCGGTCAGGGCGCTTGGCGATAACCTCAGCCCAGACAAATCCTAATCCGGAAACGTCTCCATGCGCTGCGCATAGGCCTTGAAACCGGCTCGCCCGTAGACAGATCGCGCGCCCGGATGATCGTGGGTATCGGTGTGCAGCCAAACCCTTTCGGGTTCATGCGACCAGACGGCGCGCAGCGCCCGGTCGAGCAGGTACGGCCCAAGCTTGCGGCCCTGAAGAGCCGGAACGACCCCGAAATGGGCCAATTCGACAACCGGCTGGCCGACGCCCGTGAATTCGCACAGGCCGGCGGCTTCGCCATCGACATAGATATGCGTCGATGGACTGGCGAGAAGGCGCTCGAGGTCGCCCAAGGGCATGCGCAGCCGCTGATCCCATTGTACAGGCTCGCCAACAGCGCGGTACAGGCTGATGTAATCAGCGACGCCAAGCGTTTCGCGCACCACCGCCGCGCCCGGTTCGGGAGCGGCAAAGCCGCCGCCGAACGGCGGCCCGGTCATCTCCAGATAGGTGACGAGAAGATCGACCATGGCAACTCGCGCAGATTTGAAGCTGAGGGGTCGCGTCGGTCGCTTGCCTGCCGGAGGTTTGCCGAGATCAGGTGAATGCGCCAAAAGTCGATGCCATTGCCCACAGCATGAACACCCCGGCCGCAAGCGACGCGCCATTGACGACGATGCCGGCCAGGCCGAGCACACGATTGTCGTCTGGGCGACCCACGGCCATCAAGCCGAAGACCACGCCGATAAGATGTGCCAAAGGGCCGGCCAGAAAAAATACCGCAGCGAAGAAGCCCGTCGCACTGTTCTGGAGCAGTGGGGAGGCGTCGCTCGGCATTGCTATCAACGCGGTGATCGCAATCGCCCCTGTCGCCAATGCGGCCAGCGCTAGAACAACGGACCATTCGCCGAACCTGCTTTTCGCAACGACGCCCGGCAAAGCGGCGTCGCTTCTTCCCCATTGTGCCATCGTACCCCCCTGCCCTCGTTCAGCGCGTGGCGGGTTTGAACCGATCCACACGTCGCGCTTATTTACTGCTGTATCGTTGCAAAACCGCTAAGAACCCAGCTTCAGGCCCGATGGCCGCTTTTGGGAGCCATCCATCAAAGCGGATGCTCTGCATAAAACTCCAGCACACGCTGCTTGAAGGTCTTGTCTCCGACCGCCAGCATGTGATCGCGGCCTTCGATATGAAATGCCCTGGCGTTCGGCATCAAGGCAGCGAGTTCATCCGGCGAGCCGCCGATGTCGTCCTTGGTTCCCACCGCGATCAAGGTCGGCTGGGCAATGCGGGCAATGTCGGCCTCGCTCAGCAATTCGCGCGAGGTGGCGATGCAGGCGGCGAGCGCCCGGCGATCGCTGCGGGTCTGGTCGGCGAAGGCGCGGAACGAGCGGCCGCGCGGATCGCTGGCGCCTGCCGGATCTTCGGCCAGCAGCGCGGCGGCTATCGGATCCCAGTCGCCAACGCCGTCGACCATGCCGATGCCGAGACCGCCGAAGACCAGCGTCGCCACCTTGTCCGGCTCGGAGAGCGCCAGGAAGGCCGATATGCGCGCGCCCATCGAATAACCCATGACATGGGCGCGTTCGATGCCGAGATGGTTCAAAAGCGCTGCCGCGTCGGACGCCATTTTTGCCGGCGTATAGTCCGCTTCGTCATAGCTTTTTGACGACGAGCCATGGCCGCGATTGTCGAAGGCGATGGCACGGTAGCCGGCGTCGTTCAGCGTCTTGAACCAGCCGGGCGACATCCAGTTGACGTAATGGCTCGAGGCAAAGCCGTGGATCATCAGCACCGGATCGCCCTGCCCCGATGCCGGCTGGCGGTCAAGGAAAGCAAGCTCGAAACCGTCATGGGAGAAGAACTGCATCGGCCGAAGATCCTGCCCGTTCAGTCGGAATCGACATTCGGCGCATCGCCCTTGTCGGGCGGCGGCATGGCCGGCCCCGGCGCCGCGCCGATGGCCGGATGGCGCAGCAGGTCGCCGTCCTTGATGCCCTTTTTGGCGGCGGTTCCTGCCTTGAGCTCGAGCACGAAGCGCACCGGTTCGTCCGGCGAAATGATCGCCTCCGACTGCGGCTCGCCTTGCTTGATCGCCCGGATCCGGCCGTCCTGGCCGACGAAGATCAGGTCGAGCCGCAGCGGCGTGTTCTTCATCCAGAAACTCACATCCTGCGGCGCACCGAAGACGAACAGCATGCCGTGATTGTCGGCCATGTGGCGGCGGAACATCAGGCCGGCCTCGCGCTCGGCGGGCGTGTCAGCGATTTCGACGGAGAAAGAACGCTCGCCCGCCTTCGTCACCGCGACTAGCGGCGCCGGGTCGACGGGAAGGATCATCGCCTTGCCGTCGGCCAAACTCGATTGCTGAAAATAGAAGAAGGCGCTTGTGGCGACGATGAGGAAAATCCCGGCGTAGAGCGCGCCCGCCGTCAGCCGGTTCCTGTGAGCCATATGAAATCCTCGGCCGGAACTAATGCGAGACCGGCAAGGTACCCATATCGGGGTGAATTTCGGCAGCCATAAGGCCTTTGTCGCCGCGTCCGAAGCGGACCAGCACCACCTGGCCCGGACGGAGTTCGGTGATGCCGTAGCGGCGCAGCGTCTCCATGTGGACGAAAATGTCCTCGGTGCCCTCGCCCCGGGTCAGAAAGCCGAACCCCTTGGTGCGGTTGAACCATTTCACCAGCGCCCGTTCGAGGCCGCTTTCCGGCGTCACTGCGACATGGGTGCGCTGCTCCTGCAGCTCTGCCGGATGCACCGCTGTGGTGACATCCATCGAGAGCACGCGGAAAGCCTGCAGCCCGCGCTCGCCCTGCTTGACCAGGCAGACGACACGGGCGCCTTCCAGGGCGGTCTGAAAACCGTCCTTTCGAAGGCACGTCACATGGAGGAGGATGTCGCCCGAAGAACCATCATCGGGAAGGATGAAACCGTAGCCCTTGGCCACGTCGAACCATTTGATGGCGCCGGCGATTTCGACGAGATCGGCCGTATCGGCGCTCTCATCCCGCTTCAACGCATCGTTACCGGCCCCGTCCCGCCCCATGAAAGAGGCCTTTTCCCCCATAAGAACGCCCCCTTTTTTCAAGAAACACCGCAACTGATTCTTGACACCAGATTAACACCGCGGCTTCCGGTGTGTGCAAGACCTGACGTGCCTTTTTTCACGGTTCCGTACAGGAATAGCGGATTTGTCGTTTGCCGGCGCCGGCAAGCGTGGCCAATTGCCCTTTGGCCGGGCCGCCCGTATGTTGCGCCGCAACGCAACATACGGAGGAAATCCATGCGCTATCTGCATACCATGGTCCGCGTCGCCGACATCGATGCTTCGCTCGATTTCTACTGCAACAAGCTTGGCCTGAAGGAAGTGCGCCGCCACGAAAGCGAGCAGGGCCGCTACACGCTGATCTTCCTCGCCGCGCCCCAAGACGAGCAAAGCGGCATCAGCGAGAAAGCGCCGCTGGTCGAGCTGACCTACAATTGGGATCCGGAAGACTACAAGGGCGGCCGCAATTTCGGCCATCTCGCCTATGAGGTCGACGACATCTACGCCACCTGCCAGCGGCTGATGGACAATGGCGTCACCATCAACCGGCCGCCGCGCGACGGCAACATGGCGTTCGTCAAATCGCCGGACGGCATCTCGATCGAGCTGTTGCAGAAAGGCCCGGCAAAGCCGAAGGCCGAGCCCTGGGCGTCGATGCCGAACACCGGAAGCTGGTAACCGATCACGCCATCTTGAGCGGACGTCGCCTGGCCCTGGTTCGGTTTCGCGTCCGCATTCCCAAGGAGAATTCATTCATGCCGACCAGCCATGTCGACGTCGCCACCGAACATGCCAGCCGCTATCTGCAGCAGCTGTGCAAACATTGGGCGCACAAATTCCCGGTCGAATTCGACCCGAACCACGGCAGCATCGATCTGACGCTCGGCCGCACTATTCTCGATGCCGACCCGACGGCGCTGCATATTGCGGTGACGACCGACGAGGCCGCCTCGCTCGAGCGCCTGGAAACGGTCGTCGCCGACCACATCAAGCGCTTCGCCTTCCGCGAAGAGCTGGCATTCGACTGGAAACGCGCTCCGGCCGCGTAGACGACCTATCAACCGCCGGCCTTGGCCATCTCCAGCAGCATCAGCACGGTGCGCCAATTGCGCGCCGTGCCGGGCACCTTCAGAACGCGCGGGATGAGATTGGCAAAGACCGATTTGCCGAGCCCGTCGGGCGCATGCAGGTAAAGCACGTCGCCCTTGATCTCGAAGCGTTCGGGCCCAGTGCATTTTTCCGCCAGCCGGGCGAACTCGTCGGCGGTCGGCTGGCGCTCCAGCGCATAGGCGTGCAGCTTGGTCGGCTCGCCCGCGACTTCCGGATAGGGATTTTCCGCCGCCAGCCGCTCGAGCCAGCCGAGATCGCGCACCATGATGCGCGAGTGGAATCTCCATTTCTTTTCGAATTCCGCTTCCAACCGCCTGGTCAGCATCGCCGCATCGCCATCTGGCGACCGGAAGACGGCGTTGCCGCTCTGCACATAGGTGGCGATATCTGAGAAACCGAGCTCCTCGAAGAATGACCTGAGTTCTGCCATTTTGACGATGCGATTGCCGCCGACGTTGATGCCGGAAAACAGCGCGACAAAAACCTTTCCCTGAGTGCTCGGAAGATCGTTGCCGCTCATATGATGAACCCGGCGAGCGTCTCGTTGTCGGTAATGTCCTGATAGTGGACGCTCTCGGCGTCGAAATTCGCCTTGAGCAGGTCGAAATTGCGGCGGTCCTTGGTTTCGATGCCGATCAGCACCGAACCGAAATTGCGCGCCGATTTCTTCAGATATTCGAAGCGGGCGATGTCGTCGTCGGGGCCAAGCAATTCGAGGAAATCGCGCAACGCGCCGGGCCGCTGCGGAAAACGGATGATGAAGTATTTCTTCAAGCCCTCGAAGCGCAGCGCCCGTTCCTTCACATCCGGCAGCCGCTCGAAATCGAAATTGCCGCCGGACACGACGGCAACGATGGTCTTGCCCCTGATTTCCTTTTTGGGAAAATCTTTCAGCGCGTCGATCGCCAGCGCGCCGGCCGGCTCCAGCACGACGCCTTCGACATTGAGCATTTCGATCATGGTCGCGCAGAGCCGATTTTCCGGAATCAGCCGCACTGCGTCGGCGGCAAACTCCCTGAGGTGGCGCAGCGGCTCGCGGCCGATCTCGGCCACCGCCGCGCCGTCGACGAAATTGTCGACCTTGGCGAGCTTGACCCGCTTTCCGGCGGCGAGGCTCTCGCTCAGGCTCGGGGCGCCAGCCGGCTCGCAAAAGACGAAGCGTGTTTCACGCTGCTGGTCGGCGAAATAATGGGTGACGCCGGCGGCCAGGCCACCGCCGCCGACGGGCAGCATGACGATATCAGCCATGCGTGCGCCGGGCATCTGGCCTGATATCTCATAGGCGACGGTCGCTTGCCCTTCGATGATGTCCTTGTGGTCGAAAGGCGGCACCATGTGGGCGCTGGCAGTTTCGGTGAATTCGAGTGCGGCGCGATAGCAGTCGTCGAAGAAATCGCCGACCAGCCTGATCTCGACGAATTCGCCGCCGAACAGCCGCGTCTTGTCGATCTTCTGCTGCGGCGTCGTCACCGGCATGAAGACGACGCCCTTTTTGCCGAAATGACGGCAGACGAAGGCAAAGCCCTGCGCATGATTGCCGGCCGAAGCGCAGACAAACAGCTCGGCATTGTTGCCGGCGGCGAGCGACTTGCGGAAGAAGTTGAAGGCGCCGCGGATCTTGTAGGAGCGCACCGGCGTCAGGTCCTCGCGCTTCAGCAGCACCCGCGCGCCGGTCTTCTTCGACAGGTAGTCGTTTTCCTGCAGCGGCGTTTCCGGAAAGATCTCGCGGATCGCGGCAGCGGCGGCAGCGACGCGAGAGGAGAAACTGGTCATGGCAAGAGCACCCCACAGGCTAGCCGAATTCGGTCCCGCTATTGCATATCCGGCCTCGCGAAGCCATTGTCCGGCCACCCGAAAGGGTGTTCCCAAAACCTCGTTGGCCGTTAGGAGCGTCTGTTCATGCCTGTCGCATCGGTGGCCCGGAAAACCGTGTCGCTGCCGGAGTTCGGCGAGCCGACGGTGATGCCGCTGGTTACGCGCGCCACCTATGAGGCCCGCATCGCGGCACTGGTCGCGCGCGGCGGGTTCGATGCATTGGTCGTCTATGGCGACCGCGAACATGCGGCCAATGTCGCCTATCTCTGCGGCTACGATCCGCGCTTCGAGGAGACGCTGCTGGTCATCGTTCCCGGCAAGTCGCCGAAACTGCTGGTCGGCAATGAGGGCTGGGGCTATGCCGAAATCTGCGACGGGCCGTACGAGCGCGTGCTCTACCAGACGTTTTCGCTGCCGGCGCAGCCGCGCGACCGCTCGCAAGCGCTGGCCGACATCCTCGTCGATTGCGGCCTGAAGGCCGGCCAGCGCATCGGCGCCATCGGCTGGAAGCCGTTCGGCCCCGGCGATGCCGGTTTTGGCGAAACGACGCTCGACCTGCCGTCCTTCATCGCCGACACCTTGCGCAGCCTTGCCGGCGACAAGAATGCCGTAACGGGGGGCGTGATCGTCAACGCGGCGAACCTTTTGATGAACCCTGCCGACGGCCTGCGCGCCATCAACGAGGCCGACCAGCTGGCCGCATTCGAATTCGCCGCGACCTATTCCTCGCAAGGCCTGCGCAATGTCCTGCAAGGCATCGAACCCGGCATGACCGAATTGCAGGCGGCGCGGCTGATGGGCATCAACGGCCTGCCGCAATGCTGTCATCCGATGCTGTCGGCCGGCAGGCGTGCGGCCTATGGCCTGCCGAGCCCGCGTCTTGACGTCATCGAGCGCGGCGACCCCATCACCATGGCCTACGGCATCCAGGGCTCGCTCAACGCCCGCGCCGGTTTTCTGGTCGAGGACGCGGCCGAGCTTCCAAGGGGCATCCAGGACTATGTCGAGAAGCTGGTCGCGCCCTATTTCTGTGCCGTCGTCGACTGGTACGAGACGGTCGGCATCGGCGTTCCCGGCGGCGCGTTGTGGCAAGCGGTGCACGACCGCATCGGCGCTCCGTTCTTTGGCGTGTCCCTCAATCCCGGCCATCTCATCCATATCGACGAATGGATGCATTCGCCGGTATTTTCCGGCTCCGACATCAGATTGAAGTCGGGCATGGCCTTGCAGGTCGACATCATCCCGGCGACCGGCACCGATTATTTCACCACCAACATCGAGGACGGCATCGCGCTGGCTGACGAGGCGCTGCGCGAAGAGATCGCCGCGCGCTATCCCGAAGCCTGGCACCGCATCGAGGCGCGCCGCGCCTTCATGACCGACGTGCTCGGCATAAGGCTGAAGCCGGAAGTGCTGCCCTTTTCCAACATTCCGGCCTTCCTGCCGCCGTTCTGGCTTTCGCGCAACAGTGCGATGGCAGTCGAGCGGCGCTGAGCGCATTTCGGCGCCTGCGACTTACTTCCGCCGCACTTCGGCTGTCCGGGAGATGCGGCGGAGGTGGATGGGCCTTTGGTTAGGCCGGAGTGGAATTGCTTAAGTGCCCTTGAAGACGATTTGCATCATTGTCCTTGCCGCGCTGCTCGCCGGCTGCGGCGGCCGCCAAACCGAGGAACTGCTCGGCAGCGCCATGATGGCGGTGCCGGTGACGGAAATCGCCGGCAACCACTCGATCTTCATCGCCACCACGCGCAAGCGCTCCGACGATCCCAACAAGGTCTTCGACGGCGAGCGCTCGGCGACGCTGAACTATGCCCGCGTCAACGTCACCGTCCCCGGCATCCACAAGACAGGCCAGATCGAGCGGCGCTCGCGCGGCAAGTCGGACGATCCGGCCAAATACTTCATGGCTTCCGAGGTCGTCGGCTACGACACCCAGCCGAAATTCTCCAGTGCGCTCAGCGCCGACATCGCGGCGCGCGGCGGCCGCGTCATGGTCTTCGTCCACGGCTACAACACCGGCTTCGACGCCGCGGTCTATCGCGTCACCCAGATCACCCATGATTCCGGCTATCCCGGCACGCCGGTGCTGTTTTCCTGGGCGTCGGGCGCCAAGACCACCGACTATGTCTACGACAAGGAAAGCGCCAGCGTTGCCCGCGACCAGCTGGAAGTGACGCTGAGAATGCTGGCGCAGACCGGCGCGCGGCGCATCGACATCGTCGCCCATTCGCTGGGGACCTGGGTCACCATGGAGGCGCTGCGCCAGCTCGCCATCACCGGCGACCGCGATCTCGGCGGCAAGCTCGGCGACGTCGTGCTGGCCTCGCCCGACATCGACGTCGACGTGTTCAAGAGCCAAATGCGCCGCTACGGCAAGCCGGACAAGCCGTTCATCCTGCTGCTCTCCGACGATGACCGGGCGCTCAGGCTGTCCGGCCTGATCGCCGGCGCACGGCCCCGGGTCGGCGACTACAAGGACGCCGCCGACCTCGCCAGCTATGGCGTGTCGGTCGTCGATCTCTCCAGCGTCAAGGGCGTCGACCGCTTCAATCACACCAAATTCGCCGACAACCCGGAATTGGTGCAGTTGATCGGCCAGAAGCTGCGCGAGGATGACGGGTTTGCCAGCGACCGCGAGGTGACCGACCGCATCGCCTCGGTCGGACAATAGCTGCATTGCGCGGCAGTGATTGTTGACCATGCCGCACCATCGGAACAGTTTGAACTGGACCGTGCCGGCCTCTGCCTCTATCGAATAGGCCAAGACGTCTCCGGCTCGACGTCGCCTTTGCGGGAGCCCGCGTGACCGTGCCTTCGAAGATCTTTCTCGTCGTTGCGTTCGCGCTCGCGCTGGCAGGCTGCGCCGGCCAGAACACGCACGATCTGCTCAACAAGACGACGATCACGGTGCCTGCTGCCGATATCGCGGCGACGCATAAGATCTTCGTCGCCACAACCCGGCAAAAGGCGACGAAAGAGCCCCGGCAGGTGTTCGACGGAGACCGCTCGCCGACCACCAGCTTTGCCAGCGTCGAGGTGACCGTTCCCAAGGTCCACCAGGTCGGCGCCATCGAACGGGTCAAGGGCTCGGCCAACAGCAATCCGGCGAAGGATTTCACGGCGACCGGCGTCACCTTCTACGAAGGCGCGCCGCAATTCGCCAAGGCGGTCGGCGCCGACATCGCCATGCGCGGCGACCGCGCGCTGGTTTTCGTGCACGGCTTCAACAACGGCTTCGACGACGGCATCTACCGGCTGACGCAGATCGCGCACGACACCAAATACCCGGGCACCCCGGTGCTGTTTTCGTGGGCGTCGAGCGGCAAGACGACCGGCTACATCTACGACAAGGAAAGCGCCAATGCGGCGCGCGACGATCTCGAAGCGACGCTGCGCATGCTTGCCAAGAGCCGCGCCAAGAGCATCGACATCATTGCCCATTCGATGGGAACCTGGGTGACCATGGAAGCGTTGCGCCAGCTTGCCATCACCGGCGACCGCGACCTCGGCGGCAAGCTCGGCTACGTCATCCTGGCTTCACCCGACATCGACGTCGACGTGTTCAAGAAGCAGATGATCCGCTACGGCAAGCCAGACAAGCCGTTCGCCGTGCTGCTTTCGGGCGACGACCGGGCGCTCAGGCTGTCGACCCTGATCTCCGGCGACAAGCCGCGCGTCGGCGACTATGGCGATGCAGCCGACCTCGCCAGCTATGGCGTCTCGGTGGTCGACCTGACCAAGACTAAGGGCGGCGACCGGCTGAACCACGCCAAATTCGCCGACAACCCGTTCCTGGTGCAGTTGCTCGGCGACCGCCTGCGCGCCCCGGCCGGCCTCGCCTCCGAAGAGACCGCGCCGGCCCAGCTCGACAATCTCGGACAGGGCCTCGGCAAGGCCGTCGGATCGGTCGCCGAGATCGTCATCACCACGCCGTTCAAGGTGCTGAACATCGCCACCGGCGGGTGAAGCGGCGCGCGGGCGGCATTCAGACGAATAGATCAACCTTCTGGAACGTCGTCACGTCGATCAGGCCGACGTCGGAAATCCTGAGCTCGGGGATGACGACCAGCGCCAGCAGCGAGTGCTGCATGTAGGCGTTGTTGAGTGAGCAGCCCATCTGGCGCATGGCGTCGCTGAGTTTGTCCGCCTTGGCGGCGACGATTTCCGCCCGCTCGTTCGACATCAGCCCGGCGATCGGCATTTCGACCAGCGCCAGCTCCTTGCCGTTGGAAAACAGCACGACGCCGCCGCCGACCTCGCCCAGCCGGTTCACGGCCAGAGCCATGTCCTGCTTGTTGGTGCCGACGACGATGATGTGGTGGGCATCGTGCGCCACGCTGGAGGCCATGGCGCAGTCGCCGATATAGCCGAAGCCGGAGACGAAGGCGTTGGTGACGCCGCCCGTGCCCTTGTGGCGCTCGACCAGCGCGATCTGGCAGACATCGTTGCGGCGGTCCATGGCGACCAGCCCGTCCTCCACCGCAAGATCGGCCTCCAGCGCCCGCGTCGGCGCCTGGTTCTCGATGACGCCGATGACGCGCACCCGCACCTCGTTGGCGCCCTTGGGTGCCGCGATGTCGAAATCGCCGGCTTTGAGCTTCTTGCCGAGCTTGACGGTGTTCTTCGCCGTCCGCGGATAATTATAGGCCGGAATGTCGACTTCGAGCTTGCCGCCCTTGGCCAGCCTGACGCCGCGGCCATAGACTTCGTCGATGGTCATTTCGGCCAGGTCGGAGACGATCAGCAGATCGGCGAGCCGTCCAGGTGCGATCGAGCCGATCTCGCGTTCCAGCCGGAAATGCTGGGCGGTGTTGAGCGTCGCCATCTGGATCGCCGTCACCGGCTTCAGCCCTTGGCTGATGGCGTGGCGCACGACCCGGTCCATATGGCCTTCATGCACGAGGGTACCGGAATGGCTGTCGTCGGTGCACAGGATGAAGTTGCGCGGGTCGAGCCCGCTCTCCGTCACCGCCTTGATCTGCGAGGCGACGTCATACCAGGCCGAGCCCAGCCGCAGCATTGCCTTCATGCCCTGGCGGACGCGGGCGATGGCATCCTCGGCGCGCGTGCCTTCGTGATCGTCCTCGGGGCCGCCGGCGACATAGCCGTGGAACGGCAGGCCGAGATCGCGCGAGGCATAGTGCCCGCCGACGGTCTTGCCGGCCCTCACCGTCGCGGCGATCTCGCCCGACATCACCGGATCATTGGCGGCGACGCCGGGGAAATTCATCACCTCGCCGAGCCCGATAATGTTTTCCCAGGTCATCGCCTCGGCAACGTCGGCGACGGTCAGCTCGGCGCCGGCATGCTCCAGCCCCGGCGCCGACGGCACGCAGGACGGCATCTGCACATGCACGTTGACCGGCATGGCGACCGCCTCGTCATGCATCAGCCGCACGCCCGGCAGGCCGAGCACATTGGCGATCTCGTGCGGATCGATGAACATCGAGGTGGTGCCATGCGGGATCACCGCGCGGCAGAATTCCGTCACCGTCACCATGCCGCTCTCGACATGCATATGCGCGTCGCAAAGCCCCGGCACCAGATAGCGGCCGCCGGCATCGACCACCTTGGTGCCCTGGCCGATGGCATGGCCGGCATTCGGCCCGCAATAGGCGAAGCGGCCGCCGGCAATGGCGATGTCGGTGCCGGCGATGATCTCGCCCGAATGGACGTTGACCCAGCGCCCGTTGCGGATGACGAGATCGGCGGGTTTGCGGCCCATGGCGACATCGACCAGATGCGTCGCCATCTCGGCCCAGGGTTTTGGTTTCGTCGCACTGGCGGTCTTCGGCATCAACAGGCTCCTCTTTGCCCGACTGTGCCAAGCCGCGAGGATTTTGACCAGCGAGGAAGTAAGCGCCGACGGCGAAGTTGCAGATCTCCCCCCTTGAGGGGGAGATGTCGCCGAAGGCGACAGAGGGGGTCGGGACATCCTGACGCGAACCTTTACCGCGAACAAAACAGGCTGGCGCTCGACGCGCGACGACCCCCCTGGCCTGCCCTCTTGCCACAACTTGCCATCTCCCCCTCAAGGAGGGAGATCGATGCGCCATGGCTTTCGCCAATCGCCAAGGGCATTTTGTGCCGGCCGCAGCAACTTTGTTCTTGCTTTGTGCCGGCAGCTATGCTACTAATTTGGGTATGGTGCCAATTGGCTCCAACGACCCGTCCTCCCGAGGCGGGTTTTTTTTGTTATTGCGCCATTCATGGCAAATGGCCCAGGCGGAATACGATTCCGTTGCGGCCAATCAGCCTTCGTCTCGTTAGAGGATCCTTCTGAATCGACGCTCGCGGAGTTTGACGCACTCCATCGTTCGAGCCTTCGGCCGGTTCAATCAATTCGATCGCGAACTGTCACTTCTTGCTCGGATCGTCTGCCGGGTTGACGTAGGTGATCTTGAATGGTCCCTCGCCATGAACCTGGATGATCGTTTCGCTTGTCGTCCAGGCGAAGTGATTCATTCCGGCCGGCGCGACGCCGAAGCCGCCAGCAGTCAGTTCGACGCCTTTCGCCTCGTCGAACTTATCGCCCATTCCAACATGGAAGTTGCCGGAAAGCACCGTTACGTATTCCGTGGTGGGATGATTATGTGCGGCAATTTTGTAGCCGGCGGGTGTCTTCAACCGCAGCACAAAGGCGCCGTCCTTTGAGGGATCTCCAGCGACAACAGCCATTTCCGCGCCAGCGGGAATGGCAGCAGGAGCAGGACCCCATTTGATGTCTTTGGTGTTCATCGGCATCTCATCGGCAAACAGAGGCGCCGTCCCAACAAGCAGCAGTGCCAGGGCAGAGGCAAGCTTGAGCATGACAATCTCCCAGTGTTTGTAGAGGACGGCGTCAAGTATCGGCGCGCCGATCCACTTGCCACTTCGAGCCTACCAGGGCAGAGCGCCCGAACGCATCCTGCGAACGGGGGACGCGCATTTGCGGTAGCCTCGGAAGCTGCCGCTTAAAAACATTTCCAGGCGAAACGATTTTGTTTGTATCTGTGTAGGTGATTGGCCCTCGCCAGCCTCCAGTGCCGGATTTGTCGACGACAGAAGACGGCTTGACGGCCTTTGGCTGGCGGCTGAAAAGGGCTGGCCTGCGGACGTGGCGGAATTGGTAGACGCAAGGGACTTAAAATCCCTCGATCTCTGATCGTACGGGTTCGATTCCCGTCGTCCGCACCAGATTTGGTCTCGTTTGATAGTCTCCGTAACTGGAGACCGGGCGCTCGACCCAGTTCTGGGCCCCTCACACCCCAATCGGGTTCAGCTTCAAATGCTGGATCAGCATAATGGTCTTGGCGTCGATGATCCGACCGTCGTGGATGCCGGCCAGCGCCTCGTCGAGCGGCATTTCGAGAACCTCGATGTCCTCGCCTTCGTCATGGGCGCCACCGCCGTCGGAAATGCGGTCGGCGGGCGAGTAGCGAGCGACGAAGAACCAGAGCCGCTCGGTGACGCTGCCGGGGCTCATATAGGGCGAAAACAGCCGCTGCACGTCCTTCAGCCGATAGCCGAGTTCCTCCTCGGCCTCCTTGCGGATACAGGTTTCGGGATCGTCTTCGTCGAGCAGGCCGGCGCAGGCCTCGATCAGCGGCTCCTTGTGGCCGGTGACGTAGGCGGGGTAGCGGAACTGCCGCACCAGAAGCACAGTCGAGCGCTCGGGATCGAAAGGCAGGATCACCGCGCCGTCGCCGCGATCGTAGGTCTGGCGGGTATGCGTTTCCCATTTGCCGTCGCGCCGGCGGTAGTCGAAGACGGTCTTTTTCAAAACCGCCCATTCGTCGGACAGGACTTCCTCCGAGCGGATGCGAATGCGATCTTCCATGGTGGACTCCCTGCTGCCGCGGCAAGGCGTAGCCGCGAACGGCGGTTCTTGCAATCCGGCTACCAATTGGTCCAGTGCGCCGGTTCACCCTCTCGTGTCTGGCGCATCTGCAAGTGCCTGCCTAAATAGCGGCAACCCTTTCCGGAGTTTTTTATGACCTCATCTCTTTTCCAGCCGATCACCCTCGACGGCCTCACCTTCCCCAACCGCATCGCGGTCGCGCCGATGTGCCAGTATTCGGCCGAGGACGGCTCGGCCAGCGATTGGCACCTCTATCACTGGATGAACCTGGCGATGTCGGGTGCCGGCATGGTCACCGTCGAGATGACCGAGGTCGAACGGCGCGGCCGCATCTCGCATGGCTGCCTCGGCCTTTACTCCGAGGACAATGAGGCGGCGGCGCGGCGCACGCTGAATGCAGCCAAGCGCGTCGCCGCGCCGGGCACGAAATTCGGCACTCAGCTTGCCCATGCCGGCCGCAAGGCCTCCAACCGGAAACCCTGGGAGGGCGGCGGACCGCTGAATGCCGATCAGGATCCGTGGCCGATCGTGTCGGCCTCGGCAATCGCCTACGACACCGGCTGGCAGGTGCCGCGGGCGCTGGAGGATGACGAGATCCTGCAAATCATCGAACGCTTCGCCGAAGCGGCACGGCGGGCCGAGCGGGCCGGCTTCGACTTCATCGAGCTGCATGCCGCGCATGGCTATCTGATCTTCCAGTTCCTGTCGCCGCTTTCCAACCGGCGCACCGACCGCTGGGGCGGCTCGCTGGAAAACCGCATGCGTTTCGCCGTCGAGATCGCCAAGGCGGTGAAGAAGGCGGTGCCCAGGCTGATGCTGGGCGCGCGGCTGTCGATCAAGGAATGGGTCGATGGCGGCTTCGACGTCGAGGATGCGATCGAAGCGGCAAAAGCGCTGAAGGAAGTCGGCGTCGCCTATCTCTGCTGCTCGAGCGGCGGCAATTCGCCGTTGCAGAAGCTGCCGTCCGGACCCGGCTACCAGGTGCATCTGGCGGAAGCGGTGCGCAAGGGCGCCGGCATCGCGACGCGGGCCGTGGGCCTGATCGACGATCCGAAACAGGCCGAGGCGATCGTCGCCGATGGGCGCGCCGACATGGTGGCGCTGGCGCGCGCCTTCCTTGCCGATCCGCGCTGGGGCTGGCGCGCCGCGGCCACCTTCGGCGAAAAAATCCACCCGGCGCCGCAGCTTGCCCGCTCGGTGACGACGATGCAGCATTGGATGAAGGCGGCGAACTGACGGGGCGGGTTCTCACCTCGCTGGACAGGGAACCATAGCTTCGCTTTGATCCTCTGCCGGTGTAGAGTGGCGAGGGCCGCGGCTGGGCGCGGCAGGTTGGGGGAGCAGAGACATGTCGTTCAGGGGGATTTCCATTGCGGCTGCTGCAGCGGTTTTGGCCGGGCTGTCGTTTGCCACATCGACGCCGGCCGGGGCGCAATATTGCGAAGGCACGGTGCACGGTCTTTCCAGGCACTACAATCTGGCAACGGGAAGCGGCTTTCTCGCCGTTCGGGCCCGGCCGAACTCGTCGTCGCGCATGATCGGGCAATTGTTCAACGGCGACCAAACCGAGATCTTTGACCGTCGCGGAAACTGGTACCAGGTCGATTTCGGCGGCCGCGCCGGCTGGGCGAATGCGCGCTGGCTGCGCAACGACTGCGGCTATTGAGGTATTTTCGCCTGAGCTAAAATAGCTGTTGCAACCAAATCGGCCGCTCCGCGTTGGCGGCGATGATGGACAGCAAGCCATTTGAAAAGCCGGTCGTGGTCGAACTCGGCCATGTCGGCAAATATCGGCATATCCGCAGCGCCCAGGAGGCGGCGGAGTGCCTGATGACGGTCTGGCCACTCAATCGCGGGCCGCGTCATCGTGATGCCCTCGACACTTGCCTAAAAGTGCTGGAAGGTTATCGTTCGACGGCCGATGCACGCCGGGCACTGATCGAAGCCGCCAGGGAATCGGAGGTGCTGGTTACGGACGACAAGCCGCCAGACGACAGACTGGCCGATGACAGGCTGCATTGAGGCAACGGGCTTTCAACCGGAGGGTTTCATGGCGAAACTGACCTATAAGATCGTCGAGCATGATGGAGGCTGGGCCTACAAGGTCGGCTCGACATTCTCCGAAACGTTCCCCACCCATCAGGACGCGTTGCGCGCCGCCGAGATCGCTTCCGCCGAACAGCAGGTCGCCGGCAACACCGACGGCATCCAGTACGAGGACGCCGACGGCAAATGGCACGACGAGCTCGCCGACGGCCGCGACGGGCCGCAGACCGAGGTTTCGGATTAGGGTGTGTCGATATCCAGGTGATGCCGGCGTGCTTTACAGGTCGGTTTGGTAGCGCTACCGTCTCACATCGCGCGTGACCGGGGAGGAGCCTGGGCGCTGTCGCGGCCCAGGCAAGAAAGCGGTTTCCTTCGAAGTCGTTGCAGGAATCAGTCGGGAGGAGATCGATGGCGTCTGTCGCAATCGGCGATGTCTACAAGTCATTTGGGACCGTCGAGGTCCTGCACGGGGTCAGCGTCGATATAGACGACGGCGAGTTCGTCACGTTGGTCGGGCCTTCGGGTTGCGGAAAGTCGACCCTGCTCAGGATGATCGCCGGCCTGGAAAAGATCTCGCGCGGCCAGATCGCGATCGGCAAACGTATCGTCAACAACGTTGCGCCAAAAGAGCGCGACGTCGCCATGGTTTTCCAGAACTATGCGCTCTACCCGCATATGACGGTCGCCGAGAACATGGCGTTCTCGCTGATGCTCAAGGGCGTTCCCAAGACGGAGAGCGATGCCGGCGTGCGGCGCGCGGCCGAAATCCTGGGACTGCTGCCGCTGCTCGACCGCTATCCGCGCCAGCTTTCCGGCGGCCAGCGCCAGCGCGTCGCCATGGGCCGCGCGATCGTGCGCGATCCGCAGGTCTTCCTGTTCGACGAGCCGCTCTCCAATCTCGATGCCAAGCTCCGGGTGCAGATGCGCGCCGAGATCAAGGAACTGCACCAGCGCCTGAAGACGACGACGGTTTACGTCACCCACGACCAGATCGAGGCGATGACCATGGCCGACAAGATCGTCGTCATGCACGACGGCATCGTCGAGCAGATCGGGCCGCCGCTCGAACTCTACGACCGGCCGAACAATCTTTTTGTCGCCAGCTTCATCGGCTCGCCCGCCATGAACATGCTCAGGGGCGAGATCGTAAGCGACGGCTCGCCGTCGTTTCGCGGCGCCGGAGGGATTTCGGTCCCGTTGGCCTCGGCACTTTCCATCGGCAATGGTGAGCCGGTCGTGCTGGGGATACGGCCCGAGCATTTGCGGCTATCCGACAATCAGGGCATTCCGGTCACTGTCGTGGTGGTCGAGCCGACAGGGTCCGAAGTGCAGCTCATCGGCCGAACCGCCGGCGGCGAGGAGATCGTCGCCAATTTCCGGGAACGGCATTCCTTCACGCCGGGCGAAACCATCTGGCTTACGGCCGAGCCTGGCCTCATCCATCTCTTTCACGGCAAAACCGGACAGCGGTTCGAAACACCCATCAAGCAGTAGGACGGCACGGACAATAAGCAGGAGGAAGCGAGCATGAAATTCACCAGACGCGACGTGATCCGCACCACCGCCGGCGCTGCGGCGGGAGCCTTGGGAAGCCGGCTCATCGGCTCTCCCGCCTTTGCCCAGGAGGGATTGAAGTACAAGCCCGAGGACGGCGCCAAGCTCAGGCTGCTGCGCTGGTCGCCCTTCGTGCAGGGCGACGAGGATCAATGGCTGGCCAACACCAAGCGCTTCACCGAAGCGACCGGTGTCGAGGTCCGCGTCGACAAGGAAAGCTGGGAGGACATCCGTCCCAAGGCAGCGGTCGCCGCCAATGTCGGCTCCGGCCCGGACTTGATGTTGGTCTGGTTCGACGACCCGCATCAATATCCCGACAAGCTGCATGACGTGACGGAACTGGGCGAATATCTCGGCTCGAAATATGGCGGCTGGCACGATGGACCGAAGCAATATGCGACACGGCAAGGCAAATTCCTCGGCCTGCCGCTGGCCACCATCGGCAATGCCATCGTCTATCGTGAAAGCTGGGTGAAGGAGGCCGGCTTCTCCGAATTTCCGAAGGACACGGCAGGCTTGCTCGAGCTTTGCAAGGCATTGCAGGCGAAGGGACACCCGGCCGGCTTCACGCATGGCCACGGCGTCGGCGACGGCAACAACTACGCCCACTGGCTGCTATGGAGCCATGGCGGCCAGATGGTCGACGAGAGCGGCAAGGTGACGATCAACAGCCCCGAGACGCTGAAGGCGATCGAATACGCGCAACAGCTCTACAAGACCTTCATTCCCGGTACCGAAAGCTGGCTCGACGTCAACAACAACCGCGCCTACCTGGCCGGCGAATTGAGCGTGATCGCCAATGGCATTTCCGCCTACAACACCGCCAAGATCAACAAGGACAAGGATCCGAAACTGACCGAAATCGCCAAGGACACGCGCACGACCAACCTGCCGATCGGTCCTGTCGGGAAATCCGTCGAGCTGTTCCAGGTGACCACGGCCGTGATCTTCGACTACACGCCCTACCCCAATGCGGCCAAAGCCTATCTGCAGTTCATGTTCGAGGAACAGCAAATGTCGCAGTGGATCACGTCCTCGGCGGGCTATTGCTGCCAGACGCTCAAAGCCTTCGGCGACAACCCGGTGTGGACGGCCGATCCGAACAATGCCGCCTACGCCAAGGCCTCGGCGACGCTGCGGCCCAACGGCTATGCCGGCCCGCTCGGCTATGCTTCGGCGGCGACCATGGCCGACTATGTGCTGGTCGACATGTTCGCCAAGGCGGTGACAGGCCAGGCGACGCCGCAAGAAGCGATGGCAGAAGCCGAGAAGCGCGCAAACCGCTACTATCGCGTTTGAGCGGATTCAGCCGGGCAGCCATGCTGCCCGGCTTCGAATCGCGCATGGCCGCCTGGCCGATCAATGAGACTTAGAGGAGCCGACCCATGGCCGTGACCTCCGCTGCCGCTCAGCCACCCCGGTCGACGCTGTCGCGCATTTTGACGTTCGTGTCTGAAAGTCATAACGCGCTTGGCTTCGGCTTCATGCTGCCGGCGGCGGCGCTGCTGCTGGTCTTCCTAACCTATCCGCTCGGGCTCGGCGTCTGGCTCGGCTTCACCGATGCCCGCATCGGCCGCCCCGGCATCTTCATCGGCATCGAGAACTACGAATATCTGTGGGATGACGCCGTCTTCTGGCTCTCCGTCTTCAACACCTTGCTCTACACGATCAGCGCCTCGATCCTGAAGTTTGCGCTAGGCCTCTGGCTGGCGCTTATCCTCAACCAGAACCTGCCGCTCAAGTCGTTCTTCCGCGCGATCGTCCTGCTGCCCTGGGTGGTGCCGACGGTGCTGTCGGCCATCGCCTTCTGGTGGATCTACGATTCGCAGTTCTCGATCCTGTCCTGGGCGCTTATGGAAATGGGCCTGATCGACCATCGCATCAACTTCCTCGGCGATCCGGAGAATGCGCGCGCTTCGGTCATCGCCGCCAATGTCTGGCGCGGCATTCCTTTCGTGGCGATCACGCTGCTTGCCGGCCTGCAGACGATTCCGCAGTCGCTCTACGAGGCCGCCACGCTCGACGGCGCCAGCCGCTGGCAATTGTTCCGCTATGTGACGCTGCCGCTGCTGACGCCGATCATCGCCATAACCATGACGTTTTCGGTGCTGTTCACCTTCACCGATTTCCAGCTGATCTATGTGCTGACGCGCGGCGGGCCGGTGAACGCCACCCATCTGATGGCGACGCTGTCGTTCCAGCGCGGCATTTCCGGAGGCCAGCTTGGCGAAGGCGCCGCGATCGCAGTCGCCATGATCCCGTTCCTGCTGGCGGCGATCCTGTTCAGCTACTTTGGCCTGCAACGCCGCAAATGGCAGCAGGGCGGCGGAGATTGACATGACCGCGATCGAAACGAGCAAACGCCCCGAACTCGACGAAGGCGGCATGGGCTACCTGCAGAGTGTGCCGCGCCGCGTGGTGACGGTTTACCTGCCGTTGCTGATATTCGTCATCGTGCTGTTGTTTCCGTTCTACTGGATGACGATCACGGCGGTTAAGCCCAACCTCGAGATGACCGACTACGCCAATTTCAATCCATTCTGGGTGGTGCATCCGACGCTCGAGCATATCCGCTATCTTCTCTTCGAGACGTCCTATCCGGGCTGGCTGCTCAACACGATCATCATCTCGACCGCCGCCACTTTCCTGTCGCTGCTGGCAGCAGTGTTCGCTGCCTATGCGATCGAACGCTTGCGGTTCTCCGGGGCGCGGCAGGTCGGCCTCGCGGTGTTCCTGGCCTATCTCGTGCCGCCGTCGATCCTGTTCATTCCGCTGTCGGTGATGGTGTTCAACCTTGGGCTTTACGACACGCCCTTCGCGCTCATCCTCACCTATCCGACCTTCCTGATCCCGTTCTGCACATGGCTGCTGATGGGTTACTTCCGCTCGATCCCGTTCGAGCTGGAGGAATGCGCGCTGATCGACGGGGCGAGCCGCTGGCAGATCCTCACCAAGATCGTGCTGCCGCTGTCGGTGCCGGGCCTGATTTCCGCGGGCATCTTCGCATTCACGCTGTCATGGAACGAGTTCATCTACGCCTTGACCTTCATCCAGTCGTCCGAAAACAAGACTGTGCCGGTCGGCGTGCTCACCGAACTGGTGCGCTCGGACGTCTATGAATGGGGCGCGCTGATGGCCGGAGCGCTGATCGGCTCGCTGCCGGTGGTGGTGCTCTATTCGTTCTTTGTCGAGCACTATGTTTCCTCGATGACCGGAGCCGTGAAGGAATAAGTTCGGAGGTATTCCCGGCGGCCGGGATGTCCCTGAGGCACCCTGCCGGCCGAGGCTGCGGCGGGTTGCACACCTTTGCGTGAGGTTCCGGGAGGGTGTCAGCTGCTGGTGTCGGACTTCGGCGCAAATGCGCGGTCGGCAATGCGTTCGATGAAAGCGACGACCCGTTCCGGCCCGACGAATTGTGGCATATGGCCAAGCCCCTCGACCGGCTCGAAATCGAGCCCGCTGATCTTTTCCATCACCGGCCAGCCATGGATATCGATGCCCAGCACGAAGTCGCAAGCACCGAACAGAATGCCGGCCGGCATGGTGATCTCGCGATAGCGTTGCTCGATGCGGCCAAGGTCGTGCTCGATGGCCACGACATCGGTCGACGTTGCATAGAAATGGCTTGGCCTGAGCCCGCACCAGCCGCCGCCCTCGACCATATAGTCGGCCGGCGTCGCCTGCGGCGCGAAAATGAAGGCCAGCGTGCGTTCTGCGTATCTGAGAGCCGCCGGGATCGCCACCGTGTGAGCCATGATCCGGCGCCGCAGCGGCGACTGAATGTATAGCGGGCCGAACTTCTCGCGCGCGTCCGGCTCCAGATGGGTCAGCGGCGCCAGCAAGGCGATACCGGAAACCGCCTCGGGATGCTCGACAGCCAGCGTCAGCGCGATGGCGCCACCCAGCGAATGGCCGACGATCAGCGGCTTTTGCAGTCCAAGCGCCTCGATAAAATGCCGCACGATCTCGGCCTGCTCGGGTAGCCGCCCGCTGGCGCCCCTGGCCCGCACCGAATAGCCGGAACCCGGACGGTCGAGCGCGATCAGCCGATAGTTCGGGCCGAACCGTCCGAACAGCGTGTGGCGGAATTGATGAAGCTGCGCGCCAAGGCCGTGCAGGAAGACGATCGGCCGCCCCTCGCCCATCTCGAAATAATGGATGCGATTGCCGTCGATCTCGATGAATTTACCGCTGGCCGGCACCAGCCTTTCGGCTTTCGCCGCAATCCGCAGCGTCGCCAGCACAGGATAAGCTGCCACGACGAGCGCCAGCAGAAACAGCGCGCCGGGCAGCCATAGAAGAATCGATACCGGCATGTTCTTGCTCATGGCCCAAACCGGCGCAGCATCACCCGCCGAAGGTTCCACTGCAAGAGAGGTGGCACAGGTGGATCCGTCGTTTGGCGGCATTGCCGCCGGCCGTTCGCCGCGCTATCTCAGGCGACCCGTTGCCGGAGCCTGCCATGACCGAAATCGTCACCGCCGCCATGCTCGTCATCGGCGACGAGATTCTGTCCGGCCGCACCAAGGACAAGAACATCGGCCACCTCGCCGACATCATGACGGCGATCGGCATCGACCTGAAGGAAGTGCGCATTGTTGCGGACGAGGAAGACGAGATCGTCGCTGCGGTGAATGCGCTGCGCACCCGCTACAGGTATGTCTTCACCACCGGCGGCATCGGCCCGACGCATGACGACATCACCGCCGATTCCATCGCCAAGGCCTTCGGCGTGCCGTGCGAATACGACGCCAGGGCCTACGCCCTGCTGGAGGCAAGCTATGCTGCCCGCGGCATCGAATACACCGAAGCGCGCAAGCGCATGGCGCGGATGCCGCGCGGGGCAGACCACATCGACAACCCGGTGTCGGTTGCGCCGGGCTTTCGCATCGGCAACGTCCATGTCATGGCCGGCGTGCCGGCGATTTTCCAGGCGATGCTCGACAATGTCGTGCCGACATTACGGGCCGGCACCAAAATGCTGTCGGCAACCGTGGAATGTCCGTTCGGTGAAGGCCTGATCGGCGGCCCGCTGGGCGACATCCAGAAGGCGCATCCGGATACGATCATCGGCTCCTACCCGAAATATGGCGACGGCAAATTCTGGACGGAACTGGTGGTGCGCGCCCGCAGCCAGCAGGCGCTGGACTCCGCGCGCGCCGACGTAGAGGTTATGGTGGCGGGCCTGACCAAGGCAAGCAAGGTGGGCTGATCGGCAGGCGTGACGGAACCAAGCATCGCGCCGTGACGTTTGTCACGAGTGGGATCGCCGAAAAACTGAGGGATTGCCCATGCGCTTCAAGACCATTGTCGCCATATTGCAGAATGAACAGGACGCCGAGCGCGTTCTCGACTGCGCGATCCCGCTGGCCAGCCGGTTCCAGAGCCATCTGATCGGCATTCATGCCGAGGCGCTGCCCGTGCCCTACACCTCGGCCACCGGCTTTCCGGACACCGAGTTCCTGCAGGTTTCGGCCGACATGAACCGGGAGCGCGCCGAGAAGTTGCAGGCCGCCTTTCACAAACGCGTCGAGAATTCCGGCCTGTCGTTCGAGTGGCGCAGCCTCGAGAGTTTTTCCGGCGACAGTGCGCTGACCGGTATCTCGACCGTTCGCACCGCGGATCTGATCATCGCCGCGCAGCGCGAATCGAGCGGCGATCCGAGCGCCGACGTCGACACGCTGGTCTACGATGCCGGCCGGCCGGTGCTGGTGGTGCCGCATTCGGGTCCGCTGGTCACCAGCTTCAAGCACGTGCTGCTCGCCTGGAACGGCAGCAAGGAGGCCGCACGCGCGGCCTTCGATGCCCTGCCCTTCATCATCGAGGCCGAGAAGACGGACATCGTCGTCATCGACCCGCCGGATACGCTCGAAGAGGCGCCGGAAACGGCCGGCGCCGAGATCGCCGCCTCGCTGTCCAGGCACGGCGCGACCGTCAGCGTCTCGGTGCTGAGGTCCGGCGGCGCCTCGGTCGACGACATCATCCAGACCAGGGTCGCCGAATCGGGCGCGGACCTGCTCGTGCTCGGCGCCTACAGCCATTCCTGGCTGCGCCAGCTGCTGTTCGGCGGGGTGACGCGAACGGTGCTGCGCACCGCGCCGGTGGCGGCTTTCCTGTCGCGGTAAGTTCATAGAGATCACGGGTTGGACAATCGCTTTGCCGCGCCCTTGCCAAGGCCAAGCCTTTCCAGTTAATTCCGCCCGCATTCCATAGTGTCTGCGCGCGATGCGCGCTTTGCGGAGTGCGCGAAAGATGTCCCTGCCCGAAAAAGCCTTCCCGGTCTCCTGGGACCAGTTCCACCGCGATGCACGCGCGCTCGCCTGGCGGCTTGCCGGCGCCAACAAGGGGCAATGGAAGGCAATCGTCTGCATCACGCGCGGCGGCTTGGTTCCGGCCGCCATCATTTCGCGCGAGCTCGGCATCCGCATCATCGAGACGGTCTGCGTTGCCTCCTATCACGATTATACCAGCCAGGGGCAGCTGCAGGTGCTGAAGGAGGTCACCCCAGCGCTGCTCGCCGATGACGGCGCCGGCGTGCTGATCATCGACGACCTCACCGACACCGGCAAGACGGCAGGAATCGTGCGCGCGATGATGCCCAAGGCTCATTTCGCCACCGTCTATGCCAAGCCGAAAGGCAGGCCGATGGTCGACACTTTCGTTACCGAGGTCAGCCAGGACACCTGGATCTATTTTCCCTGGGACATGGGCTTCACCTACCAAAAGCCGATCGCCGACGACCACGCCGGCTGATTCGCGGTAACGCCGCTTCCGTCGGAAGACAGCGTCGAGCACTCCTTGAAGGAGTGGCCCCGGCACACGATATTTCCTTAATCGACGCCCATTGGAGTGGTTAACCAGTCCACATGAAGTTTTTTACTTTTATTGCTTATGATTAGCCGTAAGATTTACGAGACGGCAAACGATTCTGGAAGCTGGGGCAAGCTTCTCCGATGTTGACAAGGCCAACGACGCACAACCATCTGGCCGAAAGAGTCCGGCGACTCTTCGGCACGGTGCCGTCCCGCCTGCAGGTTGCAGCGCTGCCTTGGCGCGATAGCGAGGACGGCGTGGAGGTCATGTTGATCACCAGCCGCGATACCGGCCGCTGGGTGCTTCCCAAGGGCTGGCCGGAAGCAAAGGAGCCGCTTTGCGAAGCAGCGGCGCGCGAGGCCGGCGAAGAGGCCGGGCTGCGCGGCACGATCTCGCATCATGAGGCCGGCCGCTATTTCTATGCCAAGGTGCTGGCGTCCGGCGAGGAAGTGCCCTGCGAGGTGCTGGTGTTTCCGCTGCACGTCGACAAGGTCGCCGACCGGTGGAAGGAAAAGCGGGCGCGCATCCGCAAATGGGTCAGCGCCGCCGAGGCGGTACGCATGGTCAACGAGCCCGACCTTTGTCAGATCATCGCCCATTTCGGTGCTGACCCGCATCGCTTCAACTGAGTCGGCACATGGCTTCCGAGTCGGCATGGTCTTCGCTGCGGCGAAGGCCTTCGAGCGTCGGCACCAGGCTTGTGGCTACAAAAACGGAAATCAGCGCGCTTCTGTCCCCGTTATCCACATATGTGACACACAAGATGTTGGGGTCATAAAAGCTACGCAAACGAATCCTTGACGGCGCAAAACGAGTCGCCTTTTATAGGCCATGCGCTCCTGTTGAGAGTGCGACCGGAAAAGTTTCGAGGCCGGTCTTTTTCCCGGAATATGTGCGTTTTGATCCGCATTCCCGCCTGTTTACGAGGCCGGCGAAGGCGTGGGATTTTGAAGCCTTGGGGGGCGAAAGGGGAGGATTGTCGGACTTGAATAAATTGTCTGTTAACACTATATTTAGTGTTTGCAGGTAGGTTCGACGCTAGATAATGTGAATTTCCCTCGACCGAGGGCGTTACAAAAAGTTTTCAGTTTTGAGGGACCCACAGGGTCCGTGAGCGCGTTGGACAGCGGCCTCGCAAGAGGCTCGACCGGCAGGGCCGCGGAGACTGTGACTATGAGAGCCGGCGGTTTCGAACGCCGGCAGACGGCGGCCATGCGCGTTTCGTCACGAGGGCAGAAATCCTCTGGGAAAAGCGCTATATGTAGACAAAAGGGACCGGACCAATGCGCATCGAGCGTCGTTTCACCAAGCCAGGGCAATCAGCTTACGCGGAGATTGAATTCCGCAAGGCGCTTTCGGAGATCAAGAATCCGGATGGCTCGGTGGTGTTCCGCTTGGACAACATCGACGTGCCGGCGCAGTTCTCCCAGGTTGCCGCCGATATCCTGGCGCAGAAATATTTCCGCAAGGCGGGCGTCCCCGCACGGCTGAAGAAAGTCGAGGAGACGCAAGTCCCCTCCTTCCTGTGGCGCTCGGTCGCCGACGAGGCTGAACTGGCCAAGCTGCCGGAAGCCGAGCGCTACGGTTCCGAGACCGACGCCCGCCAGGTCTTCGACCGGCTTGCCGGCACCTGGACCTATTGGGGCTGGAAAGGCGGCTACTTCAAGTCGGAGGAAGACGCGCGCGCCTTCCGCGACGAGCTCGCCTATATGCTGGCCACCCAGCGCGTCGCACCGAATTCGCCGCAATGGTTCAACACCGGCCTGCACTGGGCCTATGGCATCGACGGCCCGAGCCAGGGCCATTTCTATGTCGACCCGTTCACCGGCAAGCTGACCAAGTCGAAGTCTTCCTACGAGCATCCGCAGCCGCATGCCTGCTTCATCCAGGGCGTGCAGGACGACCTCGTCAACGAGGGCGGCATCATGGATTTGTGGGTGCGTGAGGCGCGCCTGTTCAAATACGGCTCCGGCACCGGCTCCAACTTCTCGTTCCTGCGCGGCGAAGGCGAAAAGCTGTCGGGCGGCGGCCGCTCGTCGGGCCTGATGAGCTTCCTCAAGATCGGCGACCGCGCCGCCGGCGCCATCAAGTCGGGCGGCACGACGCGTCGCGCCGCGAAAATGGTCATCGTCGACGCCGATCATCCCGATATCGAGGAATTCATCGACTGGAAGGTCAATGAGGAGCAGAAGGTAGCCTCGCTGGTCACCGGCTCGAAGATCGTCAAGAAGCACCTCGAAGCGATCATGAAGGCCTGCATCAACTGCGAAGGCAATGGCGACGATTGCTTCGATCCGGCGGTCAACACCGCGCTGAAGCGCGAGATCAAGGCGGCCAAGAAGGACGCGGTGCCGGAGAACTACATCTACCGCGTCATCCAGTTCGCCAAGCAGGGCTATACCTCGATGTCGTTCAAGACCTACGACACCGACTGGGATTCGGATGCCTATCTCACCGTTTCCGGCCAGAACTCCAACAATTCGGTGTCGCTGAAGGACGATTTCCTGCGCGCCGTCGAGCAGGATGGAGACTGGCATCTCACCGCCCGCAAGGACGGCAAGGTGCTGAAGACGCTGAAGGCGCGCGATCTCTGGGAAAAGATCGGCTATGCCGCCTGGGCGTCGGCCGATCCCGGCCTGCATTTCAACACGACGATGAACGACTGGCACACCTGCGCCTCGGCCGGTGCGATCCGGGCGTCAAATCCGTGCTCGGAATATATGTTCCTCGACGACACCGCCTGCAATCTGGCCTCGATCAACCTTCTGCCCTACCGCAACGCCGACGGCACCATCGACATCGCCGCCTACGAGCACACGGTGCGGCTGTGGACCATGGTGCTGGAAATCTCCGTCATGATGGCGCAGTTCCCGTCGAAGGAGATCGCCAAGCTTTCCTACGAGTACCGCACGCTCGGCCTTGGCTATGCCAATATTGGCGGCCTGCTGATGACCTCGGGCATTCCCTATGATTCCGACGAGGGCCGCGCCATCTGCGCCGCCCTCACCGCGATCATGACCGGCACGGCCTATGCCACTTCGGCTGAAATGGCCGCCGAGCTCGGCGCCTTCCCCGACTACGACCGCAATGCGCAGAACATGCTGCGCGTCATGCGCAATCACCGCCGTGCTGCCTATGGCGAAAGGGACGGCTACGAGAAGCTTGCCGTCAACCCGGTGCCGCTGGTCGCCTCGGATCTCAAGCAGCAGGAGCTTGCCAACCATGCCAAGGCCGCCTGGGACCGCGCCATCGAGCTTGGCGAGGAGCATGGCTACCGCAACGCGCAGGCAACGGTGATCGCGCCGACCGGCACGATCGGCCTGGTGATGGATTGCGACACCACCGGCATTGAGCCCGATTTCGCGCTGGTAAAATTCAAGAAGCTCGCCGGCGGCGGCTATTTCAAGATCATCAACCGTGCGGTTCCGGAAGCGTTGCGCACGCTTGGCTATTCCGAGAGCCAGATCGCCGAGATCGAGGCCTATGCCGTTGGCCACGGCAATCTCAACCAGGCGCCTGCCGTTAACCCCGGCTCGCTCAAGGCAAAGGGTTTCACCGACGAAAAGATCGCCGCACTCAATGCGGCGCTGAAGTCGGCCTTCGACATCAAGTTCGTCTTCAACCAGTGGACGCTGGGCGCCGACTGGGTGAAGGAGAATTTTGGCTTCACCGACGAGCAGCTCAACGATTTCTCGTTCGAGATGCTGCCGGCGCTTGGCTTTTCAAAGAAGGACATCGAGGCCGCCAACATCCATGTCTGCGGGGCGATGACGCTGGAAGGCGCGCCGTTCCTGAAGGCCGAACACCTGCCGGTGTTCGACTGCGCCAGCCCGTGCGGCAAGATCGGCAAGCGTTCGCTGTCGATCAACAGCCACATCATGATGATGGCGGCGGCGCAGCCCTTCATCTCCGGCGCCATTTCCAAGACCATCAACATGCCGAACGACGCGACGGTGGAAGACGCCAAAGGCGCCTACATGCTGTCGTGGAAGCTGGCGCTGAAGGCCAACGCGCTCTATCGCGACGGCTCGAAGCTCTCGCAGCCGCTCAATGCCTCGCTGCTCGCCGATGGCGAGGAGGATGAGGACGAAGCCGTCGAGCAGCTGATCGCGGCACCGGCCGCACAGCGCGCCGTTCAGGTGACCGAGAAGATCGTCGAGCGCGTCGTCGAGCGTCTCTACCGCGACCGCGAGAAACTGCCGAACCGCCGCAAGGGTTATACCCAGAAGGCGGTCGTCGGCGGCCATAAGGTCTATCTCAGGACCGGCGAATTCGACGACGGCCGTATCGGCGAGATCTTCATCGACATGCACAAGGAAGGTGCGGCCTTCCGGGCGATGATGAACAACTTCGCCATCGCCATCTCGCTCGGCCTGCAATATGGCGTGCCGCTCGACGAATATGTCGAGGCCTTCACCTTCACCAAGTTCGAGCCGGCCGGCATGGTGCAGGGCAACGACGCCATCAAGAACGCCACGTCGATCCTCGACTACGTGTTCCGCGAACTTGCCGTCTCCTATCTCGGCCGCCACGACCTCGCCCATGTCGACCAGTCGGATTTCGACAAGACCGCACTCGGGCGTGGCATCAACGAAGGCAAGGCGACGCCCTTCTCCAAGGGTCTCACCCGCGGTGCCTCGCCGGTCAAGCTGGTGTCGGGCATGGGCGCCGAGCCCAAGGGTTTTGCCGGTTTGGGCTCCGGAACTCCGTCCCGTACCGCCCCAACCGCCTTCTCCGGCTCCAACGTGCTGACGTTGAAGCCGGCCAGCGACGAAGCCATCGCCTACAAGCGCGACTACGAGGAGCGCGCCAGGGAACTGGTCGAGGACATCGTCTACGCGGAAGCCTCCGACCCGACGGAGCTGTTCACCGACGAGGCCGCGAAAGAAGCAGCCGAAGCCAAAGCGCTCGCCGCCAACCGGCGCCAGCAATCGCTGATGCAGGGCTACACCGGCAACGAATGCTCGGAGTGCCATAATTTCACGATGGTGCGGAACGGGACGTGCGAGAAGTGCGATACTTGTGGGGCGACGAGCGGGTGTAGTTGACCTCGAAATTCTAACTCGTTGGACTTACAAGCCGGGCATAAACATGCCCGGCTTTTCTATTTCAGCAATTCGGAATAGATTGAAATGTTGGAAGATTGGGGGGAAATATGCGTGTACTAGGAATTGAGTTTAATGCCAGTTTCTTGAATTACGTCCTTTTGGACGTCGGCGAAGAAAATACAGAAATCCTAACCGTTAACAGACTGACCCTTGCTGCTACTCGATCAAAAGACGCCCTGAAGGCTTTCCAGGCAGCAGTACAGTCGATGTATAACGTTACCAAACCAGACCGAGTGGCTATTAAAACGAAACCGGAGAGGGGTGCCATGAGCGCCGGAGCTGCTTCTCTCAAAATGGAAGGAATTGCGTTGGCGAACGCTCCCTGCGAAGTAGAGTTCGTTTCTGCTCAAAAAATTGCAAAGCTCGAAATCTCTCCCCGCCTCGTCAAGAAATACTTAGAGCCTGCCTACAAGGCAGCTGCCTCACATAAACAGAAATAGAAATTTGATGTATCCCGAAGAGGTTGCAGCGGCACTTGAGCAACTTCAGGCTCACTACCGAGACATTGAAGCGCATCCGGAAGGATCCAACGGCTACGTATTCTTTGCCGTCAATCGAGTGACTGCAGTACCGGTAGCTATAAAATTCTATTTCGGTGCACCAGGAGAACGAAGACACGACGAACCAAACCTCTTGGCTCAGATACAATCTCCAAATGTCATTCCGATACATAACGCCCAAAATATATCCGACGAGTGGGCTTTCTTTGTAACACCACGCCATGTGGGCGGTACGCTCGACGCAGTGATCCAATCTCGTCCATCCGCGCATCGTGCAATTGATATTGCTTCCGGCATCTGCAACGGCGCGAGTGCTATTCACGCCAACGGCTTGATCCACCGAGATCTAAAACCCGCCAACATCGTGTCGGACGGCGGTATTCCGCTAATAGCCGACTTCGGAAGCGTCAGGCGGCTGGCCGAGGGAGAAGCAGACCTGCCGGCGTCCGGACACAGCGCCCTCTATCGTCCGCCCGAATCTTTCGAAACTGGAAGATACAGCTTGCTGGGCGACATTTATCAGATTGGGTTGGTGACTTACCAGCTTCTCGGCGGCAACCTTCCGTACGATCCAATGGCATACTTCAACAAGAAAGATTTTAAGGAATACGTTGAGCTCTCGGACGATTTTCAGAAGTCGCAGTGCCAGGACGGCGTGATCCATCGCCGAGCGGCATCAAGGGAACTCATGGACTTGAGAACCCTCCCACCGTGGGTACGGGGTATCGCAAAAAATGCCCTTCGTTCGATGACTCATCCCAACGTCAGCCAGCGGCTCAAGAATGCCGCTGATGTCGCGGCGGTCCTCACTCGCGTACGAGCCGACACGCTCGATTGGCAATGGGCCGATAATGTTGCAAGGCTTGAGCTTGCAGACCGCATCATAGAACTCCGGCCTACCGCCAATGGGCTTTATGAACCGCTGCAAGCGAAGGAAGGCCTGTTTCGGCGCATACCGTCGACGCCCAATGCGCCGCTTGGTGCATTGGTTGCCCAGGTAGTCTGATCAGCTTGGAGCCGACCGCCCTTACTCCGCCTCCGCCACCATCTGCCGTCCGCTAGTCCAGTCGCGCCACGCCCTCTCGTCGCCGTGGAAGACGTTGAGGTCGATGCGGCCTCTCACGCCGTGCGACAGGCCGGAGCCGGAATACTGCCAGAACAGCCATTTGCGGCCGGGATAGACTTTTGACGGGTGCGCCGCCACGGCGCGCAGCCAGAATGGATAATCGGGGAAGGCGCCGCGCAGGTTGTCGCGGTAGAAGTCGGGGGCGGTGTAGATGATCGGCCGCTGGCCGTAGTGGCGCTCGAGCTTGTCCATGAAGACCTGCATCTTCTCCAGAACCTTTTGCCGCGACGGGCGGCGCTTGCAGCTGGATTCGCCGTTCCACTCGACATCGATCACCGGCGGCAGCGCGCCCTCGGCCCTCGGCACGTTGCGGATGAACCAGTCGGCCTGCTCGCCGGCGGTGCGGCACCAGTAGAAGAAGTGATAGGCGCCGCGCTTCAGACCGGCGGCGTCGGCATTGCGCCAGTTCCTGGTAAACATCGGGTCGATATGATCGCCACCGTCGGTCGCCTTGATGTAGGCGAAGTTGGCGCCCTGGGCGCGCAGCTTTTCCCAGTTCACATTGCCCTGCCAGCGCGAAACGTCGACGCCATGGACGGCGAGGCGCCTTGGCGAGGAGGACTTGCCGAAATTGATCGGCTTGGCGTCGCGAAAACCATAGCGCGTGACCGGCTCGGCAAGCATCGCCGGTGCCGCGCGTGTCAGCCGTTTCGGCGGCGACATCAGCGCGATCACCTCGGCCGGCGGTTCGACGTCCTGATCGGGTACGTCCATCGCGACCGGCTGCTCGTCCTGCTCCTGTTCGGCAAAGGCGGGCGCAGCATCAGTTGTCGCCACGGATGCCACCGGCGCGGGTGGCCGCACAACCGAGCTGGTGGTCTCGCTGGACGGCACTTGCAGCGCATCGACGCTGGAGGTCGACGTGCAGCCGGCAAGGCACAGCGCTGCGATCGAGAAGATGACGACGCCTGATAACCGCATCTGGACCTGTACGCAAAACACAACAGACCGAAGGCAGGACAACGCCGCCGGACAAACCAAGCTGGATTCCTAACAAGAAACTACCAACAAAGTTTGAATCGAATTGTTAGGGCTCTCGTCGAGACGTCGGCGGGACGGAGGCGCGCTATCCCTCCAACGTTTGGCCATGTCGCTGCCTCCGCTTGACAACTCATGGCATGAGATTAGTCTCTACTAATCTTACGGTGTAAGGCACTACTTGGGAGGAAGTTATGCAGCCCGCCGCCCTGTCAGAATTGCAGCCGGTGGTCACGCCGGAGCCACGCTCGCCCGCCATCGGGATCGACGAGATATCCGGCGATCTCAGCCGCGTCATCGAACGCGCTGAGGTCGATGCCTGGCTCGATCTCTATCGCGCCGCCCCGGCAGACTTTGCCGCAAGGCAAGGCCTAGCCATCGCCGAAGATGGCGATCTCGTCTGGACCACCTGCACGACGATCCCGTTCATCCATTTCAACTGCGTCAAGAACCTTGGTGTCGATAGCGCGGCCACCGAGAGCCGGCTCGATACGCTTCTGAGGCATTATCGCGACGCCGGCATTCTGCGGCCCTGGTTCTACACCAACCCACACACCGAGCCCGCGACGCTCAGCTGCTGGCTCGAGGCGCGCGGCCTGCAGCGTCAGGGAGGCTGGGAACGCATCTTTCGCGACGCCACGCCGTTGCCAGCGGAGCCGCTTTTCCCGACGGAGGATGTCTCGGTCGAGCGGGTGACGCCGGCAACGGCAAGGGAATGGGCTGGGTTCATCGACAGCCAATACCGGTTGCCGACCTCACCGTGGTTACTGGCGCTGGCCGGCCGGCGCGGCTGGCGCCATTACATGCTGCGGCGGGACGGCGCGGTGGCGGCGGTGCGCTCGATGTTCATCGGCACCGACGGCATGGCCTGGAGCGGCATCGACGCGCCGGTGCCCGGCATCATGGCGCCGAGCTTCGATCTCGATGCAATGCTCGGCGAAGCGATGGTGCGCGACGGACTTGCGGCCGGTGCAAAACTGTTCGTGGCCGATATCGAGGCGCCGCAAGCCGAACGCGACGGGCCGGCCTATCGCAACTATGCACGTCTCGGCTTCAAACTCGCTTATTTCCGCAGCCATTACAGCTATTTGCCGGCAAATTCCGGCTAACCGCTTCAAGACCCTAGCCGCACAGCCACAGCTTGTGGCAGGTCGTGGCCATCAGGTGGGCCGGCGGTACAAAACGATCGTTGACCGCCACATCATCGTCCGCCCGCCGGACCTTTTCTTCGAGCAGCGTGCGAAGTTGCGCCGGTTGCACGCGGTCGCGCTCCATCACCAGCTTGATCATCGGATCGCTCAAGAGTTCGTCCAGGGTGTTGATGCTGTCGTTCATTCCGTCGCCTCCTCGACTGCCGCCCGCACGCAATAGATAGGCAGCAATGATGGCCCGCCAATGACGCTTTGCCGGCTATCTCGTGTCGCTTTGGATTAAATTTTGTCCAGATTTCACCTCAAACCGGAGGTGGCGCGCCTTCATATTGCGGCAGGCCGTCGTCGATCTGCACCCAGGGCTGCTTCGAGGCGGTCCAGATATGCATCTCGGGCCTGAACACTGAGGGGTCATCGAGCGAGCCGGTGGTGACGCCGATGATGCCGGCGGAATCGCGCCGGGAAAACATCGTCGTGCCGCAGCGCGGGCAAAAGCCGCGCTTGAGATCGGGCGAGGAATTCACCATCGCCAGCGGACCGTCGACCGTCACATCGTCGATACGGAACAGCATGCGCGCGTTGAAGGCGGCACCCAGCGCCTTCTGGCACAACCGGCAATGGCAGATCCGCTCATTGATCGGTGCCGCCTCGGCGCGGTAGCGCACCGCGCCGCACAAACATCCACCCTGATATCCAGCCATCGCCCGCGTCCCTTCCCTGTAAGGATAGGCGATACCTATCGATAGGCGTGGCAGCGTCAATTGAAAAGCTTTGATGGCGCCATCTATAGCTGTGATGCGGCCGATACACGATTGGCTCGATGCGCCGCGCCAAGGCCTCATCGACGAAATGCCGGCCGTCTCGCGGGAGACGGCCGGCAGACAATTGACTGCGTGTCAGTTCGTTTCGTTGACGACTTCGTCCCAGGTCTTGACCTTGGTCTCGCCATTGAGGAACGGCAGCGCGGCAGGTGTCAGTTCCGGCGCGAAGAACACATCGTAGTGGGTGCGGTTCGGCACGATCGCCAGGCGGTTCTGCGACAGGTTCTCGCGCATCCAGCCGGCGTCCTTCAATCCGCCGCCGAGCATCTGGTAGAATTTGATCTCGTGCTCGGGCCGGTACATGTCGCTGTCGCCGAACACCAGCATCACCGGCATTTTCAGCTTCGGCACGTCGGCGGAATAATCGTAGTCCTTGCGCATATAGGCGCCAAGTTGATCGAGGAGTTTCGGAAAATCCTCCGGATGCGGCGCAACGGCGACGTAGGATTTGTACATCGGCGTGTCCTTCATCATGTCAGCCATCGCCGCGCCGACCTGTGCCTGCTGGCCACGCATCTCGGCATAGAAGCCGTCCGCGGCGTAGGGGGTCGAGACCAGCACCAGCCGGCGCACCGCCTCGGGATGCTGCACGGCCATGCGGAAGGCGACGCCGCCACCCAGCGAATAACCCATGACGTCGACCTTGTCGTAGCCGAGCGCCTTGACGATCGCCGCCATGTCGTCGCCCATCGCCTCCAGGCTGAGCGGCCGGTCGCCGAGTGCGGTGCGGCCATGGCCCTGCAGGTCGACGCCGATGACGGTGCGGTTTTCGGTAAGCTTCGGCAGGATCGGCGCGAACATATCCGTCGTGCCGAGCCCGCCATGCAGCAGAAGCAGCGGCTCGCCCTTACCATAGACGGCGTAATAATAGTTCAAACCGTTGATCGGCAGCAGGCCGGATTTTTCCGGCTTCGGCAATGTTGCGGTTGCGGTCGTCATGGCGGGCTTGGCCTCCTCAGCGTTGATGGTGCCCGGCGCGGCAAACAGCGCGGCGGCCGAAGCGAAAATGGCGAAAAATATCGATCTGGACATGTCAGTCTCCCTCTCCCGTTTGCATCAAAGTCGCCTTGCGACTTCCTCGAGCTGTTCGGCGCACTGGCCCCAGCCCTCGTGAAAACCCATTTTCTCGTGCTGTTCGCGGTCGGCGACCGACCAATGCGCAACCCGGGCGACGTAGCGGGTCTTGCCCGTGCCCTCGTCCTCGAGTGTCACAATGCCGGTCATGAACGGTTTGGCGGAAGGCTCCCACGCCTTGGTATAGGCATCGGTGAAGACGAGCTTCCTGCCCGGCACGACTTCGAGGAAGACGCCGGGGTTCGCAAACTCGTTGCCGTCGGGACCGGCCATGACGACCAGGCTGGTGCCGCCGGCGCGAACGTCCATCTCAGCGCGCGGCGTCGTCCACGGCTTCGGCGCAAACCATTGCGTCAACAGCTTCGGCTCGGTCCAGCAGCGATAGACGTTCTCGCGCGGTGCATCGATGATGCGGGCGAGAACCAGCTCGCGGTCGGAGTTGGGGGCGATGTCGAGCTTGGTGGTCATGGTGTTTCCTCACATGTCGGGTTTGGCTTTCGTGTCTAGGACGAACCGACAAGACGCAAGCCGACACGGTCCACGAGAAAAAATCCGCGGAACCGGAGATTCGAACGACGGAACCGAGTGGCTTCAGTGGCGCTTGGCTTGCACCAGATAGGCGTCGATCTCAGTCTCGCCGAGCCACTTGGCCGCTTCGAGCCGATGCAGGCCTTCGACCAGGATATGGCGCTTGCCGTCATGGCGCACCTGGATCGGCGTATTCATGCCGTTTTCCAGAATGTCCTCGGCAAGATGGCGGACGGTCTCGGGATGCAGCGTCTTCTTGCGCGCGGTCGGCACGTAAATGTCGTTGACCCTAACCTTTTGCACTCTCAGCATATCGGCTCCCGTGGCGGACAAGGCCGCGTTTTGTGAGATAGTCTGTTTGTCCGGCAAGGCCAAGGGAGCAGCCCGGCGATGACTGGCCCGATCGTTTCCAATTGACGCTTGGCCGGCGGATGGCCGAAATGGCGGCCTTCGACCTTAGCGGTGTCCATGAACCATCTGCCGACCGAGTTTCCCGATTTCGGACTGACGCCGGAGCAGCGACGCCAGGCGGTGCGCAGCCATTACTGGGAATGGCCGGGTATGGATGGCGGGCGCGGCGAAATCTGGTGCTACAGCGACCGTTTTTCCTACCACCCCGGCGAGATGGTGGCGCTGCATGTCAGCTCGACGGCCGCCAGTTTCGGCATCGCGATCGTCCGCGACGGCGGTACGGAAACGACGATATTCGAAAGGACCGGGATCGCGGCGCGCTGGCAGGATACGCCTGATCAGTGTTCGGTCGAGGGCTGCGGCTGGGAAGCATCGTTCGAATTTTGCATCGGCGACGACTGGCCGTCCGGCGCCTATCGCGTCACGCTTGAAGCCGACGCTCGCGACGGCAAGCCGATCCGCTACCACCATCTTTTCATCGTCGCGCCGCAGCCCGGCAAGAAGCTTGGTCGCGTGCTGCAGGTCGCGGCCACCGGCACCTGGCTCGCCTACAACACATGGGGCGGTTCCAACCATTACGAAGGCATCACCGGGCCAGGCCGCGACCAGTATGCACGAATAGTGTCGACGCAGCGGCCTTGGTGCCGCGGCTTCGTCGTGCTGCCCAGGGACGCGCCGCGCGTGCCGCTCGAAGTCGCCGTGCCGCCGAAAACCGTGCCGCGCTATCCGCATATGGAATGGGCGTTTGCCACCGGCCATTCGAAGAAATACGCCTCGTCCGGCTGGGCAAGCTATGACAGCCATTTCTTCCGCTTCGCCGAGCGTGCCGGCTACGCCGTCGATCTTGCCAGCCAGCACGATCTGCATTTTTCGCCCGACATTCTCGACGGCTACGACTGCGTCGTCTTCGTCGGCCACGACGAATACTGGACCTGGGAGATGCGCGATGCGGTCGACACCTATGTCGAGCGCGGCGGCCAAGCGGCGCGCTTCGCCGGCAATTTCATGTGGCAGACCAGGCTGGAGGACGAAGGCCGCCGGCAGGTCTGCTACAAATACCGCGCTCGCGCAGAGGACCCGGCCTATCGCGGCGGCGATATAAGGCGCGCCACCAATTCCTGGGAAGCGCCGGAAATCGGCCGGCCGGGTGCGGCGACCTTCGGCCTCAACGCGACAAGAGGCGTCTATGCGGGCTGGGGCGGCTGCGCGCCGCGCGGCGTACGCGGCTTTCCGGTCTACCGGCCTGAGCATTGGGCGTTTGCCGGCACCGGCATCTACTATGGCGACCTGCTCGGCGCCGACAGCCATGTCTATGGCTACGAGGTCGACGGGCTCGATTTCGAGATCCGCGGCGGCCTGCCCTACCCCACGCCCGACAGCGGCGCACCGGACGGCCTGCAGGTGCTCGCGGTCGGCATGGCTGCCCAGGTCGAGGAAAGCGCCGACATTCCGTTCGAGGACCAGTTCCTCGGCGACGAGGACGGTCGCTTCACCGCCGAAACGCTGTTCGGCGAGGCAAGCGACGCCAATCTCGACAAGGTCAAACGCGGCAACGGCATGATCGTCAATTTCCCGCGCGGCAAGGGCGAGGTGTTTCACGCAGGAAGCTGCGAATGGGTCGCCGGCCTGCTAAGGCAGGACGCGATGGTCGAGCGCGTCACCAGAAATGTCCTCGACCGCTATCTTGGAAAGCCATGACATGCTGAAGCCCCCTGTCCCGGAAGCCCGCGAAGCCTCGCATCTGTTTTATCTGTCCAGCCTGCGTCGGCCGCTGATCGACCGCGCCGAAGGCATCTACATGTGGACGCAGGATGGCCGCCGCTTCATCGACGGATCGAGCGGGCCGATGGTCGCCAATATCGGCCACTCCAACCGCAACGTGCTCGACGCGATGAAACGGCAGATGGACCGCGCCACCTTCGCCTACCGCCTGCATTTCGAGAACGAACCGGCCGAGGAGCTCGCGCGGCAACTGGCGGCCAAACTCCCCGAGGGCCTGGACCGCATCTTTTTCGTCTCCGGCGGCTCGGAGGCAACGGAATCCTGCGTCAAGCTGGCGCGGCAATGGGCGGTCGCCACCGGCCAGCCCAGCCGCTGGAAGGTGATCACGCGTTTTCCGTCCTATCATGGCGGCACGCTGGGTGCGCTCGCCGTCACCGGCGACGATACGCTGGCCGAAACATTTGCGCCGATGATGCAAGTGATGCCGACCGTGCCGGCGCCCATCGCCTGGCGCGACCGCGACAATCTTTCGATGGAACAGCGCGGCATCCGCTATGCCGACATGCTGGAGGAGAAGATTCTCGCCGAGGGGCCGGACAGCGTGCTCGCCTTCATCATGGAGCCGGTCGGCGGCGCTGCCACGGCAGCACTGGTGGCGCCGGACAGCTACTATCCGCGCATCCGCGAGATCTGCGATCGCTACGGCATCCTGCTCATCCATGACGAGGTGATGAGCGGCGCCGGTCGCACCGGAAAATTCCTCGGCGGCGACCACTGGAACTGCAAGCCCGACATCGTTGCGCTGTCGAAGGGGCTGGGCTCGGGCTACGCGCCGCTCGGCGCGCTGGCGGCACCGATGCGGCTGGTGCAGCCATTGCTCGCATCGGGCGGCTTTCAGCATGGCCATACCTATGCCGGCAACCCGCTCGCCTGCGCCGCCGGGCTCGCCGTGCTCGGCGAGATGGACCGTCTCGGCCTGATCGCCAATGCGGCCGATATGGGCAAGCTTTTGATGGACGAGCTGAAGGGATTGGCGAAGCGGTTTCCGTTCATCGCCGACGTCCGCGGCAAGGGCCTGCTCACAGGTGCCGAAATGGTCGCCGACCCAGATACGCTGAGGCCGATCGAGCCGGCAAAGAAGGCCACCCAGCGGCTGCTCGACCTCGCCTATGAGCGCGGACTGATCATCTACGGACGCAAGGTCAAGGGCGGCGTCGACGGCGACAATTTCATGGTCGCGCCGCCGATGATCGTCACCGCCGCGCAGATCGGCGAGATCGTAGCCATCATCGGCGACTCGCTCGAAGTGCTGGCCGGTGAACTCGACCTGCCGGTCGAAGGCTGAGGGGCGAACCATGGCGCCGCGAAAAATCATTATCACCTGCGCCGTCACCGGGTCGGTGCACACACCATCGATGTCGCCGCATCTGCCGGTGACGCCGGACCAGATCGCCGCCGACGCGATCGCCGCCGCCGAAGCCGGTGCCTCGATCCTGCATCTTCACGCCCGCGACCCCAAGGATGGAAGGCCGACCGCCGACCCCGAGGTGTTCATGCAGTTCCTGCCGCGCATCAAGCAGGCGACCGACGCAGTGATCAACATCACCACCGGTGGCTCCTCGCTGATGACGCTCGACCAGCGGTTGGCCGCCCCGCTCAGGGCGGAGCCGGAAATGTGCTCGCTCAACATGGGCTCGATGAATTTCGCGCTGTTCCCCATGCTCGAGCGGCCGCGGGAGTGGCAGCACGAATGGGAGCCGAAGCTGCTCGAGGCGACCCGCGACACGATCTTCAAGAACACCTTTGCCGACATGGAGACGGTGCTTGAGAAGCTTGGGCGTGGTTGCGGCACGCGCTTTGAATTCGAGTGCTACGATGTCGGCCACCTCTACTCGCTGGCGCATTTCCGCGACCGCGGGCTGGTGTCGGGACCGCTGTTCATCCAGTTCGTGTTCGGCATCCTCGGTGGCATCGGCGCCGATCCCGAAAACCTGATCCACATGAAGCGCATCGCCGACAAACTGTTCGGCGACAGCTACCAGTTTTCGGTGCTGGCCGCCGGACGCCATCAGATGCCGATGATCTCGATTGCGGCGGCGATGGGCGGCAATGTCCGCGTCGGGCTGGAGGACAGCCTCTACGACGGGCGCCAACTGGCCAAGTCCAATGCCGACCAGGTCCGCCGTATCCGCAGCGTGCTCGACGGGCTGTCGCTGGACGTCGCGACGCCGGCCGAGGCGCGGCAGATGCTGGCGCTCAAGGGCGGCGACCGTGTGGCGTTCTGATGGTTGCGCTCCGGCACACCCCCCTCTGGCCTGCCGGCCATCTCCCCCTCAAGGGGAGAGATCGGCAGCTTCGATCTCGCTGCCCATCCTGCAACGTTGGTGAATCGCGAAACCCGGCGCGACATCCAATCTCCCCCCTTGAGGGGGAGATGTCCGGCAGGACAGAGGGGGGTGCCTGGGCGCCCTGCCTGCCGTGAGTACGCCATCCACAAACGTGCTTATCCGCCCCGGCCGGGTGGAGGACGTCGAAACCATCCACGCCGCACTCCTACGGCTCGGCGCGCATGTCGGCGCACATCAGGAGATCACCTCGACAGCTGCGGATCTCCGCACCTATGGCTTTGGCGAAAAGCCTGCCTTCTCGACCTTGATCGCCGAAGTCGGCGGCGAATTTGCCGGGCTTTGCCTGTATTTTCCGATCTTCTCGACATGGATGGGACGACCCGGCGTCTATGTGCAGGACCTCTACGTCGAGGACCGGTTTCGCGGCCGCAGGATCGGCGAGCGCCTGCTGCGCCGGGTGGCGGCGCAGTGCCGGAAGGCAGGCGGCGTCTATCTCAGGCTGTCCGTCGATACCGACAACGAGACCGCCAAGGCTTTTTACGAACGGTTGGGCATTGCCTGGTCGAGCTACGAGCAGGTGCAGAAGATCGTCGGCGACGCCTTTTTCGCCTTCGCCGATGCACCGGAGGAGCCAACATGAAAGCCTTCTATGCCGAAGAACAGAAGCGCCACGACCCGAAGGCGTTCCTCTCAAGCGGCGCGCCGCAGCCCAATCCGGAAAAGCCGGAACGGGTCGAGCGATTGCTAGCCGGCGCAAAGGCTGCCGGCTGCACGATCGAACGGCCGCGGGATCACGGGCTCGGCCCGATTGCGGCGGTGCATACGCCCGAATATCTCGATTTCCTCCAGCATATCTTCGCGCGCTGGCAGCGCATCGAGGGTGCCTCTGCCGAGGTCATTCCCAACATCCATCCGATCGCGCGGCACGGCTCCTATCCTGCCTCGGCAGTCGGCCAGGCCGGCTACCACATGGCCGACACCGCCTGCCCGATCTCCGGCGAGACGTGGCAGAGCGCACTGTGGAGCGCCTGGAGCGCGGTTGAAGCAGCCGAGGCGGTGATGTCGGGCGTGCCTTCAGCCTATGCGCTCTGCCGTCCGCCCGGCCATCACGCCTTTGCCGAGGTCGCCGGCGGCTTCTGCTTCATCAACAATTCGGCGGTCGCCGCACGGGTTCTGCGCAAGCAAGCGGCGCGGGTGGCGATCCTCGACGTCGACCTGCATCACGGCAATGGCACGCAGGGCATCTTCTATGCCCGGCCGGACGTGCTCACCGTGTCGCTGCATGCCGACCCGGTGCGCTTCTATCCGTTTTTCTGGGGCCATGCCGACGAGCGCGGCGAAGGCGCCGGCCTCGGCTACAATCTCAACCTGCCGCTGCCGCGCAAATCCGGCGACGCCGCATTCCTCGAAGCACTGGACGTGGCTTTCCAGCGTATCCGCGCCTTTGCGCCAGAAGCGCTGGTGGTGGCGCTCGGCCTCGACGCCTTCGAGGGCGATCCGTTCGGTGGGCTGTCGGTGAGCACGCCCGGTTTCTCGCGCATTGGCGAGGCCATCGCCGGTCTCGGCCTATCGACAGTCATCGTCCAGGAAGGCGGCTATCTCTGCGACGAGCTCGGCGACAATCTCACCGCCTTCCTCACCGGTTTTGGCGGCGCCCACAAGCGATGATCGGCCCGCGAGGCGCGCTCAGGATCGTTCCTGCCTCAGCATGGCGACAACGCGGTGCACACTCTCCAGCGTCTCGTCGATCTCGGCTGAAGTGTTGTAATGAGCGATGCCTATGCGCACGACGCCCTGGTCGGCCGGAATGCCGAGCTGGTGCACAATCTCCCAGGCGTAGTTGTGGCCGGACCATAGGAAGATGTTTTCCGCATTCATCTGCCGCACGATCGCCTCCGGCACGATGCCTTGGACGGTGAAGGACACCGTCGGCACGCGCTCATTGATCCGCTTCGGATCGGTGATGCCGTGGATGGTCAGGCCGGCAATATCCGACAGACCGTCGATCAGCCGTTGCGCCAGCGGGTTCTCGTAAGCGATCGACAATTCGAAGGCCTTGGTTATTTTCTGGCGGCGCGATGCTTGATCGCCGGCCGCCGCGCCCAGCTCGGCAAGATAATCGACCGCCGCCGACAGGCCGGCCATCAATTCAATTTGCGGCGTGCCGAGCTCGAAGCGCTCCGGCAAGGCATTGGACGAGCAACGGCATTTGTACGGCTTCAGCGCATCGACGACGTCCAGCCTGCCCCACAAAATTCCCATATGTGGGCCGAAGAACTTGTAGGCCGAGCAGATCAGGAAATCACAGCCGAGATTTTGGACGTCGATCAGGCCATGCGGGGCGAACTGCACGGCATCGACGTAGACCAACGCACCGGCCTGCCTGGCAGTGCGGGTCAACGCCTTCACCCGGTTGATCGACCCGGTGAGATTGCTGGCGTAGTTGAGCGCGACGAGCCGCGTCCTCTCGGAAAGCAGCGCGGCGAGCGCCGCCTCCTCGATCTGCCAGCTCTGCTGGTCGAAAGGCAGCCAGCGCACGACAAGGCCAAGGTCTTCAGCCAGTTGCAGCCAGGGTGAGATGTTGCCCTCATGGTCCATGCGGGTGAGGATGATCTCGTCGCCGGGTTTCATCGTACGGCCAAGCGTTCGCGACATGTGGTAGGTCAACGTCGTCATGTTGGCGCCGATGATGATTTCCCGCGGACTTGCCGCGCCAAGGAAATCCGCCATCGCCAGATGGGCCTCGTCGACGATGTCTTGTGCCGCGATGGTGGTCTCGAAGAAGCCGCCGAGATTGGCATTGGTGGTCAGCAGGCAGCGTGACACCGCGTCCGCCACCGCCTGCGGCACCTGCGTGCCGGCAGGATTGTCGAGATAGATGCGCCTGCGGCCATTGTCGCTCAGCGACAAAGCCGGAAATTTTGCGCGCACCGCGTCGATCCGAAAGTCCATGGCTGTTCCCCTCCCCTTATGACTATCGGACGATCACGGCTCGACGCATCAAGGGCACGGATTGCCGACGCGCTGGTGGATCGCGTCGACGGCTTTCTGCATGTCCTCGGTCCAGACCACGTTGGCGGAAGACAACGCCATTTCAAGTTGCGAAATGGTAGTGGCGCCTATGATGTTCGAAGTGACCAAGGGCCGGTTCGAGACATAGGCATTGGCAAACAACGCCGGCTCCATGCCGAAGGTGCGCGCCAACCGGTTGTATTCGAGCTGCACTTCGGCGGCATTCGGCGTCTCGTAGCGCTGGCCGCGGTTGAACAATTGCGAGCGCGAACCCTGCGGCCGCGCGCCATGATCGTATTTGCCGGTCAAATAGCCTTGCGCCAGCGGCGAATAGGCAAGCAGCGACACCTGCTCGCGCTCGCAGACTTCGGCAAGGTTCACCTCGAAGGTGCGGTTGACGAAATTATAGGCGTTCTGCAACGAGACGACGCGCGGGCCGAGGCCCTTGTCGGCTTCGGCAATGAAACGCATGACGTCCCAGGAATTCTCGTTCGACAGGCCGAAGTGGCGGATCTTGCCGGCCTTCACCAGCTCGTCGAACACACCAAGCGTCTCGGCGATCGGCGTCTCGCCCTCCGGCACGCCGGCGGCATCGGAGCGTCGCGGCACGGCGCCGATGCGGTTCGGATTGGCGCCCCACGGTACGTCGCGTTCCGGCCAATGGATCTGGTAGAGATCGATGTAATCGGTGTTGAGCCTGGCGAGTGACTTATCAATAGCGTCGAAGATGTCGGCGCGCACCAGCTTCGACGGGCGGTCGCCGCGAAACCAGGTGTTGGCGGTGCGGCCAACCACTTTCGAGGCGATGATCACCTGGCCGCGATTGCGCTTCTCCTTCATCCAGTTGCCGATGATTGTCTCGGTGCGGCCCTGCGTCTCGGCCTTGGGCGGGATCGGATAGAGTTCGGCGGTGTCGATGAAATTGACGCCGCGCGCAAACGCCAAATCCATCTGAGCGTGACCGTCCGCCTCGGTGTTCTGCTGGCCCCAGGTCATCGAGCCGAGGCAGATCTGCGACACGAAAAGATCGGTCTGGCCGAGGCGGCGTTTGTGCATGGAGGTTCTCCGGCGGGAATTTTGCGCGGCTGCGCGAGGAGGAAGCATAGCATACAGGAAAGCGCCGGCCGCTTCCAAGCCCGCCGCCGGCAGGCCAGGCGACTTTCCCAGGATGCCGGCGAACGGGGTTTATCCCCACGGCCAATAAAAAGCCGGACTGCATGTGCATGCAGTCCGGAAGTTCGCCAGGAATGGCGAGGAAAAACCGGCCAAATGCCGGCACTGACGCATACGGTCGAAGTGCCGCAGAAGTTTCGCCGGACCAGCCGAATTATGTCAAAAAAGATCGGGGCAGCATGGCTGCCATGCGAATGCTGCACTGCACAATCGTCATGATCCGCCTATATTGAAGGCCGTGGAGGTTTCAATAGAGGGGCTTGAATCATGGGATTCTTCACTGAAATGTTCGCCCGTCCGCGTCCGCGGGAACAGCTGCGCTATCGCGCGGCACTGGCGCTACTCCATTCGATGAGCAATGCCGATCGCGCCGATATCGGCGTCAAGCCGGCCGATTTCCCACGCATCGCCCGGGAAATGTCCTTGCGCTAAACAGTGCACCGCGAGATATCCCGGCGCGGCCGGGATATCTCCTGAGCGAATCTCAACGCAATCCGAGGAAGATCGACTTGCCCAATGGCACGCCGTTGTGGCGCAGGATGTCATAGGCAGTGGTCAGGTGGAAATAGAAATTGGGCATGGCGGCATGCAACAGATACTGCATTCCTGGCATCGAAACCTCGCGTCCCGCAAGCCTCAGTTCGACCATCCTGTCATCTGAACCATCGAATTCGGCCGCCGAAAATGTCGCGAGATGAGCCAATGTCTTGCTAAGGCGGGCCTGCAGATCGGCGAAGCTCGCCTCATTGTCCTCGTATTTTGGCACCTCACGCCCGGCCAGCCGCGACGGCGCGCCCTTGGCGTGATCGGTGGCAATCTGTACCTGCCTGGTCAGGGCGAACATGTCCGGCGCCAGCCTCGCCGTGAGATACACCTGCGGATCGATCTTCCGGTCAGCCGCATTTTGCTCGGCAATGCTCAGGACGTTGGCCAGTGCCTTCAGCCTCGCCGAAAATACCGGCACGGATGCTTCATACATTGATATGGTCACAAGAAATCTCCACGCGGCCCGACTGCCGACGGCGAGAGGTAGCGCTTTCGCACGCGATTGTTAAGCGTCACCACGTCGCCGCAATCGATATGATAGGATTTTTCATCGAGTGGAGGTTCCCGATGAGACGCGCCCTTTTCGCAACGGCCGCTTTTATCTCTCTTGCCGGCCAATCGGCGCTCGCCGCAGACGCGCCTTATATCGACGACAGGTCGAATGCCGAAGCGGTCATCCGGTCGCTTTATAGTGCCATCAGCCGGCACGAACTCGCGCGCGCCTGGGACTATTTCGGCGACACCAAGCCGGCCAAGGATTTCAACTCCTTCGTCAAAGGCTATGACGGCACCGACACGGTCGACGTAAAAACCGGTGGTGTGTCCGAAGACGGTGCTGCCGGCAGTATTTATTACAGCGTTCCGGTCGCCATTCGGGCGACGGCCAAGGACGGCAGCCAAAATGTCTTTGCCGGCTGCTATACGCTGCGCCAGATCAACGCCTCGATCCAGGAACCGCCATTTCGCCCGATCTTCATCGACAAGGGTGCGCTGAAACCGTCAAGGGCCGATTTCGAAGATGCCGTGCCGGCAAGCTGCGGCGAAGGACCGCCGCCGCCGAAGAAGGACGCGGCGCTTGAGCAGGCCAAAAAGGCGTTTGGCGCCACCTATGGCGACCAATGTGACAAGGAGTTTCTAAGCACCGAGCCGGACATTTTCTCGATCCAGTATAAAGACAAGGATGCGGCTGCCAGTGATCCCGAAAGGGAAACGCGGCTTTTCCACTTCTCCTGCTCGGCCGCGGCCTATAACGAAAGCTCTATTTATTACATGAGCGACGACGTGCTCGGCGTCAGGCAATTGCAGTTCGCCGAACCCGAAATGGACATTCGCTACGAAAACAACGACAGCGAAGGCAAACTGCTGGGCATGACCATAGTTGGCTTCCAGACCTCCGGCTGGGCAACCAATTCCGATTACGACGAAGAGACCAAGACGATCGCTACGTTCAACAAATGGCGTGGCATCGGCGATGCCTCTTCATCGGGGACATATCTGTTTCGCAACGGCGATTTTTCCCTGGTCCAGTACGACGTCGACGCGTCTTACGACGGCGAGGAAAATCCGCAGACGGTCGTCGACTACAACACCGCGCCCTAGGGGGCCTTCGATAACATCCAGTTGAGTGTACCCCGCCAGTCGGTCATGCGGATTGGCGTGCCATGCGTGCCAGTTTCAAAACGGACGAAGCGGGTCGGATAGGTTCTCGATTTGGCTAGGATCGATCGGAAGAAGCCTTCCTGTTTCTCGATTGGAAACACCGGGTCTTTGCTACCCTGGCCGAAGAAGACCGGCACACGACGCTTGAATGCGGGGCTTGAGAAGAAACTCTCATCCCACAGCGAGCCGAGCAGCAGCAGCCCGTCGATGCGCCCGCCGGTGTCCTTGCGATCGGCCAGCTTCCAGCATAACGAACCGCCCATCGAGCCACAGGCGACGAAGATTTTTGCGCCCGGCGACTGCTCGGCATAGTGGCCGATCAACGCAGCGATCTGGGCGGCACCGGTGTCGCCGAAGTCGGAAAAATCCGGCGACAGATAGAGGCCGCCATTGCCGGCCATCAGGTTCTTGATGCGGTTGAAATTGCCGCCAAAGGTGATGTCGTCGGTGCCCTGCTTACGGCTGCCGCCCTGCCCGTGCAGGTAAAGCACGATGATGCTGGCGCCCCCGACTTTGCCGACGGCAATGTGGCGGACATCTCCAGCGTCGGTCTTCAGCAACAGATCCTGCTGCACCTTGCGCACGCCGGTATCGGTGTATTGCGCGTGCACACGACGCTCAGGCACTTCGTCACGGGCGTTGATGTCGCGCAACTCACGATAGTCGATGACCGTATAGGCGCCGTTGTTTTCGGATGAGAGCGTCGCCGGATAGGCGAACAGATCATCCTTGAAGGGTTTGAGTTCGAGAGCGTTGGCGTAGGCGGCACAAGAGAGCGACAAAAGAATCGCGATCAGCAGGGCCGGGAGGCCAGAGGGGGGCAAGCGGAACCGGAAGCAAGAACGAAAGGCCATCCCGCAGCCATGCGTTTTTCGGCTTCGGTTTGTCAATCCTGCAGCACGCCGCCGGCGCTTTCCAGCGCCTCGCGCGTGTCGACATCGACGGCCGCCCCTTCGCCGATCTCGACATCGATGACGTCGAGCCCTTCGGCCTCGACCAGATGACGGGCACCGGTATCGCCTTCGAGGTGAGCGATGGCGGCGAACAGCGAGCGCGGCAGCAGCACCGGGTTGCCGCGCCGGCCATTATGAGAGGCGCGCACCACCGATCGCCCTTCGGACTTGCGGAACGCCTCGATCAGCCTGTCGAGGTCGGCCGAGGCGACGCCCGGCATATCGCCGAGGACGATCAGGGCGCCGGCGGCGTCGCCAGAAACCTTGGCGATGCCTGCCTTCAGCGACGAAGACAGACCCTCGGCGAAATCCGGATTGTCGGCGAAGGTCACATCCATGCCCGACAGTGCGCTGCACACGCGCTCGCGCTCGTGGCCGGTGACGACGATGGTGGCCGCGGCTTTCGAACCGACCGCGCGTTCGGCGGTGCGGCGGACCAGGGGCTTGCCGTCGAACAGCGCCAAAAGCTTGTTCGGCCCGCTCATGCGGCTGGAGCGGCCGGCCGCCAGAAGCACCGTCTCGACCCTTGGTTCTGCTTTGGCCGGCAGCGGCTCGCGCGGCTGCGGCCGCGTCGGAATTTCCATCAGCAGCCCGCCAACGCCCATGCCGGCAATATCCCTGGCGGTCACGTCGAGACCAGCAATCAGCCGGTCGAGCACCCAGTCGAAGCCGTTCTCCTTGGGGCTACGGGCGCAACCGGGCGCACCGATGATGCGCTTGCCGCCTAGATTGCCGAGCACCAGCAGATTGCCAGGATCGACCGGCATGCCGGCGCGAATGACGGTGCCGCTTGCCCTTTCGATGGCGGCGGGCACGACGTCGCCGAAATCGGCCATCGCCGAGGCGCCGAAGATCACCACCATATCGTTGTCGCGGATCAGCGAGGCGGCAGCCTCGGCGACGGGGCTGACCTCATGCGGGGTTCGACGCTCCGTCGTCAGCCGGCTGCCCGAACGCGCCAGGCGCGCTTCGGTGACGCGCAGCGTCTTGTCGAGCACGCTCGGCTTGATGCCGGGCAGCACCGTCTGGATGACGCCGACGCGCACCGGCTGATAGGCGTTGACCGCAAAAATCTCGCCCTCGGCGCAGATCCTTGCCACCGCATCGACCAAAGCGAAGGCGACCGCAAACGGAATGATTTTCACCGTCGCAACCATCTGACCTTTTTCGACCGGCGCATGCTGCGCCAGCGTGGCGATGGTAATCGTCGGATCGACGGCATTGATGGCGTCGATCATCGCCGCGTCGACGGTGAATATGCCGGCAGCCTGCGCGTGGAGGTTGACCCTGCCGGTCGCAGCGCGCTTCGCCTCGATGTTGCGATGGATCATATATGCGGCGAGCTTTTCGGCCGCGGCATCCTCGCTGAGATCATCGGGCGCCAACACCGCCGCGACGACCTCGGAAATCCCGGAGGCCTTCAACAGGGACACATCCTCGGCGCTTAGCCTGTGCGCCTTGCGGAAGCGGCGCTCTCCGGCTGTGGTGGCGTGCGCCAGCACTGCCCCTTCGGCCGCATCGATCGGAACGGGACCAAATTTCACGCGACCGCGCCTTTGGATTCGAGGCCGCGAGAGCGAAAGGCGTGGATCGCTTGCGCCAACACCGCGACGGCGATCTCGGCCGGGCTGGCAGCCCCAATGTCGAGGCCGATCGGTGCATGAATGCGGGCGATCTGGTCGGCGGTCGCGCCCAAGGCCAGCAAGCGTTCGACGCGTTTCGCATGGGTCTTGCGACTGCCAAGCGCCCCGACATAGAAGCAGTTGGCGTCGAGCGCCGCCTTCAGCGCGAAATCGTCGATCTTCGGATCATGAGTGAGGGCAGCCAGCGCGGTATAGCCGTCGAGCGGCTGACGCTTCAGGACATCCTCCGGCCATTCGGCATGCAGCGCGATGTCGGGAAAGCGGTCGGACGTCGCAAACGCCGTGCGCGGATCGATGATCTCGACGGGATAGCCGGCGATCCTGGCCATCGGTGCAAGCGCCTGGCTGATGTGGACGGCGCCGATCACCACCAGGCGTGGCTGCGGCAGATGTGCGTTGAGGAAGAAGGCCCGTCCCTCAGCTTCGACCGACCCGGAATTGCCGGTGCGGAATGCCTTGGCGATGGCTGCCCCGAGTTCGCCGGCAACCTGGTCGCCCTCGCGCACGATACGGTCCCGGCCGTCACCAAGATCGGTTACCAAAATCGCCGCGCGGCGGGCACGACGTTCGGCGTTGAGTGTCTTCAGCGCGTAAGGATCCATCGACAATCAGCCCAATCTTTCGACATAGACCTTGATGCGGCCGCCACAGGACAGGCCGACCTGCCACGCAGTCTCATCGGCGACCCCGAACTCCAGCATCTTCGCCTTGCCGCTATCGATGACGTCGATTGCTTCGGTCACCACTGCGCCTTCGACGCAGCCGCCCGAAACGGAGCCATGGAAATTGCCTTCGGTGTCGATGACCAGATGGCTACCGACCGGCCGCGGTGCCGAACCCCAGGTTTCGACCACGGTGGCAATGGCGACGTCCTTGCCGTCCTTTATCCAGCCCTCCGCGATGATCAGCGGGTCGCGGGCTTCATCGAGATAGACACTGTGTTCCATGATTTTCTCCCTGGGAGACATGTGGTTATGCGACGCGCTTCGCGCCAGCCTGGATCCACCGGCGCGGGTCGACCGAACGCACCGAATTCTTGTCCAGCGACGCACAGAGATCGGCGAGCGCGTCGAGATTGTGCACCGAACGGAATTCGTCGACATGCGGCAGCATCGCCCTGACGCCGCGGGCGCGCGCCTCGAAGCCGTCGAAGCGCAGCAGCGGGTTCAGCCAGATCAGCCGCCGGCAGGATTTATGCAGCCGTTCCATTTCCTCCGACAGGCCGGCGACCTCGTCGCGCTCCAGCCCATCGGTGATCAGCAGTACCACCGCGCCTTGCCCCAGCACGCGGCGCGACCAAAAACGGTTGAATTCTGCCAGCGTATCGCCGATGCGCGTGCCGCCCGACCAGTCCTTTACCGCGGCAGAACAGTCGGCGAGTGCGGCATCGGGATCGCGATGCCGCATCTGACGGGTCAGATTGGTAAGCCTGGTGCCGAAGACGAAGGCGTGCACGCGCCGGCGCTTTTCCGTCAGCGCATGCAGGAAATGCAGGAAGATCCGCGTGTACTGGCTCATAGAACCGGAAATGTCGGCAAGCACCACCAGCGGCGGATGGACTTCGCGGGGCGAGCGGAATTTAGGCAGGATCAACTCGCCGCCGGTGCGCGCAGCCGAGCGCATCATGGCGCGCGGATCAATACGGCGGCCATGCGCATCGGCTTTGAAACGCCGCGTCCGAACCATGTCGAAGGGCAGCCGCAACTGGGCGATCGCTATCTTGGCGTCGGCCATCTCGGCGGCGTTCATCTGGGCAAAATCCTTGCCTCTCAGCACCTCGTTGCCGGAGAAGGTGAAGCGCGCGTCGACCTCGATCTCGGGAACTTCCTGCGCCGGCTGGTTCTTCTGGTGACCCTCGAACATCGCCTGGCTGACGCGGTTCTCGGCCGCGCGGGGTTTTTGCTTCCCTTTGTTGTCGGGAGCGATCGGCGAAAAGATCGCCAGCATCTTTTCGATCAGCTCGTGCGACTTCCAGAACAGCCGGAAGGTCTCGTCGAAGGTGGCGTGATCTTCGTGCCTCGAGACCAGCACGGCGTGCAGCGTCCAGTAGAAATCGTCACGCGAGCCGATGCCGGCAGCGAGCACTGCCTCGATGGCGTCTTTGACCGAGGCCGGTCCGACACGCATACCGGCCTTGCGCAAGGTGCGGGAGAAATAGACGACGTTGTCGGCGATCCGCCCGTCCGCCGTTGCCTCTTTGGGTTCCGCACGCGGCATCGCCCTACTCCGCCGCCGACAGCTCGGCCTTGACCTCGTTGAGGATGCGCCGGCCTTCGCCCTCACCGATGCGGGCAATATCGTCCTGGTATTTCAGCAGCACGCCAATCGTGTCGGAAACCGTCTCAGGGTCCAACGCCACCTTGTCGAGTTCGGTCAGCGCGCCGGCCCAGTCAATGGTCTCGGCGACGCCGGGCACCTTGAACAGCTCGATCTGACGCAGCTTCTGGATGAATGAAACGACCTCGGCCGAAAGCCGGCTGTTGGCCTGCGGCACCTTTCGGCGGACGATCTCAAGCTCGCGCTCGGCATTGGGATAATCGACCCAGTGATAAAGGCAGCGCCGCTTCAGCGCGTCGTGGATTTCGCGCGTGCGGTTGGTGGTGATGATGACGATCGGCGGCTCCTCCGCCTTGATGGTGCCGAGTTCGGGCACCGTCACCTGGAAATCGGAAAGGATTTCGAGCAGGAATGCCTCGAAGGCCTCGTCGGTGCGGTCGAGTTCGTCGATCAGGAACACCGGTGCGGCGCCCGCCTTGCCAGTCAGCGCATCGAGCACCGGGCGGCGGATCAGATACTTTTCGGAAAAGACGTTGCGTTCCATGTCGGAGCGGTCGACCTTGCCGGCCGCCTCCTCCATGCGGATTTCGATCATCTGCGCGGCGTAGTTCCACTCGTAGACGGCAGACGAGACATCGAGCCCTTCATAGCATTGCAGGCGGATCAGCCTACGGCCAAGGGCCTCGGCCAGCACCTTGGCGATCTCGGTCTTGCCGACGCCCGCCTCACCCTCAAGGAACAGCGGACGCTTCATGCGCAGCGACAAAAACAGCACAGTCGCCAGCGACCGGTCCGCCACATAATCCGCACCGGTCAACAGATCGAGCGTCTCGTCGATGGTCCGCGGCACGGGGCGCGATTTCAGCTCGGTCATTTGATCTCCATGGACGCGGCCATCAAAGCCTCTACAGAGCGTGGTAGCTGCGGTCGTGATAGATCAGCGGCCGCAAATTATCGCCGGTGCGCAGGCCTGTCACCTTGCCAAAAAGCACACGATGAGTGGCCAAATCCTTGGTGTCGATCAGCTCGCAGTCGAAGACGGCAAGCGCGCCCTTCAACGTCGGCGCACCGGTCGAGATGACGTCCCATTCGGCCAATGCGAAACGCTCCTCGACCGGCAGGCCGGTGATGCCGGAAAAGCCGATCGACAGCGGCTCCTGATCCGAAGCCAGCGTGTTCAGGGCAAATTTGCCGTTTTTCACAAACGGCTCGTTCTTGGGATTTTCACGATTGAGGCAGACCAGGATGGTCGGCGGCGTGTCCGACACCGAGCAGGCCGCGATCACCGTCGCGCCACGCTTGCCCGCCGGGCCATCAGTGGTGACCACATGCACATGGCCGGCAAAATGGGCCATAGCGTCGCGGTAGGCCTGCGGCCCGATTTCATTCTTCTTCAGCACCGATGATTTTCCGTTAGTCAGAACCAGCCGTTATATATGACCGCATATTGCATGCCACAAGCGAAGTGCTTGAGCTATATCCCGAATTCGCGTGTTGCGCCAAAGCTGGCCAGCCTTTAGGTCTTGACGGCATTGGCGCCGGCAAAACGCGCGACCGGCGCGGAGGAATTCTTCGCTCGCATGCGACCTTGGACAACCACGATAGCGGTGCTGGCCTGGTTCTCGCTCGCCGGTAGTGCGAGTGCCGAGACGCTGCTGATCGGTGTCGCGGCGCCTTTGTCGGGGCCGTCGGCGATCCTCGGCAAGCAGATCGAGGCAGGCGCGACAATGGCGGCTGAAGCGAGTGATACCGAGATCAGGACGATCGATGACGCCTGCACGGCCGCTGGCGGCGTTGCCGCCGCGCGGGAATTCGCCGCGGCCAAGGTCAAGGTCGTCATCGGTTTTCTGTGCACCGACGCAATCGAGGCGGCTCTGCCGATCCTCAAGGATGCCGACATCCCGGTGATCACCGTCGGCGTGCGCACGGAAAGCCTGACCGACCGGCGCGCCAAGACGGGATGGCCGATCTATCGTCTCGGGCCGCGCGGCGACGACGAGCGCAATGCCGTCGCCGCCACCCTCACCCGCCTATGGCAGAACGAGCTGTTCGCTATCGTCGACGATGGCACGATCTATGGCCGCGAAATGGCCGAGACGTTTCGGTCTGCCGCCGAGCAGGCGGCATTGAAGCCAGTGTTCGTCGACACGTTCCGGCCGCAGCTCGACAACCAGATCGGCCTGATCGGCCGACTGAAGAAAGCCGGCGCAACGCATGTCTTTGCCGGTGGTGACGGCGATGATGTCGCCATTATGGGCCGCGACGCCGGCCAGCTCGATACCGGCATGGTGTTTGCCGGCGGTGAAGCGCTGCGCGCGCCGCTCGGCGACGTGCCTTACGCCGTCGGCACGCTAATGATCGCGCCGCCCGAATGGGTTGACGTCGCCGACCCCAAGGTGCTGCAAAGCTTTGTCGCACAAAACATCGTGCCGGATGGTTATACGCTTCCCGCCTATGCCGCGGTCGAGATCGCCCGCGAGGCCTTTGCGGCTTCCGAAACCTCCGGCAAAAGCCTGGCTGACCTGCTTACTGGACATGACTTCACTACGGCGATCGGGCCGATCCGCTTTGACGAGAAAGGCGACCTGACGCAAAATCCTTATCGCGCCTACCGTTTCGACGGCGGCCGTTTCGTGCGGGCGGAGAGCCAATAATGTTCCATACCGGTCCGCGCAATCTCATCACCGACGTTGCCGGCTTGCGGGTTGGCAATGCGGCGAATGCCAAGCTGAAATCCGGTGTGACCACCGTCATCTGCGACGAACCGGCCGTGGCCGGCGTGCAAATCCTGGGCGGTGCGCCGGGCACCCGCGAAACCGACCTGCTCGAGCCGCACAATTCAATCCATGCCATCCACGCCGTGGTGCTTTCGGGCGGTTCGGCCTTTGGCCTCGACGCCGCGTCGGGGGTACAGGCGGCATTGCGCGAAAGAGGCATGGGCGTCGAGGTCGGCGGCTTTCGCGTGCCGATCGTGCCGGCGGCGATCCTGTTCGACCTGCGCAATGGCGGCGACAAGGATTGGGGCCGGTATCCGCCTTACCGCGACCTCGGCTACGAAGCCGCGCAAGCCGCCGCGATAGACTTTGCGCTCGGCACCGCCGGCGCGGGTGCCGGCGCGCTGAGCTCCGGTCTGAAGGGCGGGCTCGGCTCGGCCTCGACAATGCTGGACAGCGGCGTCACCATCGGCGCGCTCGCCGCCGTCAACCCGACCGGCTCGGTGACGGTCGCCGGGACCCGCCATTTCTGGGCGGCACCGTTCGAGATCGGCGACGAGTTCGGCGGCTTAGGCTATCCCCACCCGATGCCTGACGGTGCCAGAAAGATCCTGCTGAAGTTCCGTGACAAGCATGCCGCAGAGCAGGCGGAAACCGGCGCCAACACGACCATCGCCGTGATCGCCACTGATGCGGTCCTCACCAAGGCCGCCGCCAAACGCCTGGCGATATCAGCGCATGACGGCTTTGTCCGTGCCATTTGGCCGACGCACACGCCCGCCGACGGCGATCTGGTCTTCGCGCTGGCAACGGGCAAGAGCGGCATCGAGCTCGGGCCCAACGATGCAATCGATCTCTACGCAGCTGCCGGCGCGACGATGGCGCGCGCCATCAGCCGCGGCGTCTTTGCCGCGGCGCCGGCCGAGGGCGATCTCTTCCCGGTCTGGTCGTCGCGCTGAACGCGCCGACGCTCATTCGGTGAGCAGTAGTCAGACTGGACTATGATCAGGTGGGGTCGGATTTTTCTTCCTCGAACGTGACCGCAACATCCGAGTTTGCCGACAGGCGCACCTTCTGGCCCTCGACCTCGGCGACGAGGCTGAGAGGAATGAAGTGGTGATGGCCCCTGTGAGCGCCCTCGTCGCTGTCGCGCTTGGTCAGCTTGATGCGATCCCCGTCGATCTTGTCGACGGTGCCGACATGGACGCCGTCGGCGCCGATCACTTCCATACGTTCGCGGATCTTGGCTGCATCGGTCATGGGGGTCTCCCTTAGGGCGCCGCGCGTCCTTTGGACGCGCAAAGGATGCTCTAAACATTTTGAATCAATGCATCGTGCCCTTCCGAAAATCGATTCTGATTTTCGGAAGGCACGATGCGGTGAAGCTGCCGACAATAACAAACGACAGCCGGATTGGATGCATCGACTTCGTGTTTCAGTTAGCACGATCTTTTGACAGCATCGTGATAGGGAATTTAACGACGTCGACTGCCTGAACGGAAAGCCCCATGCGAAATCTTGCCCTGTTTGCCGTCTGCCTGTTCGCCCAGCTTGCAACTTTGGTCGCCGCCTACGCAGGCGATGTCGCCGAGCTTGAGATCCTCGGCTTCAGCCGTGACCGCGGCATCTTCGCCTTCGAAGAATATGGCGTCCAGGACGGATCGGGATTCCCGTATGCCAACCGCTATTACATCGACACGGCCGACGACAGTTTTCTCAAGGGATCGCCGATCCGAGTCCGGCTCGAAGACGAGAATGCCATGGTGGACGCAGCGCGGCTGCAGGCTCGGCAAAAGGGCGAAGCGATCGTCAGTCAGGCGGAACTCACGGCAAATCGCGGCATCACCGCCGGCTTCAACCCGGTGACCGAGCTTTCTGCCGATCCCTTCCGCATGGTGGTCAATCCGCGCCCGATCTTTTCGCCGGTCGACGATCCGCTCGAGTTCCGGCTCGACCAGATCGGCATGAATGACACCGAACGCTGCCAGAGCCAGGGCGAGATCAACGGCTTTCGCCTGCTGCGCATCGAGGCGAAGGACGGCGGCCAGACGAGGATTATTCACGAGGACAAATCAATCCCGCAAAGCCGCGGCTGTCCGAATGGGCACCAGATCGGCGCGGTCCAGACATTTTCACTGGATAGCCTCAGCGCCTATGCCGTGCTGATCGCGGTGCGCCAATACGGCTTCGAAGGGCCGGACTATCGCTGGATCGCGGTAACCGGTCGCCTGTGACGTTCCCCGCCATGCGCTATCGCGCTCTGCGCCGTCTCCGCCGCTCCTTGCCGCCGCTGCGCACCGCTTTTGTCGGTGCCTTGTTGTGGGCCATGGCGATGGGCGCCAGCGCGCTGCTCAATCTGCAGCTGTACGATTGGGAGACCCCGGCGAAGGTCCGCTTCGTCTCGCTGCTTTATGCTGCCGGCGGCGCGCTGGCCTTCCCGGTTGGGCTGTTTCTGGCGCGACTCGTCTCCCTCGGACGCAACTGGGAGATCGCCCTCGCTGCCGCCTTCGTCTGCCTTCTCACCGTGACTATCGCCTTCACCGGCGGCCTCTTTGGGCTGCAATACCGCTCCTACTATGTCCAATGGCATGCGCCCGCGCTCACCATCACCTGGGTTTTCCAGTTCGTGTTCACGATGTTGACGGCGCTCTACCAGTTCGTCGTCCTCGGCATCCGGCTGTATTTTCCGCTCGGTTTCATTGCGCTGGCTGTCGCCAGTGTCTGGTTTGCGCGCCAGCAACGTTGAGCATTTTGCTTGCCTCTGTTAGGACGCGGGCAAATGCTCTTGCAAGTCAGGACCGACTGATGATCCCTCGCTACTCCCGGCCGGAAATGGTGGCCATCTGGTCGCCCGAAACCCGGTTCCGCATCTGGTTCGAGATCGAGGCCTACGCCTGCGACGCATTGGCCGAGCTCGGCGTCATCCCGAAGGAGGCCGCCAAGACCATTTGGGAGAAAGGCGGGGCGGCGAAATTCGATGTCGAAGCCATCGACGAGATCGAACGCGTCACCAAGCACGACGTCATCGCCTTTCTCACCCATCTTGCCGAATTCGTCGGGCCGGATGCCCGCTTCATCCATCAGGGCATGACATCCTCCGACGTTCTCGACACCTGTTTTGCCGTGCAGCTCACCCGGGCCAGCGACATCCTCCTGGCCGACATTGACGGGCTGCTTGCGGCGCTCAAGCGCCGCGCCTTCGAGCACAAGGATACGATTACCATCGGCCGCAGCCACGGCATCCATGCCGAGCCGACCACTTTCGGCGTCAAGCTGGCGCAGGCCTATGCCGAATTCTCGCGCTGCCGCGAGAGGCTGGTGCACGCACGCGAGGACATCGCCACCTGCGCCATCTCGGGTGCGGTCGGCACCTTCGCCAATATCGACCCCTATGTCGAAGAGTACGTGGCCAAGAAACTTGGGCTGAAGCCCGAGCCGGTGTCGACGCAGGTGATCCCGCGCGACCGCCATGCGATGTTCTTCGCCACGCTCGGCGTCATCGCCTCGTCGATCGAGCGGCTGGCGATCGAGATGCGCCATCTGCAGCGCACCGAGGTACTGGAGGCGGAGGAGTATTTTTCGCCCGGACAAAAGGGCTCGTCGGCGATGCCGCACAAGCGCAACCCGGTGCTGACCGAGAACCTCACCGGCCTTGCTCGCATGGTGCGCTCCTTCGCGCTGCCGGCAATGGAGAATGTGGCGCTGTGGCACGAGCGCGACATCTCGCACTCGTCGGTCGAGCGCATGATCGGGCCCGACGCGACGGTGACGCTCGATTTCGCGCTGTCACGGCTGACCAGCGTCATCGACAAACTGCTGGTCTACCCCGACAACATGCTGAAGAACATGAACAAGTTCCGCGGCCTCGTGCATTCGCAGCGCGTGCTGCTGGCGCTGACGCAAGCCGGCATTTCGCGTGAGGAAGCCTACCGGCTGGTGCAGCGCAATGCCATGAAGGTGTGGGAGCAAGGCGCTGATTTCCTTGAGGAACTTTTGGCCGACAAGGACGTTGTTGCAGCCCTGCCTGAGGCCGAGATCCGCGAGAAATTCGACTTGGGCTATCATACCAAGCATGTCGACACGATCTTCAGCCGAGTGTTCGGAGAAGCCTGATGATTTCGGCGGCCGGAGATTTCGATTTTCTTGCCCTGCCCGGCCGCGGCAATTCCGGACCGGATCATTGGATGTCGCATTGGTGCAGGGTGCTCCCCAATTCGAGCCGCGTGCTGCAGGCAGAGTGGGACCGGCCGAAGCCTGAAGACTGGATCGGCCAGGTGGATGCTGCGGTGGCCGCCGCACCGCGCCGCATCGTGCTGCTTGCACATTCGCTGGCAGTGGCGACGGCGGTGAAGTGGGCTTCCGGGGCCAGTCAAAGCCAGCTCGACAAGGTCGCGGCGGCGTTCCTGGTCGCCGCGACCAATGTCGAGGATACCGATCCCTCATTCGACGCGGTGCGCCCGTTCGCGCCGATGCCGCTGAAGCGCCTGCCCTTCCCGGCATTGGTGGTGGCGAGCCGCAGCGACCCGCGCGTCACCTTCGACAAGGCGACCGCTTTTGCCGCAGCCTGGGGCGCGGATATCGCCGATGCCGGCGATCTCGGCCATATGGGAAACGAGGCCCGCCTGGGCGTATGGCCAGCGGGCCTGCTGATGCTAGGACGCTTACTCGAGAAGGCTAACCTCTAGCCTACGCCTTACCGGGAACCGTCCTTATCACTGTGCCCCACGGATCCTCGCGGGTAGTGTCGCTCGCGGCATTGTCCGAACGCATCTCGACCCAGGCCAGGCCGGAGCGGGAGGGATCTCGGCGACCGGCACCCGGGCTCTGCCACGCATTTGCGCCAATGTGGTGATGATAGCCGCCGGACGACAGGAACACCGCCGCGCCACCATATTTTGCCACCGTGTCGAAACCGAACTCCTGGTGCCACCATGCTTCGGCTTCTTCCGGCCTGCCGACCCGCAAATGGACGTGGCCGATAATGCTGTTTTCCGGCGCGCCCTGCCAGCCGGTGTCGCCGGCCGGCACTTCGGCAACCACCGAAGGGATGTTCAGCCGCTCCGTCGCCATCGCGATCTTGTCGCCGTTCCATTTCCAGTCCTGCGGACGGCGGTCGGCATAGATCTCGATGCCGTTGCCTTCCGGGTCGGTCAGATAAAGCGCCTCGCTGACCAGATGATCGGACGCGCCCTCGATGCCAATCTTGCCGGCGATGGCGTGATTGATCCAGCGGCCGAGATCGGCCCGACTGGGTAGTAGGAAGGCGGTGTGGAAAAGACCGGCGCTGCGCGGGTCATCCGGTTTCGCAGCCGGATCCGCTTCGATGTCGAGCAAAGGACGATTGACTGCGCCGAGCGTGATCGTGCCGCCGGAGCGGCTCAGTTCCTGCAAACCGACGACTTTGCGATAGTAGGCAGCGAGATTTTCTGCATGGCGCGCCCGCAAGCCGACGCGGGCAACGCTGACCGGGGTCGTCGCGGCAAAAGGCAGTTCGCTCATCAAAGTGCTCCGTTCAGGCGGCGCTCGACAAGCTTCCAACAGAGGAACCCGGCGCCATCAATCATTCTACGCCGTGTCCGTGCCAAAATCTCGGAACAGCCATTCTTTCCTGGCGACAGATCGTCGATCGCGATCGTTCACACAAGAGCGCAAGAAGCGAACATGGTGTTCACAATAGCGAGCAGAACCGGGCTCGTGAGAGGCCGTTTGCGTGTCGCTGTTGAGTTTATACCCGGTTGCACCCGACAGCGCCTCTCGCTACATGCGCGCCATGAAAGTCAGGGAAGCAGATATTCTCATCGTGCCGGGCTACACCAATTCCGGCCCCGATCATTGGCAGAGCCGCTGGCAGTCGAAACTATCGACAGCGCGCCGCGTCGAACAGGCGGAATGGTCGAAGCCGGTGCGCGAGGATTGGACGGCCGGTGTCGCCAAGGCGGTTAACGAGGCCGAGCGGCCGGTCGTCATCGTCGCCCATTCGCTTGGCGTCGCCGCGGTCATCCAGGCCTTGTCTCGGTTCGAGCGGCCGGTCGCCGGCGCTTTTTTCGTGGCGCCGCCCGATGTCGCCAATCCAAAGATAAAGCCGAGGCACCTGATGACCTTCGGTCCCTATCCGCGTGACCCGCTGCCGTTTCCGTCGGTGGTGATCGCCAGCCGCAACGACCCGTTCTGCGCCTTCGGCGTCGCCGAGGACATTGCCGCGGCTTGGGGCTCGCTGTTCATCGACGCCGGCGATGCCGGCCATCTCAACGCGGATTCCGGCTTTGGCCCCTGGCCCGAAGGGTCGATGACGTTCGCGAAATTCCTGACGGATCTCTAGGAAGCGATTGAACCCCTGACGCTGCTCAGCAGGGTCTTTGCCCCAAGCGAAATCAGCGAATGCTCGGAACCCATCGCCAGCAGCCGGTAACCCATCGACACCACGCGACCGGCGATGGCCGGTTCCATCACATAGATCGCCGCATGCTTGCCGGCTTTGCGGGTGCGCTCGGCGATCGAGGCGACGGTCTCCATCATGCTCTCCAGCGTCGAACTGACGGTGGTTCCCTTCGACCAGGCGATCGAGAAATCCGACGGGCCGAGGAAGATCCCGTCGATACCCGGCGTGTCGAGAATGCCGTCGAGTGCATCAAGCGCGGCGCGCGTTTCGACCATGGCGAACGCCATGGTGCGCTGGTTACTGTCGCGCAGCCAGTCGGCATAATCGCCCTTGCCATGGCGCGGAAAGGCATAGGTCGGCCCCCAGGAGCGCTCGCCGAGTGGCGGGTATTTCATGGCGGCGGCAAACAGCTTTGCGTCCGCCACCGAATTCACCATCGGGGCGATCACAGCCTCGGCGCCGAAGTCGAGCGCGCGGCTGGCCATGTCGAAGCGGCCGACCGGGATGCGCACCAGCGCCGGCTTGTTGGCCGCCAGCACCGGCACAAGCCCGCGCAGCACGCTGTCCTCGTGATGGCCACCATGCTGCATGTCGAGCGTAACCGCGTCGAACCCTTGTCTGGCCAATATCTCGACAGTCAGGGCATCCGGCACGCCGGACCATGCGGTGAACAGCGTCTCGTCGGCCGCCAGGCGTGACTTCAGGGACATTGGTGATTTCCTCTTTGCTTGCAGCAATTCAGCCGGAAATGACCGCAAAGGCAAAGAAAAACCGCCCGGTTAGGCCGGGCGGTCGATTGGTCCAGCATTCGATCGATGTCGGTGGAAGGATCAGGTGTTCTTGATCTGCTCAATCGCCTGCGCCATCAATTCATCCATGGTGCGGCGGATCTGATGGTCCGACTGGTCGATGCCGGCTGCATCGAAATCCTTGCGTATCTTGCGGAAAACGTCGTGATCGCCGGCTTCCTCGATGTCGCTGACGACCACTTCCCTGGCATAGGCGTCGGCCTCGGCGCCTGACTTGCCGAGCTTTTCGGCAGCCCACAGGCCGAGCGCTCTGTTGCGGCGTGCCGCAGCCTTGAATCGAAGTTCCTCGTCGAATGCGAATTTGCGCTCAAAGCCCTCTTCGCGGTCTTTCATGCTGCTCATGGCATCCCTCCGTGAAATCCGATTCGTTGTGCCAATATGTGTTGCCGGAGCACAAACCAAAAGGGCGCCGGCCGGTCAATATGCTACATTGCCTGCTGCGCTGCGGCATTTCGGTCCCCGAAAGCGGTTGATTGAAAGGATTTGCCGATTGAGCAAACAGTGCGATTGGGATAGACACCGGCATTGAACCCCACCGTCGCCATCTTATTTTAGGCAGACGGACAGGAACTGGTCGCTTGCCGCCTGCCCGCAAATCCAGAGAAAAATCAGATGAAAAATCGCCGCCGCATTTATGAAGGCAAGGCCAAGATCCTTTATGAGGGACCGGAGCCTGGCACGCTGATCCAGTTCTTCAAGGACGACGCCACCGCTTTCAACAAGAAGAAGCATGAAATCGTCGATGGCAAAGGCGTGCTCAACAACCGCATTTCCGAGCACATCTTCAATCATCTCAACCGGATGGGCATTCCGACCCACTTCATCCGCCGGCTCAACATGCGCGAGCAGCTGATCAAGGAAGTCGAGATCATCCCGCTCGAAGTGGTGGTGCGCAACGTCGCCGCCGGCTCGCTGGCCAAGCGCTTGGGCATCGAGGAAGGCACCGTGCTGCCGCGCTCGATCATCGAATTCTATTACAAGGCCGATGCGCTCGACGATCCGATGGTATCGGAAGAGCACATCACCGCCTTCGGCTGGGCGAGCCCGCAGGAGATCGACGACGTCATGGCGCTGGCCATTCGCGTCAACGACTTCCTTTCCGGCCTGTTCATGGGCGTCGGGATCCAGCTCGTCGATTTCAAAATCGAATGCGGCCGCCTGTTCGAAGGCGATATGATGCGCATCGTCGTCGCCGACGAGATCTCGCCGGATTCCTGCCGGCTGTGGGACGTGGCGACCCAGGACAAGCTCGACAAGGACCGCTTCCGCCGCGACATGGGCGGGCTCGTCGAAGCCTATCAGGAAGTTGCCCGCCGCCTCGGCATCATGAACGAGAACGAACCGCCGCGCCCTGCCGGACCGGTGCTCGTCGCATCGACCGACGGTGTCAAAGGCAAGCCGCACTGACGGCTTGCCCGCTCAACAGGTGAACAGGAGCATGTCCAGCGTGATCAAGGCCCGCATTACCGTAACCCTCAAGAACGGCGTGCTCGACCCACAAGGCAAGGCAATCGAGCATGCGCTTTCCGGAATGGGTTTCGGCGGCGTCGGCCAGGTGCGGCAAGGCAAGGTTTTCGATATCGAGCTTGCCGAGGGCGACAAGGCCAAGGCCGAGGCCGATCTGAAAGCTATGTGCGACAAGCTTCTGGCGAATACGGTGATTGAGAATTACGCGGTGGAGATCGGCTGAGCTTGTCGAAAGACATCCAGATATCGAAGTTCATGAGTCTTGTTTTACGCCATGCTCCCCATGAAGCGGGGCTGACTTTGGATGAGAACGGTTGGACTGATTTCAACAAACTTTGCGCGGCGATTCAGGCGAAGTTCGGCACATCCGCCGCCGAGGTTGTTCGGATCATCGACGAGAACCCGAAAAAGCGCTTTGCAATCGACGGTGATCGTGTCCGTGCGGTTCAAGGCCACAGTGTCGAGATTGATCTCGGCCTGTCGCCATCAATTCCTCCAACAGTCTTATATCACGGCACCAAGGAAGAGTTTCTCCCCAGCATCTTACGAGAAGGCTTGATCAGCCAGTCTCGGCAGCACGTTCATTTGTCAAAAGACATTGAAACAGCTGTGATCGTCGCACAGCGCCGCAAGGGGAGAAGTGTTATCCTGCGGATCGACTCGGAAAACATGGCCAAAAACGGCGCCTTATTTTTTCTTTCCGAAAATGGCGTCTGGCTGACCAGCCATGTTTTGCCGCGATATCTGTTCCAACTCAACGAGCATGAATTCTCATGAAATCAGCCGTCGTCCTGCTCCCCGGCCTTAATCGCGACCGTGACATGATCGCGGCGCTGACCAAGATTTCCGGCACGCCGCCGGTCACCGTCTGGCAGACCGACACTGAAATTCCCGATGTCGACCTGATCGCCATTCCCGGCGGCTTTTCCTTTGGCGATTATCTGCGCTGCGGCGCTATTGCCGCGCGCATGCCGGTGATGCGGGCTGTGGCCGAAAAGGCGGCCAAGGGCGTCACGGTCATCGGCGTCTGCAACGGCTTCCAGATCCTGGTCGAGGCCGGCCTGTTGCCGGGTGCATTGATGCGCAACACCTCGCTGAAATTCGTCTGCCGGCAAGTCAAGCTGCAGATCGCCAATGCCAACACGATGTTCACCCGCCGCTATCAGCCGGGCCAGGTCATCCGCGCGCCGGTGGCGCATCATGACGGCAATTATTTTGCTGATGCCGAAACGCTGGCCCGCCTCGAAGGCGAAGGCCAGGTGGTGTTCCGATATGCCGAAGGCACCAATCCCAACGGCTCGATCAACGACATTGCCGGCATTGTCAACGGCCGTGGCAATGTGCTCGGCCTGATGCCGCATCCCGAGAACCTGATTGAAGCGGCGCATGGCGGCAGCGACGGCCGGGCGCTGTTCGAAAGCGCGCTGGGCATCGCCGCTTGATGCATTCAATCTTCCTCCTGGAGCGACGGTCATGAAACTCTATTCGCGACCGCTGTCGCCCTATTCGTCGATCGTGCGGGCGCTGGCCTACATCAAGAACGTGCCGCTCAAGGTCATTGCACCGCCGCCTGGGTTTCCCATTCCCGAGGCATTCCGTGCCATCTCCCCGCTCAACCGGATTCCAGTGCTGATCACCGGCTCGGGCGAAACGATCGTCGAATCCGTGGTCATTGCCGAATATCTGGAGGAGCGCTTTCCCGAGCCAGCGCTGCTGCCCAAGGATTCGAAAGACCGGGCGTTGGTGCGCATGTTCGCCCGCATCACCGACCTTGACGTGCTCGCCCCAACGATGAAGCTGTTCGAGCTCTATTTCGTGCCGCAGCGCAACGAGGCGGACATCAAGGCACAGTTCGCCCGATTGCATCACGGGCTTGCGGCAATCGAGGCCCGCATGGCGCATGGCCCGTTCGCGCTCGGCGACGACATCTCCTTCGCCGATGCGTGGCTGACGCCGACCCGCTTCGTCTTCAACAATTTCAGGGCGACGATCGGCCGCCCCGACCTGCTTGACGCCTATCCGAAATTCGATGCCTATGAGCAAATCGCCTTGCAGCATCCGGCGCTGTCGCGCGTCTGGGGTGAGATGACAGACGGTCTGAAGATCTTTCTGTCCGAACTCGAGATGGGCGCCGCTTGACCATGCGATTGACACTCGCCCGCCTCGCCGTCGCTACTGCCGCCGGGCTTGTACTCGCCTCATGCCAGTCAAGCCCGAAGAGCACGCCGGCGCCGGCGGGCAAGAGCGCGTCACTGCTTGCCATGGAGCAGGTGGCAATAGCTGCCCACAAATGCTGGATCGCCAGCAAGGACCCTGCCTTCAAATCCTATCAGATGGCCAACGAGCTGAATTCGTTCAGCGGCACGCCGCGCTTCCTGCTGGTGCCGGCCAAACATTATGGCGGAAAGCCGTTGCTGGTCGTGCAGGCGCAAGGCAATTCGAGCCGCGTCGACGTGTTCGGCCCATTGATGGCGGAACCGCTCGGCGGCCGCATCGGCTCGGACATTGCCCGCTGGCAGGCCGGCAATCCGGCCTGTGGCGCTGCTGCCTAGCCCAATGGGTCGCTTGCTGCAGATCACCGGTCTGGTCGTCGGCCTGGCCGGGCTCGTCCTGCAGCTCTGCATCACCGTCCCGGCATCAATGGAAGCCGGCCGCGGCTTTGTCGGCTCGCTGGTCTTCTATTTCAGCTTCTTCACCATCCTGACCAACATCGGCGCGGTGCTCGTCCATGCCTCGTTGCTGTCGTCGACGGGTTATGCCTGGTTTCCGGCCTTTGCCGGGCCACGGATAGGGGCGGGCGTAGCCGTCGCCATAAGCCTGGTCCTCATTATCTACGCCACGGTCCTGGCGCAGCTTTGGCAGCCGCAAGGGCTGTTCCTGCTCTGCGACGTGCTCCTGCACTATGTGACGCCGGTGGTGTTCGTGCTGTGGTGGCTTGTGGCGGGCGCCGACGGCTCGACGCGATGGCGTGACATCTCGTGGTGGATGATCTATCCGATCGCCTATCTGGCCTACGCGCTGCTGCGGGCGCCGATCGTCGGCGAAGTACCCTATCCATTCCTCGACGTCTCCAAACACGGGGCGGCCAGCGTCGCCGTCTCGGCTCTGGCCATCACCGGGCTTTTTCTGGTTCTGTGTATCGTGGCCGTGCTTGTGGACCACGGCGTATCGAGGCTCAGGGCGGCGGGCGTCCGCTAAAGTGCGGTGCCTCAACCCTCAGTCCCAGAACGGCCTGAGGCCCTCACGATGGGCATCACAACGCGTAATGCCTATGTCCTTGAGCTGGTCGTCGGTCATCTCGAGCAGGACCAGCCGGCTGCGCCGACGATCCATTAGCCTGCCAATCCATCTCGCGAAGGATCCGAGCGTACGCACCAGCCGACTAACATAGGTTGGCCGGCCTAACGGAGGCGCCACCTGCATCTGCAATTCAGCCCTAACGGGGCGGATTGTCTCTATTGTAGCCATTTTCTTTCTGCCAAAACTTCGGATTGTACCCTTCTCGCCGCCGATCTGATATGTATTGACTCACATCCTGGTGCAATGTAAAAAATTGTCACCATGACAACTTGGCTTCCAGATCTTACCGCGGGTACCGGCCCGCTCTATCAGCGGCTTGCCGATTCCATCGAGACGGACATCGACCGCGGCCTGATCGGTGCAGGGGCAAAGCTGCCGCCGCAGCGCGATCTGGCATACGACATCGGCACGACCGTCGGCACCGTCGGCAGGGCCTATCAATTGCTGCGCGAGCGGGGATTGGTCAGCGGCGAGGTGGGCCGCGGAACCTATGTTCTCGCTCAGCAGTCGGAAAGCGCAAAGCCGGATTTCCTGGAGCCGGTCGAACAAGGCACGCGCTATATGGATGCGCCCGGCGACAAGATGCGCTTCGATAGCACCGCCGCACCGGATGTCGGCCAGGGTGCCATCGTCGCCGATGTGTTGACACGCACGGCGCAAGACCATCCGCATGAGATTTCAAGCTACACGCGTGATTTCCCGGACCGCTGGTTCGAGGCCGGCAGGCGCTGGCTGTCGCGCAATTCCTATCGCCCGGCGGCGGATGCCATTGTCCCCACGCTCGGCACCCACGCCGCGGTGATGGCAACAATTGCGGGGCTCACCGCCCCCGGCGACTATGTCGTCTTCGAGCACCTCACCTATTCGCAGATCTCCCGCAGCGCCGGCCTGATCGGTCGCCGGACCGCACTGGTGGCGGCTGACGACGAGGGCATCGATCCCCAGGATTTCGAGCGCGTCTGCGCACAAAAGCACCCGAAGATGATGTTTTTGATGCCGACGGCCAAGAACCCGACGCTGACAACGCTGTCGGCATCGCGCCGCGAGGCAATCGCGCATGTCGCCCGTCAATATAACGTCGTCTTGATCGAGGACGATCTCTATGGCGGACTGACCGACGACCCGACGCCTTTACTGGCCGAATATGCTCCCGAACGGACCATCGTTGCCGGCGGCCTGTCGAAATCGGTCGCGGCGGGTGTTCGCGGCGGTTGGCTCGCTTGCCCGCCGGCCTATCGTCACCGCATCCGGGTTGCCCATAAGATGATGACGGGCGGCCTGCCCTTTCTGCTGGCGGAGGTGGGCAGCCGGCTGGTGTTGTCCGGTCAGGCCGCCGAGATGCGCAAGCGCAGCATTGCCGAGATCGGTGCGCGCATCGCGATCGTGCGCGAGACACTCGACGGCTTCGACTTCAAGGCGCTGGATAATGTGCCGTTCGTCTGGCTCACTTTGCCGGACCCATGGCTTTCCGGCACTTTCAAACAGGCTTGCCTCGAACATGGCGTGCTCATCGACGACGAGGACGAGTTCAAGGCGGGGCGTTCCGAACAGGCCTTTCACGGCGTGCGGTTTGGCATCTCGCAGCCGCGACAGCGGGACGATATTGCGCACGGCGTCGCTGTGATCCGGCGGCTTCTGGACGAAGGCCGCGCCGGCTACGACAGCTTTTCCTGAACCGGCTTGAAACCGGCGGGTCGAGTGGCGATCTTCCGCTACTTGCGGCAAGCTGTTGCTTTCCGTCGTTTTAGTCATCCGACGGGGTGTATCGGCTGCAAAGCTTGCGATAAGACGGGACTCGATCCCAAGGACACAAATTGCCGATCATGACCATTTCCAATTCCGTGCCGATCACTCCGGAACTCATTGCCGCGCACGGGCTGAAGCCCGACGAGTACCAACGCATCCTCGACCTGGTCGGGCGCGAGCCGAGCTTTACCGAACTCGGTATTTTTTCCGCGATGTGGAACGAGCATTGTTCCTACAAATCCTCGAAAAAATGGCTGCGTACGCTGCCGACCACCGGGCCGCAAGTCATCCAGGGCCCGGGCGAGAATGCCGGCGTGGTCGACATCGGCGACGGCGACTGCGTCGTCTTCAAGATGGAGAGCCATAACCATCCCTCATATATCGAGCCTTATCAGGGAGCGGCGACCGGCGTCGGCGGCATCCTGCGCGATGTCTTCACCATGGGCGCGCGGCCGATCGCGGCGATGAACGCGCTGCGCTTCGGTGCGCCGGATCATCCCAAAACCAGGCACCTCGTTGCCGGCGTCGTTTCCGGCGTCGGTGGCTATGGCAATTCCTTCGGCGTGCCGACGGTCGGCGGCGAGGTCAATTTCGACGCCCGCTACAATGGCAATATCCTGGTCAATGCGTTTGCCGCGGGCCTCGCGAAGACGGACGCAATCTTTTTGTCCGAGGCCAAGGGCGTCGGCCTGCCGGTCGTCTATCTCGGCGCCAAGACCGGTCGCGACGGCGTCGGCGGCGCCACCATGGCCTCGGCCGAATTCGACGACAAGATCGACGAGAAGCGGCCCACGGTCCAGGTTGGCGATCCCTTCACCGAAAAATGCCTGCTCGAAGCCTGCCTCGAACTGATGGCGTCCGGCGCCGTTATTGCCATCCAGGACATGGGTGCCGCTGGTCTCACCTGCTCGGCGGTCGAAATGGGCGCCAAGGGCGACCTCGGCATTGAGCTCGATCTCGACAAGGTGCCGGTGCGTGAAGAGCGCATGAGCGCTTATGAGATGATGCTTTCGGAGAGCCAGGAGCGCATGCTGATGGTGCTGCGCCCCGAAAAGGAAAAACAGGCCGAGGCGATCTTCCACAAATGGGGCCTCGACTTTGCCATCGTCGGCAAGACCACCGACGATCTGCGCTTCCGCGTGCTGCACCAGGGCGACGAGGTCGCCAACCTGCCGATCAAGGATCTCGGCGACCAGGCGCCGGAATATGACCGTCCCTGGGTCGAGCCGAAGAAGCCGGCGCCATTGGGCGCCGGCGATGCACCGCAAACCGATGTGGCCGAGGCTTTGCTGAAGCTGCTTGGCGGGCCGGACCTGTCCTCGCGCCGCTGGGTGTGGGAGCAGTACGACACGCTGATCCAAGGCAATTCGTTGCAGCTTCCCGGCGGCGATGCCGGCGTCGTGCGGATCGACGGTCATCCGACCAAGGCGCTCGCCTTCTCCTCCGACGTGACGCCGCGCTATTGCGAGGCCGACCCCTACGAGGGAGGCAAGCAGGCGGTGGCCGAATGCTGGCGCAATCTTACCGCCACCGGTGCCTTGCCGCTCGCGGCCACCGACAACCTTAATTTCGGCAATCCGGAACGGCCGGAGATCATGGGTCAGTTGGTCGGCGCGGTGAAAGGTATTGGCGATGCCTGCAGGGCGCTGGGCTTCCCGATCGTCTCCGGCAACGTCTCGCTCTACAATGAGACCAACGGCCAAGGCATACTGCCGACACCAACCATCGGCGGCGTCGGGCTGATTGCCGATTGGTCGAAAATGGTGCGGATCGGCTTTGCCGCCGAAGGCCAGATGATCGTGCTGGTCGGCGCACCGACCATGTGGGGCACGCATCTTGGCCAATCGGTCTATATGCGCGACATCCATGGCCGTGCCGACGGCCCGCCGCCGCCCGTCGATCTCGATCACGAAAAGCGCGTCGGTGACCATGTGCGGGCGCTGATTGCGTCGGGCGTCGTTACCGCGGCGCATGACGTTTCCGATGGCGGCATCGCGGTGGCGTTGGCCGAGATGGCGATGGCCTCCGGCATCGGCGCGACCATCCCCGGCCTGATCGGCACCGATCCGATCCCGGTCTGGTTCGGCGAGGATCAGGGCCGCTATCTGCTGACGCTGTCGATCGACCCGCAGAGCGAGGCGTGGGATGCCATTCGCGAACAGCAAAGCAAGCTCGGCATTTTTGCACCGTGGATCGGCTCGACCGGCGGCAGCGAACTGAAGCTGGGCGAGGCACGTGCGATACCGGTCAGTGAATTGACCGCTGCCCACGAATCCTGGTTCCCTCGCTTCATGGCAAATGAGGTCGTGGACCCGTGATGTGATCGAGTGGAGCCGTTTCACTGTGGTTCATCCGCCGTTTCGACCATATCTATGAGTTCACGACCTGAACAAGGAATCCTCGCATGGCAATGGACGCCCACGACATCGAACGGCTGATCAAGGAAGGCATTCCGGACGCCAAGGTGACGATTCGCGACCTGGCCGGCGATGGCGACCATTATGCGGCGGAGGTGGTGGCCGAAAGCTTTCGCGGCAAAAGCCGCGTCCAGCAGCACCAGATGGTCTATGACGCGCTGAAGGGCAACATGGGCGGCGTGCTGCACGCGCTTGCCCTGCAGACCAGCGTGCCGGACTAAACTCCCGTCCAGTTACCGGCTCGCAAGCGCCTTGCCGGTCACGGCAATGATCGGCCCGGCCGGATAGTTTCCACCAACAATCATCCGCTCGCCATTCGACAGCGCCGAAACGACCCCGTCGAAGAAAAGCGCATTGGGGCAAGTGAGCGCATCTCGAAACAGCCGTGCGAAGCTGCCGAGGCTGACTTGAGAGCGCGAGATCGCCAGCACGACGGTGTTTTCGTCACGCACGCCGACGCCATTGCGGATATAGCGCGATGTGCCGTTCTGCTCGAATCGAGGATGAAGCCGTCCGTCGATCACCAGCATCGGGCCGGATTGCGTTGCGACCATCACGTCCGGCCTGGCCGCGGCATAGGCACTTGTCTCCATGACCGCCGCCTTGCCGTCCTTGCGGACCACGAACACGCCATTCGGTTTCAGGAAGAAATTGCCTTCGCTGTCGGCGACGTTGAGCGGCGCCTTCTCCCGGCCGTCTTCGACGAGAAGGCCGACTGGGGTCAGATCTTGGTGATACATGCCGGCGTTCATGGCGAGCAGCACCGGCCGGCCCTGATCCGCCATCGCCTTGTCGAATTTGTCCAGGGAACCGAAGGCCTTGCCGTCGAGGCCTACGTGGAACACACCGATGTCATAGCGGCGCAGATCGATTTCGCAGACGACGTAGGCGGCCGCCTCGAAGCTCGCGTCGCGGCACGGCGCCGGCAATTCACCGCCGACGACGAGGGGTGGCTGTCTCGGCGACCTGGCCCACCAAATCAAGGCCAGTGCGGCGAGCAGAACGGCGAGGAGGAACCCGGCGAGATATCGTCTTTTCATCGCGCCTCGGGAAAGATGGTGGCCAACGGCTTGGCACAAGATCAGACGTTCCTTTGCGCCATTTGCATGGCAAGGCGGCAAACATCTTGTTTCGCGCAACCCATGGGTTTATTTGAAGGGTAATGTTCGAGCCTGACTCCCACAGGCATGAAAGGGTATTCCATGAGCGGCATCAACGACTACATCGACAATGAAGTGAAGGGCAACGACGTTGTTCTCTTCATGAAAGGCACGCCCGGCTTCCCGCAATGCGGATTTTCCGGTCAGGTCGTGCAGATCCTCGACTATATCGGCGCCGACTATAAGGGTGTCGACGTGCTGACGTCGGCCGAGCTACGGCAAGGCATCAAGGACTATTCCAACTGGCCGACCATCCCGCAGCTCTACGTCAAGGGCGAATTCGTCGGCGGCTGCGACATCATCCGCGAGATGTTCCAGGCGGGCGAATTGCAGACCTTCCTCGTCGAAAAGGGCGTCAGCGTCAAAGGCGCCGCCTGACTTCTGTTTTGCGTATGGCTTTCCGAAGATCGACTGCGATTGTCGGGGTCATGCGCTTAGCGCCGGGGCACCTTGGCAAAAAGTTGTGCCCGCTATCGGGGCAATGAACGAATGGATGCGTCGGCACGCCGGCGCATTTTCGTTTGAAGATCGGACTGGCCGTGGATCAGCAAGCACAAGCGCAGCAAAAGGCAAGCACCTTGCCTATTCCGCGCTGGGAATTCATCGCGCTATGCGCGGCGCTGATGGCGCTCAATTCGCTGGCCATCGACATCATGTTGCCGGCGCTGCAGCAGATCGGCGCCTCGCTCGGCGTCGAAAATGAAAACCACCGGCAATATGTGATCACCGCCTACATACTGGGCTTCGGCGGTGGGCAACTGTTCTTCGGGCCCGTCTCGGACCGCTTCGGGCGCCGCGCTCCGCTGGTTGCCGGGCTGGTGATCTATGTTGCGGCGGCGGGCGCTGCTGCAGTCGCCCCGTCATTCGCCACGCTTCTGCTATGCCGGGCCGTGCAAGGCATCGGCGCGGCGGCGACGCGCGTCATTGCCGTCTCGATCGTGCGCGATACGTTCGACGGAAGGCGCATGGCCGAAGTCATGTCCTTGATCTTCATGGTGTTCATGGCAATTCCGGTGGTGGCACCCGGTATCGGCCAATTCATCATGCTGTTTGCGACCTGGCACGTGATCTTCGTCACCATGGCGGCCGGCGCGCTGATCGTGTCCGCCTGGTCGCTGTTGCGCCTGCCCGAGACACTACATCCAGAATATCGCCGGCCGCTGACGCTGTCCTCCATCATCGGCGGCTTCCGCATCGTTCTCACCAACCGCATCGCGCTCTGCTACGCCTTCGCCAGCACCTTCATCTTCGGCGCCATGTTCGGCTTCATCGCCTCGGCCCAGCAGATCTATGTCAGCGTGTTCGATGTCGGCGAGATGTTCCCGGTCATCTTCGCGGGGGTTGCCGGCGTGCTTGCTTTTTCCAACTACCTCAACTCGCGCCTCGTCGGCCGCATCGGCATGCGCCGTCTGTCGCAAAGCGCGCTGCTGCTGTTTCTGGCCATCAGCCTTGCCTGGCTGGTCGTTTCCATCGAAATGAAGATGCCGCTCTGGCTCTTCATTACTTTCTTTGCCTGCGCCATGGTACCGTTCGGCGCGCTCGGCGCCAACTTCAACGCGCTCGCCATGGAGCCGCTCGGTCACCTGGCCGGCACCGCCTCGTCGATTCTCGGGTTCATGCAGACATTTCTTGGCGGCATCCTCGGCACGCTGATCGGCCAGGCCTTCAACGGTACGGTAACGCCGCTGGCCGCCGGGTTCTGCAGCGTGTCGGTGGCGGCGCTGCTGATGATTCTCATCGCCGAGCGCGGCAGGCTGTTCCAGCCGCAAAACCCGCCGGTCTAGTTTTACGCGCTGGCGGATAAAACTATTCCGCCCAAAGCTCGCGGCGCAGCTCCCGCCAGCTTTCCCTGTCCGGCGCGACCAGCAGGCCACCTCCGACATGTGACGGCAGATAGGCGCTGCCGTCGAAGCGCGCGGCATAACCGCCGGCCTCGGCATGGATCAGTACGCCGGCCAGATGGTCCCACGGCATCAGCTTGTTATAGACGACGAAATGGCCGTGGCCGCTGGCCAGCAGGCGGTATTCGTGGGCTGCGCAGCGATAGTTGAACTGCGACAGCGACTTGGTCTGATTGCGCGCCAGGCGTGAGCGGTCCGGCTCGGGTAGATAGTGCCACGAGACCGCTCCAGTCATTTCCGATATCGGCGCCGGTTTGGCGACATGGACTTTTTCGAAATTGCCATGCGCGTGCCGAATATGACTGCCGGCGCCACTGACGCCGACCAGCCAGTCCTTGCCGACGGGATCGTGGATGATGCCGGCGACCGTCTCGCCCTTGACCACGACGCCAAGCATGACGCCGAACAGCGGCACGCCGGAGGCGAAGTTGAAGGTGCCGTCGACCGGGTCTACGACGAAGGCGAGTTCGGCATCGCCGAGACCGTCGAGCAGCGTCGGGTCGTCGGAGCAGGCCTCCTCGCCGACGATCATCGCCTTGGGATACCGCTGAAGCAGCCTGGCGGCGATGAGCCGCTCGGCATTCACGTCGGCCTCGGTCACAAGATCGGCGGCCGAGGTCTTGCGACGCACGTCGCCCTCACTCAACCGGCGAAAGCGCGGCATGATCTCGGCGACGGCAGCGTCCGACAGAAGGTCGGCAAGCCAGTCGATCGCGCTGTCGTCAAATGTCATGGGGACCGTCTTGCTTTGCGTTAAGAGCATCGTTGAGGGCGGCGAAATCGAACAGCGTCCTGTCGAGCAGATGCGAGCGCCGCACATTGGCCATGGCACGGATCATGGTGTCCTTGCGGCCGGGCATGCGCTTCTCGATGTCGTCGAGCATCGCTTTCATGGCGTTGCGCTGCAGGCCTTCCTGGCTACCGCACAGATCGCACGGAATTATCGGGAATTTCATGGCGCCGGCGAATTTCTCGAGATCGGCTTCCGCACAATAGGCGAGCGGCCGCAGCACCATGACGTCGCCTTCGTCGTTGAGCAGCTTCGGCGGCATGGCGGCGAGGCGTCCGCCATGGAACAGGTTCATGAAGAAGGTTTCCAGAATGTCTTCGCGGTGATGGCCGAGCACCAGCGCCGAGCAGCCCTCCTCGCGGGCAATGCGATAGAGATGGCCGCGCCGCAGCCGCGAACACAGCGAGCAATAGGTGCTGCCCTCGGCCAGCTTGTCGATGACCACAGAATAGGTGTCCTGATATTCGATGCGATGCGGAATGGCATGGCTGTCGAGATAGTCGGGCAATATGTGCTTGGGAAAGTTCGGCTGGCCCTGGTCGAGATTGCAGGCCAACAGCTCGATCGGCAGCAGCCCGCGCCATTTGAGATCGAGCAGCACGGCAAGCAGGCCGTAGGAATCCTTGCCGCCCGACAGAGCGACCAGCCAGCGGTCGCCGGGCCTCACCATTGAGAAATCGTCGATCGCCTGGCGGGCAAGCCGCAGCAGCCGCTTGCGCAGCTTGTTGAACTCGACGGAGGACGGCACATCGGCAAACAGCGGATGAAAGCCGCCTTCGGCGTCGGCGACCGGTTCGAGCGTTTCGGCGTCTGGCTGCATGTTCACGGCGCGGCGGCCCTAAAGTCCTGTTGCCGCCCGCAGTAGCGCATCGGATCGAAAATCGAAATCGATTTCGGAATCACGCCGCGAAAAAGGAACGAAAAAGTAAGGCCGCCCCGACGGGCGGCCTTCGCTTGTATCGCGTACGAACGCGCCGATCAGCGCGAATAGAATTCGACGACCAGATTCGGTTCCATCTGCACGGCAAACGGAACGTCGGCCAGGCCGGGGATGCGCGTGAAGGCCGCGGTCATCTTGTTGTGGTCGGCCTCGATGTAATCGGGCACGTCGCGCTCGGCCAGGCCCACCGATTCCAGCACGATGACCAACTGCTTCGACTTCTCGCGCACTTCGATGACGTCGCCCGGCTTGCAGCGGTACGAGCCGATGTTGACGCGCTTGCCGTTGACGTTGACGTGGCCGTGATTGACGAACTGGCGCGCCGCAAAGATGGTCGGTACGAACTTGGCGCGGTAGACGACTGCGTCGAGGCGCGATTCGAGCAGGCCGATCAGGTTCTCCGAGGTGTCGCCCTTGCGGCGGTCCGCCTCTTCATAGACCTTGCGGAACTGCTTTTCCGAAACGTCGCCATAGTGGCCCTTCAGCTTCTGCTTGGCGCGCAGCTGCAGGCCGAAATCGGAAAGCTTGCCCTTGCGGCGCTGGCCATGCTGGCCGGGGCCGTATTCACGCTTGTTGACCGGGGACTTCGGGCGGCCCCAGATGTTTTCGCCAAGACGGCGGTCGATCTTGTACTTCGCGGATTCGCGCTTGCTCATCGCATTCCCTTTCAAAACAACACACCCGGAACCTCATGGTCCGGGTGAAGGAAACGCGCCCTCCTCTGGCCCCCGTTTTCGAGACCTGACAGGGTTTTCCACGCAACGCGACGGAAAACCCACGGGACACGTCATTTCAAACAGGACATCAGGAAATTAAAACCGGCTTCCAAACGTCTTGCACACATAAAGAAAACCACCGGGCATTGCGGCCCGGTGTTGGTGGGCTGGTTAAACGGAGATTTAACCGCTGTCAAGCTTCCGGCTGGCGCGAATCGCCGAACCGGATAGTGTTGCGGTTGTAGAACGTGCCGGATGTGGCGGGAGGTTGCGCCAGCGGCATCAGGAAGGGACTGAAGTCAGAGGAGCTGGAATTCGCATGAAGAAGTTCTTCCTTACGTTGGTAGGAGCCGCGGTGATGGCCGGCACGATGGCGGTCGCGCCCGAGCCGGCGCAGGCCCGGCATTGGCACGGCCACAGGCATCACCAGGTCTGCCGCATCGTGGTCAAGAAGAAGGTGGTGTGGCGGCACGGTCATCGCAAGGTCATCCGCTACAAAGTGCGGCGCTGCGGTTGGGGATGGAACTGGTAATTTTCGCCCTCGCCCGTTGAGACTTCAGGGCCCGCGGCTCAGCCGCGGGCTTTTTATCGACCGGCATCCGCCGCCAGAATGGTCAGTCGATCAGTGTTTCGATTTCTTTTCCGGCAGGCCCTTGCGCTTGGTCTCGGCGAATTCCTCGAGCTGTTTTTCGCTCATGGATTTATACATTCCCTTCGACGCGCCTTTGAGCTCGCTCTTCTTGGTCTCGCCACGCTTGGCGGACAGTGCAGCACCGGCGGCTTTCTGCTGGGCTTTCGAGGTGGCTGGCATGATCGTTTCTCCTGTTCCTCAATGAGAAAAGAACGCATCGCCCTGGGCTGATGTTCCCGGAGCACCAAAGTGCCTGGGGTCAGGATACCGCCAGGCCAAATCCCTGCATCAGCCGGCGCGTCGGAAAATCGGCCTCGTTCGAGGTGAAGACGGCAAAATCGGCGCCTTCCGGCAGTACCTCTCTGCGATAACGGGCCTCGGTATCGGCGAGCAGCGACAGCGCGCGGCGTGCGATCGCCTCGGCCGGGTCGAGCCAGTCGACCGGCCAAGGTGCTGTCTTGCGCATGCGGTTGGCCAAAAAGGGATAATGGGTGCAGGCAAGCACGACGATGTCGGTGCACAGCCCGTCATGCTCGACGAAGCACGGCGCGATCTCGGCGCGCACGGCGTCCTCGTCGACAAAACCGTCGCGCATATAGGCTTCGGCCAATCCAGCCAGCCTGTCGCTGCCGACCAGGCGGACATGGCATTTCTGCGCCCATTTGCTGATCAGGTCACGCGTGTACTGGCGCTTGACGGTGCCGGGCGTCGCCAGCACCGAAACCAGGCCTGAGCGCGTGCGTTCCGCCGCCGGCTTGACGGCCGGCACGGTGCCGACGAAAGGGTGGCCGGGAAACCTCTCGCGCAACGCTTCGATGACCAGCGTCGAGGCGGTGTTGCAGGCGATGACCGAAATGGCCGGCGAAAACCGTTCGAGCAGCCTGGCGAACAACTCTAGGATGTGTGTTCTCAGCGCCGGCTCCTCCCAGGCGCCGAAGGGGAACGCCGCGTCGTCGGCGACATAGATGAAGCGGCGGTCAGGCATCAGGACGCGCGCCTCACGCAGCACGGTGAGGCCGCCAATGCCGGAATCGAACATCAGGATCGGACGGGCGCTCGATGGACTGGTCATTATCATTGAGTCACTAAGGGCTGGGAATCACAAACGAGATCACGAGAGAAGGCTCGGCCCATGCTTTTTGCTTTGGCCAATGATGCTTTATCCCGGCCGCTTCTATCTGGAACCATCATGGCCTTGATGCGGCGAGACGGTCACACAAGGCCCCGCTTGCCGAAGCCGCCGGCCCGCGGCCGGCCGTTCGCCGGAGATGCAGGGTGAGATGCAGGGTGGTTCGACGGCACCGGTGCGGCCCGCATGGCATAGGCCGGAGCCAGGGCCGCCACGCCGGCGGCCGACTCTGAATGGGGCGCCGCGGCGCCGCGCAGCGGCCCGGGCGGGTCGAAATCGTCGAAACTCAGGGATGACGCCATATCCGAAGAGCTACCGCCCGCCGGCTTGGCCGCCAAGATGACCGCCCACAGCCCGACGAGAGCTAATCCCAGCAGGTTAAGGCCGGAATGCGACTCGTCGCCGTCGAACTTTACGACAAGAACAGTGCCGGCCTGCAGAATCGCAAACAGGGTCGAGAACACGATATACGACCAAAGGATCCAACCGGACCCTTGTGCATCGCGGCTTCGACGCCAGGCGAAATTCGCGCGGAACAGAACAATCACCAGCGAGGCGACGAGAACGGCCGCGGCCAGCCCTTCCCTGGAAGGTCCGGGCTTCGAATTGGCCAAACCCTCGATGCCGATGGTCAGCACGACGCACAGCACAAAGGTCACGATTTCCGCAACCAGCAAGGCCGCCGAATAGAAGAAAAAGCGAGGACGACCGATATCCGAGCTAAACATCCGAGGATCCATCGTTTTCCAGACAATGGATCACATCAAATAACATTCGGTTACTGGTGAGATATGGGCAACTCGAAGGCTAGTCTTTGTCCTTCGCCTTGCCGGCGCGTGCCGCGGCCGCCGGGAGCCGCCTTGGATCGTCGCCGGGCGATCCGTCGCCGCGCGGCATGGCCGGCGAGAACCTGTCCAGCGATGATATAATACCGCGTAGCACCTTGAGCTCCGGCTCGGCAAAACCGGGGCGGGTCAGCACTGCGCGCAAATTGTCGACCATCTTCGGCTTCTTCGGTGCCGGGCGGAAATAGCCGCGCGCCTCCAGTGCACCTTCCAGATACGCAAACAGGGCGTGCAATTCTTCCTTGGCAGCTGGCGGCATTTCGGGACCGGAGAAGTTGGTCCTGGTCTCGTCTTCCAGGCCGGACTTCATCCATTCATAGGACATCAGCAGGGCCGCCTGGGCGATGTTGAGCGAGGAGAAGGCTGGATCGACGGGGAAGGTGACGATCTCGTCGGCAAGGCCGACCTCGTCATTATAGAGGCCGAAGCGCTCGCGGCCGAACAGGATGCCGGTGCGCTGGCCGGCCCGCTGCCGCGCGCGCAGCGCCCTGCCCGCCTCGACCGGGCCGCGCACCGGTTTGAAATTGTCGCGCGCGCGCGCCGTGGTGGCGAAGACGAAGTTCAAGTCGGCGACTGCCGAGCCCAGGTCGTCGAACACCTCGACGGCATCGATGACATGGTCGGCGCGGCTTGCCGCGGCACGCGCCTTCTCGCTCGGCCAGCCGTCACGCGGATTGACGAGGCGCAGTTCGGCAAGGCCGAAATTGGCCATGGCGCGTGCAACCATGCCGATGTTCTCGCCGAGCTGTGGCTCGACCAGGATGATCGCCGGTCCGGACGCAGGCGTTCCGGAGGCAAGAGGGTTGTCGGGATCCTGGGTGGCGGTCATGGTTGTCAATGAACTGCTGTTTGCGGCATTTCGCAGTCCCCTGCCACATTTGGCGGCGAAAATGAAGCTTTCGCAAAGAATGCCGGCACTACGGCGCGGTTCGCCGTTTGCGCGGCCAAAAAGCCTTTGATATACGGGCCGCATCCCAGGGCCGGCAGCCGTGCGGGCAAGGCCGTTCCGTTCCCAAAAGCGAGGCATTCTTTCCATGGCGAAGATCAAGGTGGCGAACCCGGTCGTCGAACTCGACGGCGACGAGATGACCCGCATCATCTGGCAGTTCATCAAGGACAAGCTGATCCACCCTTATCTCGACCTCAAGCTCGAATATTACGATCTCGGTATCGAGCACCGCGACGCCACCAACGACCAGGTGACCATCGATTCGGCCAATGCCATCAAGAAATACGGCGTCGGCGTGAAATGCGCGACGATCACGCCCGACGAGCAGCGCGTCGAGGAATTCAAGCTGAAGAAGATGTGGAAGTCGCCGAACGGCACCATCCGCAACATCCTCGGCGGCACCATCTTTCGCGAGCCGATCATTATGAAGAACGTGCCGCGGCTAGTGCCCGGCTGGACCAAGCCGATCATCGTCGGCCGCCACGCCTTCGGCGACCAGTACCGCGCCACCGACTTCCGCTTTCCCGGTAAGGGCAAGCTGACGATCAAGTTCGTCGGCGAGGACGGCCAGGTGATCGAGCACGACGTCTTCGACGCACCCGGCGCCGGTGTCGCCATGGCCATGTACAATCTCGACGAGTCGATCCGCGAATTCGCCCGCGCCTCGCTGAATTACGGCCTGCTGCGCAATTACCCCGTCTACCTGTCGACCAAGAACACCATCCTCAAGGCCTATGACGGCCGCTTCAAGGATATCTTCCAGGAGGTCTACGAGGCGGAGTTCGAAGCCGAGTTCAAGGCCAAGAAACTCTGGTACGAGCACCGGCTGATCGACGACATGGTGGCCTCCAGCCTGAAATGGTCGGGCGGCTATGTCTGGGCTTGCAAGAATTATGATGGCGACGTGCAGTCGGACACGGTGGCGCAAGGCTTCGGCTCGCTCGGCCTGATGACCTCGGTGCTGATGACGCCGGACGGCAAGACCGTCGAGGCGGAGGCCGCACACGGCACCGTCACCCGCCACTATCGCCAGCACCAGAAGGGCGAGGAGACCTCGACCAATTCGATCGCCTCGATCTTTGCCTGGACGCGCGGCCTCGCCCACCGCGCCAAGCTCGACGACAATGCCGAACTGAAGCGTTTTGCCGAGACGCTGGAACGGGTCTGCATCCAGACGGTCGAGTCCGGCTTCATGACCAAGGACCTGTCGCTGCTGATCGGTCCCGACCAGCCATGGCTTTCGACCACCGGCTTCCTCGACAAGATCGACGAGAATTTGCAGAAGGCGATGGCCTGAGCTCCTCCGACATGGACAAGCCCGTCGTCTACGGCGCGGACTACAGCGTCTATGTGCGCATCGTGCGGCTGGTGCTCGAGGAAAAGGGCGTCGGCTACGAGCTGGTGCCCGTCGACATCTTTGCGGCGGACGGCATTCCCGGCTGGTACTTCGAGCACCAGCCGTTCGGCCGCATCCCAGCCTTCGAGCATGACGGCTTTCGCCTTTACGAGACCGGCGCGATTGCCCGTTATGTCGACGAAGCCTTTGACGGCCCGGCGCTGCAACCGCTCGAAGCCCGGCCTCGATCACGCATGAACCAGATCACCGGCCTGCTCGACGCCTACGCCTACAGGGCCATGGTCTGGGATGTCGCCGTCGAGCGGCTGGAAAAAACGCCGCCCGACGAAGCCGTGATCGCCAACGGGTTGAGGCAGGCGAGAACGGCATTGCAGGCGCTGTCTTCGCTGAAAGCCGAAGGGCCTTGGCTGTTGGGGACGGAACTGACGCTGGCCGACCTGCACGCCGCACCGATCATCGGCTATTTCGTCAAGGTCGCCGAGGGGCGAAAACTGCTGGCGGAGTTTGCCGATATCCAGGATTGGTATGTGCGCATCGCGGCGCGTGCGGGTTTTGCGAAGACCGAAAAGGCAGAGTGAGGAGACAAGCATTCGGCAATAGGCCTTCTGGTGATTAGCGAAAGCCGAAGTGACATCCAATCTCCCCCTTGCGGGGGAGATGTCCGGCAGGACAGAGGGGGGTGTGAAGGATCGCTAACCTTCGACTGATCCTTTCCAATTGGGAACGGCCTGAGAACGTGGCTCCGATTGGGCTGACAGTCGGAGGGACAGCACCCCCCTCTGCCCTGCCGGGCATCTCCCCCGCAAAGGGGGAGATCGGCAGCTTCGCCGAAGGCGACCCACTGCGAAATACCGCTCAATCGGGAAGGTAGATCTCCGCCTTCATAAAGGTCTTCGCACGGCCTGTGATCAGCACGCGATCTCCGGCCAGCTCGCATAGCAAGTGCCCGCCGCGTTGCGAGTATTGGAATGCCGACAGATGCGTCTTGCCGAGTTTTTCAGCCCAGTAAGGCACCAGCGTCGCATGAATGGAGCCGGTTACCGGATCCTCGGGAATGCCTGCTCCGGGCACGAAATAACGCGAGACGAAATCATGGGCCTGCCCAGGCGCGGCAATGACCAAGCCGAGAGGATGAAAACGTCCGATCCTGAGCAGATCGGGAACGAAAGATCGCACGCTTGTCTCGTCGGCAAGCTCGACAAACAGGTTCTCGAAATTGCGGAAGCCCGCAACCGTCCGCTGAGACAATATCGCTTGCAGCGCCGACTTCAGCTCTTCCTCGACGGGCTGCGGCGGAAAACACGGCAGATCGAGCTGATAGGCCCCTTCCCGCTGGGAAACCCGCAACTCGCCCACCCGGGTGGCGAAGGCCATTTCGCCCTGACCACTGTATTCCGTGGTCAGCACATGGGCGGCCGCAAGAGTGGCATGGCCGCAGAAGTCGACTTCATGGACCGGCGTGAACCAGCGCAAATCCCAACCTTTGCCATTCGCCCGCACAAACGCCGTTTCGGCAAGATTGTTTTCGTTGGCGATGGCCTGCATTACCTGCTCCGGCAGCCACTCCTCCAAAAGGAGAACGGCGGCAGGGTTGCCCTGGAAGGCCTGTTCGGCAAAGGCGTCGACCTGATACATCGTCAGCGTCGGCATATCAGGCCCTCAAGGATGTCCGCTGGGCGGCGCGCCATTTCGGCCGTGCCCGCCCCCGGTGCAGGTTCACGCCGTCTCGAGAGCCGCTTTCACCGCAGCGATCGCGTCTTCGGCCTTCGAGCCGTCCGGGCCGCCGGCCTGGGCCATATCGGGTCGACCGCCGCCGCCCTGCCCGCCCAATGCCGCGGACGCGACGCGCACCAGATCGATTGCGCTGAAGCGGCCGGTCAGATCATCGGTGACCGCGACGACGACGCTCGCCTTGTTGTCCTCGCCGGCGCCGACAAAGACGACGACGCCGGAGCCGAGCGACTTCTTGCCGGCATCGGCCAGCGGCTTCAAATCCTTTGGCGAGACGCCCGATACCGCCTTGCCGAGAAAACCGACACCGGCAATCGTTTCGTTTTCCGCAGGCACACCGGCTGGCGAGCGATCGCCGAGCGCCAGTTTCTTGCGCGCCTCGGTCAGCTCCTTTTCGAGCTTCTTGCGCTCGTCGAGCAGTGCCTCGACGCGGGCCGGCACATCGGCCGGCGAAATCTTCAGCGCGGCGGCGGCCGCCTTCAGCCGCTTGTCCTGCTCGTCGAGATGCTTTCTGGCCGCCTCGCCGGTCAACGCCTCGATGCGGCGCACGCCGGCAGCGACCGCGCTGTCGGACACGATGCGCACCAGGCCGATATCGCCGGTCGCCCTGACATGGGTGCCGCCGCATAGCTCGACCGAATAGGGCCGGTTGGCCTTGGCGCCATGCAGGCCCGTGCCCATCGAAACGACGCGCACTTCATCGCCATATTTCTCGCCAAACAGCGCCATGGCGCCTTCGGCAATGGCGTCGTCGACCGACATCAGGCGCGTGGTTACAGGGCTATTCTGAACGACGATTTCGTTTGCCATGCGCTCGACCTCTTCGAGCTCGTCCGGCCAGATCGGCTTGTTGTGGGAGATGTCGAAGCGCAGACGCTCGGGCGCGACCAGTGAGCCCTTCTGCGCCACATGGGTACCCAGCACCTCGCGCAGCGCCTCATGGATCAGATGCGTGGCGGAATGGTTCGCGCGCAGCCTGGAGCGGCGCGCGTGGTCCACCCTCAGCTCGACGGTCGCGCCCGTCTTGACCGTGCCGTTGGCCACCTTGCCGACATGGACGAAAAGCCCATCGGCCTTCTTCTGCGTATCGGATATCTCGATCGAGAACCCGTCGCCTGAAATGACGCCGGTATCGCCCATCTGGCCACCGGACTCGCCATAGAACGGCGTCTGGTTGACAACCACGGCAACGGCGTCGCCTTTGCCGGCACTGTCGACGGTCTTGCCGTCCCTGACCAGCGCCTGGACGAGGCCTTCCGCCTGCTCGGTCTCATAGCCCAGGAATTCGGTGGCGCCGTTCTCCTCACGCACCGCGAACCATACCGTTTCGGTTGCGGCCTCACCGGAACCAGCCCAGCTTTTGCGCGCCTCCGCCTTCTGCCGCTCCATCGCCTCGGTGAAGCCGGCAAGGTTGACCGAGATGTTGCGCTGGCGCAGCGCGTCCTGCGTCAGATCGAGCGGAAAGCCATAGGTGTCGTAGAGCTTGAACGCTGTCTCGCCATCCAGCATGTCGCCGGAGACCAACTTTTCCGTCGCCTCCGAAAGCAAGCCCAAGCCTCGCACCAGCGTCTTGCGGAAACGAGTTTCCTCAAGCTTCAGCGTCTCGGTGATCATCTGCTCGCCGCGCACCAGTTCCGGGTAGGCTTGGCTCATCTCGCGGACCAGCGCCGGCACCAGCTTCCACATCAGCGGCTCATTCGAGCCGAGCAACTGCGCGTGGCGCATAGCGCGGCGCATGATGCGACGAAGCACGTAGCCCCGCCCTTCGTTGGACGGCAGCACGCCGTCGGCGACCAGGAAGCAGGACGAACGCAAGTGGTCGGCGATGACGCGGAACGATGCGACGGTGTCCGCATCCGGACCGCGGCCAAGCGCCGACGACGCAGCGTCGATCAGGTGGCGGAACAGGTCAGTTTCGAAGACGCTATCAACTCCTTGCAGGATGGAGGCCATGCGCTCGAGGCCCATGCCCGTGTCGATCGACGGACGCGGCAGGTCGACGCGCTCGTCCTTCGTCACCTGTTCATACTGCATGAACACCAGGTTCCAGAATTCGAGGAAACGGTCGCCATCCTCCTCGGGGCTGCCGGGAGGGCCACCCCAGATGTGCTCGCCACGGTCGATGAATATCTCCGAACACGGCCCGCACGGTCCGGTGTCGCCCATTGCCCAGAAATTGTCCGAGGTCGCGATGCGGATGATGCGATCGTCGGAAAGACCGGCGATCTTCTTCCAGTAGGAGGCGGCCTCGTCGTCGGTGTGGTAGACGGTGACCAGCAGCTTGTCCTTCTTCAGCCCGAACTCCCTGGTGATCAGGTTCCAGGCAAGCTCTATGGCGCGCTCCTTGAAATAATCGCCGAAGGAGAAATTGCCGAGCATCTCGAAGAAAGTCAGGTGTCGCGCGGTGTAGCCGACATTGTCGAGGTCGTTGTGCTTGCCGCCGGCACGAACACTCTTCTGGGCAGTCGTCGCACGCGAATAGGGCCGCTTCTCCAGACCGGTGAAAACGTTCTTGAACTGCACCATGCCGGCATTGGTGAACATCAGCGTCGGGTCGTTGCGCGGCACCAGCGGGCTCGACGCGACGACCTCGTGACCTTCCTTGCGAAAATAGTCGAGAAATGCCGACCGGATCTCGTTGACGCCACTCATGAATACTGCCTTTTCGAGAGAACCGCCGGCTGCCGGCGGAAAATAGACATGGCCTTTTAGCGGTCGCACCGCAGCCTGTCCAGAAACACCAAATGGGCTCAAATCCCGGCTTTCACCGGCGCTTTGAAATGCGTCTGACTCGCCGTCAAACGCCAACCGCCGGCACGGGGCCGGCGGTTCAAAATGTACCGATTACGCAAACTCAAAATCAAAACATCAAATCCAAACCTGGCTGACGCTCCGGGAGGCGTCGCTTTTCCTACATCGCCCCGGCGTCGTCCTCGAAACCGTCGTCGCTGCTTTCGGAGCCGCCGTTCTCAAGGAATTTCTCGGCGATCAATCCGGCATTCTGCCTCAGCGCCAATTCGATCTCGCGCGCCGTGTCGGGATTGTCGCGCAGGAACAGTTTTGCGTTTTCGCGGCCCTGGCCGAGACGCTGCGAATTATAGGAGAACCAGGCGCCCGACTTTTCGACCACGCCAGCCTTGACGCCGAGATCGACCAGCTCGCCGGTTTTGGAGACGCCCTCGCCATACATGATGTCGAACTCGACCACCTTGAAGGGCGGCGCCAGCTTGTTCTTGACGACCTTGACGCGGGTCTGGTTGCCGACGACCTCGTCGCGATCCTTGACCGAGCCGATGCGGCGGATGTCGAGGCGGACCGAGGCATAGAATTTCAGCGCGTTGCCGCCGGTCGTCGTCTCGGGCGAACCAAACATGACGCCGATCTTCATGCGGATCTGGTTGATGAAGATGACCATGGTGTTGGAGCGCGAGATCGAGGCGGTGAGCTTGCGCAGTGCCTGGCTCATCAGGCGGGCCTGCAGGCCGGGCAGCGAATCGCCCATCTCGCCTTCGATTTCGGCCCGCGGCGTCAGCGCCGCCACCGAATCGACCACCAGCACGTCGATGGCGCCGGAGCGCACCAGCGTGTCGCAGATCTCCAGCGCCTGTTCGCCGGTATCGGGCTGCGAGATCAGCAGGTTTTCGAGATCGACGCCGAGCTTGCGGGCATAGACCGGATCGAGCGCATGCTCGGCATCGACAAAGGCGCAGATGCCGCCCTTCTTCTGGGCTTCGGCCACCGTGTGCAGCGCCAGCGTCGTCTTGCCCGAGCTTTCCGGTCCGTAGATCTCGACGATGCGGCCGCGCGGCAGGCCGCCGACGCCAAGCGCGATGTCCAACCCAAGCGAGCCGGTCGGCACCGTTTCGATCTCGACGACCTGCTCGTTCGCGCCGAGCCGCATGATCGAACCCTTGCCGAAGGCACGCTCGATTTGCGACAGCGCCGCATCCAGAGCCTTTGATTTGTCCACCGCTTTGTCCTCTACAAGCCGCAAAGAATTCTGAGCCATGATACATCACCCCGTGGTCGTCAATGGAGGCCGGACAATCCCGCAATCCTTAAAAGAATGTACCTCGTTTGTTCTCATTTGTCAATGAGCCCCAAGGGTTTGAAAAATAACTGATATCCATATTTGTTCTATTTTTGTTTCGAAATTTTGCTTCCGGACGTATCCCGCCTCGCATGCGGCGCCGTTGCCGTCACCATCCGAATCGCACCCGCGATTGCAGGGTTCCGCCCGGCGACCTAGTCTCCTCCCGGGCAACAGCAAAGGGCATTTTGCCGGCATGATGAAATCCCCGACGATCCTGGCCGTGGGTGGCGCCTATATCGAGCGGCGCGGCCGGGTTGCCGGCGCCTTCGTGCCGGCCGCTTCCAACCCCGGCACGATGCGCGAGCATGTCGGCGGCGCCGCCTTCAACGCCTTGCGCTGTGCGGTGCGGCGCGGCGTCTCGGCCTCGCTGCTTTCGGTGCGCGGCGGCGATGCCCTGGGCGACACGGTTTTACGCGCCGTCACCGACGCCGGCATTGCCGATTTGTCGGCGGTGTTCCTCGACCGCGCGACGCCAAGCCATACGATGCTGGTCGATAGCGACGGCGGGCTGATCGCCGGCCTTGCCGACATGGTGCTCTACGAGCTGGCGCTTCCCAAGCAGATCCGCCGCGCCAAGGTGCGAGACGCGATCGGTTCGGCCGACGCGGTGCTGTGCGACGCCAACCTGCCGTCTTCCGCAGTGGCGCGGCTGGCGGCACTCGCCGCCGGCAAGCCGGTGTTTGCGCTTGCCGTCTCGCCCAGCAAAGCGGCGCGGCTGACGCCGGTGCTTGATCTTCTGGCACTCGCCTTCATGAACCGGCACGAGGCTGGCGTGCTCGCCGGCGTCGACATCGATGCTGACGACCAAGGCATCGTCGACGGCCTGAGACGCGCGGGCCTGAAAAGCGGCGTGATCACCGCTGGCGACGGACCGGTGCTCGGTTTCGACAAATTGGGCGCGTTCTCGATCCTGCCACCGCCGCTCCAAAAGCGGACCGATGCTGCCGGCGCCGGCGACGCATTGGCCGGCGCGACGATCGCCGCCCTGCTGCGCGGCCTGACGCTGCGCGCGGCACTGTGCGAAGGCGTTGCCGCAGCTATGCTCACCGTCGAGAGCGCCGCCTTCACCAGCGCCGGCTTTGCCGAGGCGCTGGCGCTCGTGCCCAGGCGCGGGACCTGGCGTGAAATGCGGCCCAGAATTGCCGAAGCATGACGCAGCCTATTTGCCGGCGCGCCGTCCTGCCTCGTAGGCGCGGCGCGCCCAGATCGCCATCTCGTCGGGGTCGTCGAAAGCGCTGTCGGGAACGCTCCAATAGGGCATCGACACCAGCTTTCCGTGGCGCGAGCCGGTATAGGTCCATTGCCGGCAGCCGGCCGCTTCGAAATCCGGGGCGCTTTCGGCGTCGGCCTTCAGCATCAATTCGCCACGGATGACAATGGCGACGATGACGCCATCGAAATAGATGCCCTTGCCGCCGAACAGCTTGCGGATGCTGACCGGGCCGAGCACTTCGAAAAGCTCTTCTATGCGCTCGTTGTCCATGGCGCGATCATGTCACCGGGATTTCCCCTTGTCATCGCCGCTACCGGCACCATCCTGACAAGTTCAGAATCAGTTTCATCGGAGTTTTTCATGCCGCTTCTGCTCAAAGGGTCCTGCCGGTGCAATGCCGTGCGTTTCGAGGTGGAAAGCCACACGCCGGTGCCGTTCATGCTGTGCTACTGCTCGATCTGCCGCAAGCAGCAGGGCGGCGGCGGTTTCGCCATCAATCTCGGCGCCGATTACGAGACGCTGAAAATCGAGGGCAAGCGCCATCTCGGCGTCTACCGGGCCGAGATCGAGGACGACGAGCACCCGCAACGCGAGATCTCGACGGGCGAACGGAGCTTCTGCACGAAATGCGGGACGGCACTCTGGCTCTACGATCCAACCTGGCCGGAGCTGGTGCATCCGTTTGCCTCGGCAATCGACACAAACCTGCCGAAGCCGCCGGAGAAGGTGCATCTGATGCTGAAATACAAGGCGAACTGGGTCGAGCCCGATATCGGCAAGGGCGACAAGGTCTTCGATGTCTACCCGGAAGAGTCGATCGCCGACTGGCACAAACGAACCGGGATGTGGGTGGATTAGCGTTTCTTCTCCCCGTTCGCTATCGCGTATGGGCAAGCGCCCCCTCACCCGGATTGCCAACCGAATTGCGAAGGGCAATCCGGGGCAATCCGACCTCTCCCCGAGGGGAGAGGAAGTCGCCCAGCGCTGGCGCCAGCCTCTTCTCCCCATCGGGGAGAAGGTGGCCCGAAGGGCCGGATGAGGGGGCGGCGAAGGAAAAGCCTTAGGCCGAAGCGCGCGCCTCGGCCAGTGCCTTCAGATCGGCAGGCTTCAATTCGACCGATTCGCCGCAGCCGCAGGCCGAGCTCTGGTTCGGGTTGCGGAAGGTGAAGCCGGTGCGCAGCGTCGTCTGCTCGAAATCCATCTCGGTGCCGAACAGGAAAAGCGCTGCCTCAGGCGCGACATAGACGTGGGCGCCGTCGCGCTCGATATGATCGTCCTTAGTGTTGGGCTCGGTCACCAGGTCGACCGTATATTCCATGCCGGCGCAGCCGCCCTTCTTGATGCCGAGGCGAATGCCATGCGCATTCTCACGGGTCGCGACGATCTCGCGCACCCGGTCGGCAGCCTTTTCGGTCATCGTGATGACGGCAAAGCGTCCCATTCTTTCCTTCTCCATTGCGCGCAGGTTCAAGGTCTGCCGAATGATTCCTCACCTAAAATGGTGAAGTTTTGTACCCGGCGCAAGTGCGCCAGCCTTTGGCTGGTCGGATGCTAGTACCACCCCACCGCTACCTGTGCCTCTTCCGACATGCGGTCGGGCGACCAAGGCGGGTCGAAGGTCATGTTGACCTCGACGCCGGAAACGCCTTCGACGGCGCCGACGGCGTTTTCGACCCAGCCCGGCATTTCACCGGCCACCGGGCAGCCCGGCGCGGTCAGCGTCATGTCGATCTTGACCGAGCGGTCGTCCTCGATGTCGATCTTGTAGACGAGGCCGAGCTCGTAGATGTCGGCCGGGATTTCGGGGTCATAGACCGTCTTCAGCGCCGAGACGATGTCGTCTGTCAGCCGCGCCAATTCGTCGGCGGGGATTGTCGATCCGGAAACCGCCGCATTGGTCGTCGTTTCCGAATTGGTCTCGGCGGTGTGGCTGGCATCATCCATGGTCGTCACCCGAAGAACTTTCGCGCCTTTTCCAGCGCATCGGCCAAAGCATCGACTTCGGCCCTGGTATTGTACATGCCGAACGACGCCCTGCATGTGGATGTTACGCCGAAGCGTTTCAACAGCGGCTGGGCACAATGCGTGCCGGCGCGCACCGCCACGCCCTGCCGGTCGATGACCATCGACACATCATGCGCGTGGATGCCCTGCAGCTCGAACGAGATGATGGCGCCCTTGCCAGGCGCATCGCCGAAGATGCGCAGCGAGTTGATGGCGCGCAGTTTTTCATGCGCATAGTCCTTCAGATCGGCCTCATGGGCGGCGATGCGCTCGCGTCCGATCTTTTCCATGTATTCCAGCGCCGCACCCAGCCCGATCGCCTGGACGATCGGCGGCGTGCCGGCCTCGAAACGGTGCGGCGGGTCGTTGTAGGTGACGATGTCTTGCGTCACCTCCTCGATCATTTCGCCGCCGCCCATGAACGGGCGCATCCGCTCCAGAATATCCTTCTTGCCGTAGAGCACGCCGATGCCCGACGGGCCATAGACCTTGTGGCCGGTGAAGACGAAGAAATCGCAGTCGAGATCCTGCACGTCGATCGGCATATGCACGGCGCTCTGGCTGCCGTCGACCAGCACCGGAATGCCGCGGGCGTGCGCAATGCGCACGATCTCCTTGATCGGCGTGACCGTGCCCAGCGCATTTGACATATGGGTAATGGCAACCAGCTTGGTGCGGTCGGTCAGCCGTTTTTCGAATTCCTCGATGTGGAAGACGCCGAGATCGTCGACCGGCACCCAAACCAGTTTTGCGCCCTGCCGCTCGCGGATGAAATGCCACGGCACGATGTTGGAGTGGTGCTCCATGATCGACAGCACGATCTCGTCGCCTTCGCCGATATTGGGCATGCCGAAGCCATAGGCGACGGTGTTGATCGCCGCCGTGGTGTTCGAGGTGAAGACGATGTTGTCGGTGCTCGGCGCGTTGAGAAATCTCTGTACTATCTTGCGCGCGTTCTCATAGGCGTCGGTCGCGGCGTTCGACAGGAAATGCAGGCCGCGATGGACGTTGGCGTATTCCTGGGAATAGGCGTGCTGGATGGCGTCGAGCACAGCCTGCGGCTTCTGCGCCGAGGCGCCATTGTCGAGATAGACCAGCGGTTTGCCGTAGACTTGCCGCGACAGGATCGGGAAGTCGCGGCGGATCGCCTCGACGTCGTAGGGAATGTTTTCGACTTTCTGGTCCATCACAAGCTCTCTCGAGGCATCGCCTCATTCCGTCCAGCACCCCTCGGCCAATTCTACCCGTGCGTCAAAAACCAATCGTCGAGCCGTCGTTCCAGCGCCTCGACGATGGCCTCGTCGTCCAGTTCCTCGATCACTTCGGCGACGAAGGCCTTGACCAGCAGGCCGCGCGCGGTCTTCTCGTCGATGCCGCGCGCCATCAGGTAGAACAGATGGCTGTGGTCGATCTCGGTGACGGTCGCGCCATGGCCGCAAACGACGTCGTCGGCGAAGATTTCAAGCTCCGGCTTGGTCGAAAACTCACCGTCGTCCGACAACAGCAGCGTGTTGCAGGCCATCTTGGCGTTGGTCTTCTGCGCATATTGGTGGACGTTGATACGACCCTGGAAGACGCCGCGCGCCTTGCCGGTCACCACGTTGCGGATGACTTCGGTCGAGGCGGTGTGCGGCACGGCATGGTCGAGCACCATGGTGACGTCGGTATGGGTGTCGCCGGCCAAAAGATTGATGCCGCGCAGCGTGAAGTCGGCGCCCTCGCCGGTCGTCCTCACGACGACCTCCTGGCGCACCAGCTTGCCGCCGGCATTCATGACGAACAGCGTCAGTTTCGAATTCTTGCCGAGATGCGCCTTGAACTGGGCGAGATGTGTTGCCGTATCCGGCTGCTCCTGCACGATGAGCCATGTCACTTCGGCGCCCTCGCCAAGCACAAGCTGGCTGACCGAGCTGACCAGCGCCGCCCCCTCGCCCGCCTGGCGCTCGACGATGACAGCCTTGGCGCCGGCACCGACGCGGACGGCCAGGCGTACATGCGTCTGTCCACCGGCCTGCAAATTCTGCAGCTCAAGCGGCTTTTCCAGTTCGGCACCGTCGGCGATGTCGACGAAATAGCCGTCGGCGACAAAGGCAGTGTTCAGCGCGCCGATCGCGTCATCGGTGCCATAGGAATCCAACCCCGGCGCGATGCTGCCGTCGGTCAGCTTCTCCGACAGGCGCTGTACCGCGACGCCCTCGACAGCAGCCCATTTGGCGCTCGAAACGCCGTTCAGCACCGGCAAAACGCTGGAGTCTTCGACGATCGGCGCAATGGCTTTCGCGACCGCTGCCGGATCGAAGTCCGGCACCGAGGTCAGCAGCCGGCGCAGGTCCGTATAATGCCAGGATTCGATGCGCCGCGTCGGCAGGCCGCCCTTGATCGCCTCGATGGCGTCGTCGCGCTTCAGCATCACCGCGCCGTCGCCGGGCAGCAGCGACAGCCGCTCGCCAAAGGCGTCGATCAGCGCCGTTTCGGCCAATGTTCGCTGGGGTGTCGTGTGCATGTTCATCAGTATCGCCTTGTTTGGCTTGCCTTCCGGGCCTGCTGACATCTCACGCGGCTTGCCCGATCACGCCGGCATAGCCATTGGCCTCGAGGTCGAGCGCCAGCGACTTGTCGCCCGACTTGATCACCTGGCCTCTGTAGAGCACGTGCACCGTATCCGGCACGATGTATTGGAGCAGGCGCTGGTAGTGGGTGATGACAACGATGGCCCGGTCCGGCGAGCGCAGCGTGTTGACGCCGTCCGCGACGATCTTCAGCGCATCGATGTCGAGGCCGGAATCGGTCTCGTCGAGGACGCACAGTTTCGGCTCGAGCAGCTTCATCTGCAGGATCTCGGCGCGCTTCTTCTCGCCGCCGGAAAAACCGACATTGAGCGGCCGCTTCAGCATCGCCATATCCATGTTGAGCGAGGCCGCCGCTTCCTTCACGCGCTTGAGGAATTCCGGGATCTTCAGCGGTTCCTCGCCGCGCGCCTTGCGCTGCTCGTTCATCGCCACTTTCAGGAATTCCATGGTCGCCACGCCCGGTATCTCCATTGGATACTGGAAGGCGAGGAAGATGCCGGCGGTTGCGCGCTCGGCCGGATCCATTTCGAGGATCGACTGGCCGTTGTAGAGGATGTCGCCTTCGGTGACCTCATAGTCCTCGCGGCCGGCGAGGATGTAGGACAGCGTCGACTTTCCCGAGCCGTTGGGGCCCATGATGGCGGCAACCTCGCCGGCCTTCACCGAAAGATTCAGGCCACGGATGATCTCGGTGCCGTCATCAACAATACGGGCATGGAGGTTTCTGATTTCAAGCATTTTTGTCTTTCCACTACGCCACTAGGCGGACGAGCCCATCGGCCATTAATCTGGTCAATTGGTTTTGATCGTGAACTGGTGAATCGGCCCTACATCATCGACAGTCAAAGTGTCTTGCTTTTGCCAGACAAGCCACCCGGCCAATATGGCGGTAGCCATCCAGCAAATGAGTCCAAAGGCCATCACCTTTCGGCTAAGTTTCATCGAACCTTGCAATCCATGACTATTGGTCATCGTTTTTTCATATGTGAAACGCCAAGCGAAGCCTGGGCAGCTACCCTACGCTCCCCTCGAGGCTGATGCCGATCAGCTTCTGCGCCTCGACCGCGAACTCCATCGGCAGTTGCTGGATGACGTCCTTGACGAAGCCGTTAACGATCAGCGCGATCGCCTCTTCTTCCGGGATGCCGCGCTGCATGACGTAGAACTTCTGGTCCTCGGAAATCTTCGAGGTGGTGGCCTCGTGCTCGAACTGCGCCGTCGAATTCTTGGCTTCCATGTAGGGCACGGTGTGTGCGCCGCACTGGTCGCCGATCAGCAGGGAATCGCAATTGGTGAAGTTGCGGGCGTTGGTCGCCTTGCGGTGCGCCGAGACCTGGCCGCGATAGGTGTTCTGCGAAAAACCGGCGGCAATGCCCTTGGAGATGATGCGGCTCGACGTGTTCTTGCCGAGATGGATCATCTTGGTGCCGCTGTCGACCTGCTGGTAGCCGTTCGACACGGCGATCGAATAGAACTCGCCGCTGGAATCGTCGCCGCGCAGGATGCAACTCGGATATTTCCAGGTGATGGCCGAGCCGGTCTCGACTTGCGTCCACGAAATCTTCGAGCGATGGCCGCGGCAGTCGCCGCGCTTGGTGACGAAATTATAGATGCCGCCCTTGCCCTCGGCGTCGCCAGGATACCAGTTCTGCACCGTCGAATATTTGATCTCGGCATCGTCGAGCGCGATCAGTTCGACCACCGCGGCATGAAGCTGGTTCTCGTCGCGCTGCGGTGCCGTGCAGCCTTCGAGATAGGAGACGTAAGCACCCTCCTCGGCGATGATCAGCGTGCGCTCGAACTGGCCGGTGTTCTTCTCGTTCATGCGGAAATAGGTCGACAATTCCATCGGGCAGCGCACGCCCTTGGGGACGAAGACGAAGGAGCCGTCGGTGAACACCGCCGAATTCAACGTTGCGTAGAAATTGTCGGAGGTCGGCACGACCGAGCCGAGATATTTCTTCACCAGCTCCGGATGCTCGCGGATCGCTTCCGAGATCGAGCAGAAGATGACGCCGGCCTGCGCCAGCTCCTTCTTGAAGGTGGTGACGACGGAGACCGAATCGAACACCGCGTCGACAGCGACACGGCCCGACTTGTAGACATTGTCGCTGGCTTCCTCGAGCTCCGAGGCATCGGTCTTCTGCACGCCGGCGAGGATCTCCTGTTCCCTGAGCGGAATGCCGAGCTTCTCGTAGACCTTCAGCAGTTCGGGATCGACGTCGCTGAGCGAGGTCGGTCCGGGCGTGCTCTTGGGCGCCGCGTAATAGTAGAGGTCCTGAAAATCGATCTTGGGATAGTGGACGCGCGCCCATTTCGGCTCGTCCAGCGTCAGCCAGCGGCGATAGGCTTCCAGGCGCCATTCCAGCATCCAGGACGGCTCGTCCTTCTTCGCCGAAATGAAGCGGATAATGTCTTCGCTCAGGCCCTTGGGGGCCTTGTCCATCGCGATTTCGGTCTGGAATCCGTATTTATACTGGTCGACATCGATCTTTCGAACTCGATCGATCGTCTCCTGCACAGCAGGCATCAGCGTTCTCCATCCACGCCGGGGTCAAGGCCCGGCAGTTTTCAAACTATGGCACCGCCAACCAGCACCCTTTGGGCACCCGAAGCGGCGTAAGTTTCATATAGTGCGTTCATGCCGGAAATTCACCCGGCCAAATGCAAACGCACGGCTCTACCAGGCCGTAAGGCCCAAATGTCACGTTGCCGCGCTCAGGCGGCCTTTTCCCTGTTTGCCCGCCGCGCGACGATCGTCGCCAGCGCCGAACGGAACAGCTCGATGTCTTCAGCGCCGGTCGCGTGACCGATCGACACACGCAACGCGCCAAGGCTGTCGCCATAACCCATGGCCTTCAGCACGTGACTAGGCCCGACCTTGCCCGATGAACAGGCCGATCCGGCCGACAGCGCCACACCGGCCAGGTCGAAGGCGATCTGCGCCGTCTCGGCCTTGATGCCGGCAATAGCGAAGAATGTGGTGTTGGCAAGCCTTGGCGCGCCGGTCCCGAAGAATTCGGCATCCGGAACCAGCGTTTTCACGATCGCCTCGATTTCGTCGCGACGTTGCCGCACCGCATCGATCGTTTGCAAGCCGGCAAGCGCCTCACGCGCCGCCGCGCCAAACCCGGCAATCGCCGCCAGGTTTTCGGTGCCGCCGCGATGGCCCTTTTCCTGGCCGCCGCCGCTGACCAGCGGCTTCGGCATCATCAAGTCCGACGCCGCGACAATGGCGCCGACGCCCTTGGGGCCGCCGATCTTGTGCGAGGAGAGAATCAGATAATCGGCGTAACCCGTTGACATATCGAGCGGAATGCGGCCGGCCGCCTGCACGGCATCGACCACCAGGATGCCACCCGCCGCCTTGACGATTTCAGCAATGCGGCCAACCGGCTGGATCACGCCGGTCTCGCTGTTGGCGGCGTGGATGGCTACCAGCGGCAAGCCGTCGGCCTTGTCATGCGCACCGAGCGCTGCCGCCAAGGCGTCGAACCTGACGATGCCATCGGCGTCGACGCCGATCCGCGTCAGCTGCGCGGCCGGGAAGCGCCCGCCATTCAGCAGGCAAGGATGATCGGCCTCGGACACGTAAAGCCGGCTCATGCGGATGGCGCCGCGCCCCATCTGCCAGTCCGGCGTCAGCAGCGTCGAGGCCGCTTCCGTAGCGCCAGAGGTGAACACGACATGCTCGGCTTTGGCGCTGACCAGTCGCGCCACCTCGCGCCTGGCATCCTCGATCAGCCGCCGTGCAGCGCGGCCCTCGGCATGGACCGAGGACGGGTTGGCGGCGACGTCGAGCGCAGCGACCACGGCCGCGCGCGCCGAGGCAAGCAGCGGCGCGCTGGCGTTGTAGTCGAGATATGCGCGTGCTCCGGCCATTTCCGTCCAACTGGTCCCTTCAAAAGCCGTTTCGCGAAGATAGCGCGTTATTTCCTTGAAATTGCAAGGCAAGACGTCCTATTTACGCGGCTTGCGGCGCGGGTGGCCGAGCCACAGTTTTTGGCCGCCCAGTTTTGAACAATTCTAAACTAGCTTCTAGAAAGACGCTCGCCCTGCGTCAAGGCCAGAGGAAAAGTTGTTCCGGGCGCCGCGCAATTTATGCCAAGTGGAGTATTTCATGCCTGAGGTCATTTTCACCGGTCCGGCCGGCCGCCTGGAGGGTCGTTATCAGCCCTCGAAGGAAAAGAGCGCGCCGATTGCCATCGTCCTGCACCCGCACCCCCAGTTCGGCGGCACGATGAACAACAAGATCGTCTACGACCTCTTCTACATGTTCCAGAAGCGCAATTTCACCACGCTGCGCTTCAATTTTCGCGGTATCGGCCGCAGTCAGGGCGAATTCGACCACGGCACCGGCGAGTTGTCTGACGCCGCCGCGGCGCTCGACTGGGTGCAGTCGCTGCATCCAGATTCCAAGAGCTGCTGGGTCGCCGGCTATTCGTTCGGCTCGTGGATCGGCATGCAGCTCTTGATGCGCCGGCCCGAGATCGAAGGCTTCATCTCGATCGCGCCGCAGCCCAATACCTATGATTTCTCGTTCCTGGCGCCATGCCCGTCGTCCGGCCTGATCATCCATGGCGACGCCGACAAGGTCGCGCCGCCAAAGGACGTGCAGGGCCTGGTCGACAAACTGCACACGCAAAAGGGCATCACCATCACCCAGAAGACCTTGCCCGGCGCCAACCATTTCTTTGCCAACCATGCGGAGCTTTTGATCGAGGAATGCGCGGACTATCTCGATCGCCGGCTGGCCGGGGAGCTGTCCGACCCACGGCCGAAGCGGCTGAGATAGTCGGCGATGTACCAACCGCCTCACTTCCAGGAAACACGGCCGGACGTCCTGCACGGGCTGATCCGGGCGCATCCGCTTGGCCTGCTGGTGTCGAACGGCACCGAGGGGCCGGTCGCCAACGCAATTCCCTTTCTTCTAGACGCCGATGTGCCGCCGAACGGCAGGCTGCGCGCCCATTTGGCCAAGGCCAATCCGCAATGGCGGCTTTTGGCCGACAATCCCCTGGCGCCGGTGCTGGTCGTCTTCCAGGGCGCCGATGCCTATGTGACGCCGTCCTGGTATGAGACCAAGCGTGAAACCGGCAAGGTGGTACCGACCTGGAACTACGCCATCGTCCAGGTGCGCGGCATCGTCAAGGTGATCGAAGACCAGGATTGGTTGGCCGAGCAGATTTCCGATCTGACGATGTCGCAGGAGGGCAATCGCGCGGCGCCGTGGGCGGTGACCGATGCGCCGGCCCCCTTCATCCAGTCCCAGATCAAGGGCATTGTCGGCCTGGAGATCGCGATCACCGAAATCAGCGGCAAATGGAAAGTCAGCCAGAACCGGCCGGCCGCCGACCGCGTCGGCGTCGCCGAGGGGCTCGAGAGCGAGACCGTCAACTCGGCCGATATGATCGAACTGGTAAGGTCCTACGGCGGGCTGGACGGCAAGTAATCTCGATCGGCTTAGGCCGGTTGCGGGCTCAATCGACCTTGGTCATCGCCGCCTTGCGCTCGTTGGCGATCAGCCAGAGATTGCGGATATAGATCAACAGGCCCATGGCCTGGCCGGCGATGAACACCGGATCCTGACGCTGGATGGCGTAGATCAGCAGCAGGCCGCCGCCGAACAGCGAAAAAAACCAGAAGGCGATCGGCACGACACTGCGCTTGGCCTTTTCCGACGCCACCCACTGCACCAGAAAGCGCATGGTGAAGAAGAACTGGGCGACGAAGCCGAGCAGGACCCAGGCATCGAATTGCTTGACGAAAACATCGTGAAGCCAGGTCGCCAATTCCTGAAGCACGTTACCCATGCCTGATTTCCTCTACTTTGGGCATTCTGCGGCGCCTGCGGCGCAGCCACCAGACGCCGGCAAGATCGAGCACGCCCTGCAGGCCGCGATCGAAGATGCCGTAATTCGATTTGCCGTGGCGGCGGGAGCGGTCGACGACGTCGCAATGGACGACGCGGTAGCCCTCCTGGATGACCAGCGCCGGAACAAAGCGGTGGGTGCCGTCGAAGAACGGCAATTTCCTCAAAATATCGGTATGGATCGCCTTGAGGCCGCAGCCGGTATCCCGCGTCTCGTCATGCAAGATGGCCTTTCTCAGCCCGTTGGCGAAACGCGACGCCAGCTGCTTGATCTTGCTGTCGCGGCGCTTCAGACGCTGTCCCTGCGCAGCCCCGACGTCGGGACCAGCCTGCCGGAGCGCGTCGATCAACACTGGGATATAGCCGGGATCGTTCTGGCCGTCGCCGTCGATGGTGGCGATGATATCGCCGCGCGCTGCCCAGGCGCCCGAGCGTACCGAGAGCGACTGGCCGGCGGATTTCGCATGCCTGAGGTGGCGCAGCGGAAACGCGCGAAGCGCCGCCTGAGCGGCAAGGACCGAAGGCGTGTCGTCGGTCGAGCCATCGTCGACGACGATGACCTCGAAGTCGCGCCCAGCCATGGCAGCGCCGATCTCGTCGAGCAGAAGCGGCAGGTTCGCCGCCTCGTTCCGGCAAGGAATGACGATGGATATCTCCGGCATCTCGACTCTGTCACAGGATTTGGCATTCGATCGATGCCGCGCGGTCCAGCGGATGAGGCCCGCTGGTGCGGCGCCTCATTACGCCAGCCGAAACGAGGACGCAAGCAGGCGCGCCGGAAGTGAAGGATGATCGCTTCAGGTTTGGATGGCCTCTCACGTTACCCGTTCCGGGGAGAGCCGCTTGTCTCGCGACGCGCGGCTCTCCCTTCTCCCTTGTGGGAGAAGGTGTCGCCGAAGGCGACGGATGAGGGGTGCTCCAGCTTGGCACCAACCGCGCTCTGTCCAGCACCCCTCAACCGTCTTGGCGCTGCGCGCCAGTCCACCTTCTCCCACAGGGGAGAAGGGAAGAGGGCGCGCTAAAACCGGATTCCACTTTTGCTGATCGCGCTTGAGTGCTAAACGCCCGCCTTCATGCATAGCCGAGCCACGTTCGGCCGGAAGCCTTTCAGGAAAGAAAAATGTCCGCCTTCAAATCCGATTTCCTGCGCACGATGAGCGAGCGCGGTTTCATCCACCAGACCTCGGACGATGCCGCCCTCGACCAGCTTTTCGCCACGGAAACGGTGAGCGCCTATATCGGCTTCGACGCGACCGCCAGGAGCCTGCATGCCGGGTCGCTGATCCAGATCATGATGCTTTACTGGTTGCAGCAGACCGGCCACCGGCCGATCGCGCTGATGGGCGGCGGCACCTCGATGATCGGCGATCCGTCGTTCAAGGACGAGGCGCGCAAGCTTTTGACGCCGCAGGACATCGAGAACAATCTGGCCGGCATCCGCCGCAACTTCATTCCCTACCTCAAATTCGGCAGCGGCCCCAACGACGCCGTCATGATCAACAATGCCGACTGGCTGATGGATATCAACTACGTCAATTTCCTGCGCGATGTCGGCAGGCATTTTTCGGTCAACCGCATGCTGGCCTTCGATTCGGTCAAGCTCCGGCTGGACCGCGAGCAGTCGCTGTCGTTCCTCGAATTCAACTACATGATCTTGCAGGCCTACGACTTCGTGGAGCTCTACAAGCGCCTCGGCTGCCGGCTGCAGATGGGCGGCTCCGACCAGTGGGGCAACATCGTCAACGGCATCGATCTCGGCCACCGCATGGAAGGCGCGCAGCTTTATGCGCTGACGACGCCGCTGCTCACCACTTCGTCCGGCGCCAAGATGGGCAAGTCGGCCTCGGGCGCGGTCTGGCTCGATGCGGAGATGTTGAGCCCGTACGAGTTCTGGCAATATTGGCGCAATACCGAGGATGCCGATGTCGGCCGTTTCCTGAAGCTCTACACGACCTTGCCGCTCGCCGAGGTCGCGCGCCTCGAACGGCTCGGCGGCTCGGAGATCAACGAGGCCAAGAAGATCCTCGCCACCGAAATCACCGCCATGCTGCATGGCCGCGAGGCGGCGGAGGAGGCCAGCGAAACGGCGCGCAAGACATTTGAGGAAGGCGCGCTCGCCGAAACACTGCCGACCGTCGAGGTGGGCAGGGCCGAGCTCGAAGCCGGCGTCGGAATATTGTCGCTGTTCGTCACCGCCGGGCTGGCTGGGTCAAACGGCGAGGCGCGGCGGCATATCCAGGGCGGCGCCGTGCGCCTCAACGACCAGCTCGTTGCCGACGATCGCAGGATGGTGACGCTGCAGGATATGGGCCTGGAAAATGTCGCAAAGCTGTCGCTCGGCAAGAAGAAGCACGTTCTGGTGCGGCCGGTTTGACGCGCAACCGTTGGTGCCGGGGGGACAGCGCCCCCCTCTGTCCTGCCGGACATCTCCCCCACAAGGGGGGAGATCGGCTTTCGCGCCGGCTTTCGCCAATCTACAACGTTGCAGGAAGAGCGCAGCGTGGAAGCTGCCAATCTCCCCACTTGTGGGGGAAATGTCCGGCAGGACAGAGGGGGGCGCGAAGGATCACTACAGAGCGTCGGTGTTCACCCGCCTACCCTGCCCGCCTACCCTGGCCGCCTCAACGATACTCGAAGATCGACCGGAATATCCCGGGCGCGATCACGGATAGCGGATTTACCTCCAGGTTGGGCTTGTTGGCGTTGCCCTTGAGCCTGTAGGTGACGCCGATCAGGCCGCGGTCGCGACCGTTGCCGAGCAGCGCGCCGATCAGCGGCAGTTCGCCGAAGATGCGGTTTACGCCGTAGGCCGGCATGAACGTGCCGGTGATGTCCATATTGTTGTTCTGGTCGTAGAGCGTGCCCTGGAAGGTGGTGCCGATGCGCGAGCCGCGCAGCACGCCGTTGCGCAGCTTCAGATAGCCGCTGCCCTTCTCGATTTCGCTGAAACCGCGCTCGAATTTCACCCTCGACGTGTCGAGATTGCCTTTGACCGCCTCGTTGAGGCTACGGCTGTCGCCAGCCGGCGTCGTCGACACGATCGAGGCGAGCTTCGGCTCGTTGACGATAAAGAAGTTCTTGGCGTCGACCTGGCCTTTCATCGGCCCGTCGCCGGCCCCGGTGAGTGCCAGCGTGATCGAGCCGCCTTCCATGTGCTCGTAGATGTTGAGGAAGCGCAGTATGGCACCGGCATCGGCCGACTTCATGTTGAGCGCGCGCAGGCCGCCGCCGGTCGTATTGCTGATGGTGATAGCGGCTCCCGAATCTGCCGTGGCGCTCACCTTGAGCCCGTTCACCCTGGAGCCGGCGGCGCTGTAGTCGAGCTTCAGATTCGATAGCACCTCGTCATGGAAGCCGGTCAGGGAACTGACGTCGGCGCTGACCGAGATCGCATCGACGCCGGTGGTCTTGGTGGCGGTGTCGACGTCGGACGTGAATTGCTTGATCAGCGAGCGTGCGTCCAGCGCGCTGCCGCTAACCTCGACCGCATAGGCCTTGCCCGACCGCTTCACCGAGACGGCGACGTCGTCGCCCCTGTTCAACGTGACCTTGCTGAACCGGGCCGAGGACAAGGCGCCGTTGACCAGCACCGCGCTGCCGTCGATGGAGAAGGTCTTGCCGTCGAGTTCAAAATTGGACAGCGTCGTGGTGTCGCCGGTCTTCGCCATGGCGAAGGTGACCTTGGCGGGAATGCCGGGGCCCTTGCTCCAGCCGGCCCAGGGAATGTCCAGCCTGGCATTGGTCAGGTCGGCCGACACGTTCTGGTTGCCAGTGCCGCTCTTGTCGATCGCCACCTTGATGGTTCCGGAAAGCAGCGTCGACAGGCCGGGCATGGCGGTGGCGCGGGTCTTGTCGTCGAGCACCAGCGCTACTTTACGACTGCGCGGCGGGCCGCCATCCCTGAGCGGCTCGATCAGGTCGAGCTCGGCCGGAATGCCGTTGAGCAGCGCCTTGGCCGAGATCACCGCCCGGTCGGGCGCGACGGTGATCGAGCCGTCGGCATGGCTGACCGTCTGGCCCTCGAACGGCTTGGCCAGCGACAGATCCTTGTAGTCGAGCGCCACCAGCCAATCGAGTTTGGAGGAGTCGACGCCGGACTGCAGCGGAATATCCGCCTTGACGTGACCGGTCACCGTGCCGGACAGGTCATCCGGCAGCAGGCCGACATGGCGCATGGCGTTGATCGGGTCATAGGATGCCAGCTCGGCGATTGCCGGCGCCTCACCGGCGACATCGATGTCGAGCGCGCCGATCACCGGCGGATGGTTCGCCGCCTTGACAGTGAGCGTGCCGTTGCTTGCCGCCACGGTACGGCCGCTCGGCATATAGACGCTGCCCGAGGACAGCGCGACGTCGACGTCGTTGCCGTGGAAGCCGACAACGCCGACGGCATCGCGGATCGGCGGAATGCGGCCGGCCGTGTCGAAGCGCGATCCTTCGACCTGGAAACGGCCGAAGACTTCATCGGCGGAAAGCGGCACGCCGTTGCCAAGCCGCCCGGGTACGACCTGGAATTGCAGGCTGCCATCGACGACGCGGCCGCCGAACAGGTTCTTAAGCACCCACAGCCTGGCATTGCGCGCCGAAAACCACGGCCATAATTGCTTGACGTGCGAGACCGGCATGTCGTGGACGTTAAGCGCCACCGATATGCCCGGCGCCTGGTTGGCGACGAATGAAACCGAAGCCGTGCCCAGCACTTCGCTGCCCGGTCCGGACCGGACGCCGATCTGCTCGGCGACCAGCTTTTGGCTCGTCGGCTGGTAGACGCCGGCAATACGGGCAATGAAGCTGAGCGCCGGTTCCGGCGAATCCGACGGCGCCAAGGTCGAACCGTCGCTGGTCAGGTCGTAGCGATAGGATGGCTCCTCGCCCGCTGTGCCGGTCGCCGGCTTGGGCCCGATCGAACCGGCAAAATCGAAGGTCGAGCGGCCGGTCTTCACCAGCAATCCGTCGACCTGGATCTTGTTCGAGCCGGCGACGAGCGTTGCATCGAGATCGACGTCGGCCGGAAGCAGGCCGCGCGAACCGAGGTCGAGCACCGATCCGGTCAGCGACAGGGCGGCGGTCAGCCGCGAACCGTTGTCGCCGGCCGCTTCCGACCCCGCCAGCTTCAAGGCGATCGCGCCCAATTTGCCACCTGCCGCCGCAGTGTGGGCGTCCGCCGCCTGGATGCTGGCGTCCAGCGTGGCGATGCGTCGCGTCGCCGGATCGCGGGTGGCGGAAGCGGCGATGGTGAGCGCCCTGCCGTCGACATCCGCGTCGGATGAAAACTCCATGCTTCCCGGTCCCGACTGCGACACGGAGGCGTCGGCGATGGTGACCGACTTGACCGATCCGGTCTCGGGCAGTGCCAGCTCGACGTTGCGCAGATCGATCTGGCGCACCGAATCCTCGCGCACCGCATCGAGCGCGCGGTTGACGTTGGCGAAGACGGCGACGGAAAGTTTTTCCGGATCGATGAGACCGTCCTGGTTGCGCAGCCCGGCCGTCCAGTCGCCGCCGGACGGCATTGCCGCCATGACGATGTGCGCGTCGGAAATCCGGGCGCTGGTGAGCCGCACCTCGCCCGAAAGCAGCGGGATGAGCCGGATGCCGAAGCGGACCCGGCCGGCATCGGCCATCGGTTTGCCGTCGGCGGTCTTGAGGCTGACGTCGCTGACCTGCAGCGCAATGAAGCTCGACCCGTCAAGCGTCAGCCGGGCCGGCCCGACGGCAACATCGACATCGAAGCCGGCCAATTTCTCGATTGCCGTCTCGGCTTCCGCGCGAAGCCGCTCCGAGCCGAAACCGGACACGCCGATCACATAGACACCGGCCGCAGCCAGCAGCACAAGGGCGACGAGGCCGGCAAACAGCCGCGCCATCAAACGAACGCCGCGACCGATCGACGCCTGGCCGAGCGGCGGGACGCGGCACGCGGACGGAAAGGTTCCCAGGTCGGTGATCTCGTCACGCCTGAACCTGATCTTCTCGTGCTGCGGTAGCTCCTGATCCACGCAATCTTCCGTTGAAACGAATTCGATCGTGGACGAATCCCCGCTCGACATTATATCGATGCAGCCTGGCGCGTAACCTCAAACAAGGGCATCGGTATGGCTGACCTCGACGTGGGCGATGTTGCGCCGCAATTCGATCTTCCGCGCGACGGCGGCGGTTCACTCAGCCTCGCCGCATTGCTGGGAAAACCCATCGTACTCTATTTCTACCCACAGGACGACACCACAAGCTGCACCAGCGAGGCGATCGGCTTTTCGCAGTTGAAGCCGGAATTCGAAAAGGCCGGCGCTGTCGTCATCGGGCTGTCGCCGGACAGCGTCAAGAAGCACGACAAGTTCAAGGCGAAATACGATCTGAGCATCGACCTGGTCGCCGACGAAGAGCGCAAGGTGATCGAGGCCTACCATTTGTGGGTCGAAAAGAAGCTCTACGGCCGCATTTATATGGGCGTCGAGCGGGCGACGTTCCTGGTCGGCCGGGACGGACGCATCGCCAGGATCTGGCGTAACGTCCGCGTCAAAGGCCACGCCGAAGCGGTGCTGGAGGCGGTTCGCGCCCTTTGAGAGCTGCGGCACGCCGCTGCAATTCGATGCCCGTTTTGCGCGAATACCTTTGCCCGTCGTTCGGTCCGGCAAAACTTTGTTAACCCTAATAATGTGTAATCAGGCTCGTCGTTGGTGTCGTAACGAAAGCTTGGTCCCGTGAACGTAGCCAGTCAGTCAGCGGTCTTCGGCAGACGCAGAGAGCCCCACACCGTCATCATCGCCCGGGGCGACCAGATAAGGCATTTCACCATACGTCCGTGGCTGGCCGCATTTTGCGGCTCGGCGCTGGCGGCGATCGTCATTGGCTACCTGCTGGCGACCTCTTATCTGGTGCTGCGCGACGACCTGATCGGCGCCACGACGGCGCGGCAGGCGCGCATGCAGCAGGCCTATGAAGACCGCATCTCGGCATTGCGCGGCCAGGTCGACCGCATCACCAGCCGCCAGCTTCTCGATCAGCAGCTGATGGAAACCAAGGTCAGCGAGTTGCTGGAACGGCAGAGCCAGCTCAGCCTGCGTCACGGCCGCCTCGGCCCGATCCTCGAACGAGCCGAAAATGAGGTCGCAACGCCGCCCGTGCCGACGGCAAAGCCGGACGAACATGCCGACGCGACCGGCAGCATCCAGCCGATGGCCTATTCCGTCGCCAGCCTTGCTGCGCCCCTTGCCAGCAACGACACGAGGCCGTTCTCGCTGTGGTCGACCCGCGCCAATCCGCTGCCGAGTGAAAGCGCGGCCGACCGGGCAGACAAGCTCTTCGTTTCGATCAACAACTCGCTGAAGACCATCGAGAGCCAGCAGCTCACCCGCATCGCGGCACTTGCCGACAATGCCTACAAGAGCGCCGACGCGATCTCGCAGGCGCTCGAGGCCGCCGGCCTGCCGGTCGACAGCGAATTCGAAAAGAGCGATGTCGGCGGCCCGCTGATACCGCTCGACAGTTCGTTGGTCTTTGACAGCAAGGTCAAGGAGTTGGACGAGGCGCTTGACGCGCTGGATCATCTGAAAAAGGAGGCGCGCCGGCTGCCGCTCGCCAACCCCGCCCCCGGCCATAGCGTCACCAGCCCGTTCGGCGTGCGCACCGACCCCATCCTCGGCACGGCCGCCTTGCATTCCGGCATGGATTTCAGGGCGCCGGTCGGCATGCCGGCCAAGGTCACGGCAGCCGGCGTCGTCGTCAAGGCCGGCTGGAACGGCGGCTACGGCCGCATGGTCGAGGTCGACCACGGCAACGGTTTTGTGACGCGTTACGGACATCTCAGCAAAATCGACGTCGCCGTCGGCCAGAAGCTCGATGCCGGGGACATCATCGGCAAGACCGGCAACAGCGGCCGCTCGACCGGCCCGCATCTGCACTACGAGGTTCGCCACAATGGCGAGGCGATCGACCCGCTGCGGTTTTTGACCGTCGGCAAGAAGGTCGAGCGGTATCTCTAGGAGCCGGGCTGCTCCTCAGACGACCCAGCAATTGAGCGGCATCGGGCCGGCGCAGCCAGGCCAAGGCGGCCTCACCTCGGGCGATCGCCCTTCGCTCTATTCTCCCCAGCAAACATTCGGCTCCAGCCCTTGAGGGCCTCTGCCCCACAGCGTTGACTCGGGCGCAGTTGTAGGATGATATGTATAAGCCTATGCCTTAGTCCAGCAGGCTTGTAATGACCGTTTATGGTATCCCGCCTGAAATTCTGAATGCTCTGGAGGGCGCTGTCGGACAAAGCGGCGTGGCTGCTGACGCTGCCGGCATGGCGAAATACCTTTTGGACTGGTCCGGGGATCATCGCGGCCGAGCCCTTGCAGTGCTGAAGCCTGCTTCGGTCAGCGAAGTCCAGGCTGTGGTGCGGCTCTGCGGCACGCTCGGGCTCGGAATCATCCCACAGGGCGGGAACACCGGGCTGGTGGCGGGCGCAATCGACATTGACACCCGTGGCGCGGTAATCGTCAGCCTGGAGCGGTTGAACGGCATCCGTCTCGTCGATGCCGACAATTTCGTCCTCCAGGCCGATGCCGGCTGCATCCTGCAGCACATCAAGGATGCGGCAGAAGCAGAGGATTGCCTGTTTCCGCTGGCGCTCGGCGCGCAGGGAAGCTGCCAGATCGGCGGCAATGCGGCCAGCAATGCCGGCGGCACCAACGTGCTGCGCTATGGCATGGCGCGCGATCTCATCCTCGGCCTCGAAGTCGTCCTGCCCGATGGCGAGTTGTGGAGCGGCTTTTCCGGCCTGCGCAAGGACAATCGAGGCTACGACCTGAAGCAGCTCTTCATCGGCAGCGAAGGAACGCTCGGCATCATCACCGGCGTCGAGCTCAAGCTGTTTCCGAAACCGGCCCGGGTCGAGACCGCTTATCTCGGTCTCGTTTCGTTCGAAGCGGCCATCACCCTGTTCCGGCAGGCTCGCCGGGCCTCATCCGATCTGATTTCGGCCTTCGAGATCATTGGATCGGAGTGCATCGCGCTCGCGCGCTTGATCGATGCCAACATCGTTTCGCCGGTCGAAGCTCCCGTCCACGTGCTGATCGAACTCTCCGCAAGTGCTACGGTCGATCTGCGCTCCATGCTGGTCGATTTCCTGGCCGGAGCCATTGAGAGCGGTCTGGTTGCCGAGGCCGTCCTTGCTGAAAGCGTCGCACAGGCTAGGGCCTTCTGGGCGATCCGCGAAGGGCTGGTCGAGGGCCAGGCAAGACGCGGCTACCATGTGCGCACCGACCTTGCGGTCAGGATATCGGACATCCCTGCCCTCATCGATCAGGCCCGCCAATTGGTGGCGCTGGAACATCCTGGTTGGCTGCCGCAGGCCTATGGTCATGCCGGCGACGGCAACATCCATTTCAACGTGCTGCCACCGCTTGGGCTCGCCGAGGGTGAAGCTCGTGCCCAGGGCGCGGAGATCACCGCCGGACTCTACCAGATCGTCGGCGCGCTTGGCGGCTCGATCAGCGCCGAGCACGGTATCGGCCGCACCCGTCATCGCACTTTCTGGGCCGGCCTGGCGCCTGCCCATCGCCGGCTCATCACGGCCCTCAAAACAACGATCGACCCTCAGGGGTCAATGAATCCCGGCTGCCTGCTGCCACCAATGGAGACCTTTCCATGAAGCAAAGACTGGCCGCTATCGGCACGGTGGAGGCGCTGCCGCATCGCGTCGCCGCATTCCTCAGCCGCGAGATCGAATCCGGCGACCTCAATCCGGGCACGCGGCTGCCGACCGAGCAGCAGCTCTCGGAAAAATTCGGCGTCAGTCGCAATGTGGTGCGCGAGGCGATCGCTCAACTCAGGGCCGATGGCATGATCGAAGCCCGGCAAGGCGTCGGCGCCTTCGTGCTGGCGCCGGAGCAGCGCGCCTCGATCCGGATCGATGGCGAGGCGCTGAAAGCGACCGGGAATATGGAGCGGCTGTTCGAGCTGCGTTGCATACTGGAAGCCGAGTCAGCTGCGCTCGCCGCCGAACGGCGCCGGCAGGAGCACCTCGACGCAATCAAGGCGGCGCTAGACCGGATGGGCGGCGAGGAGCGCTGGGAAGAAGGCAGCATCGACGCCGACCTTTTGTTCCATCGCGAGATCGCGCGGGCGACCGGCAACAATTACATCCACACCTTTATCTCCTTCGTTTGCGAGCAGATCCGCCGCTCGATCCACTACGCGCGCCTCACCAATCCGCTGCACGACCTGGTCGAAGTCAATGTCGGGGAGCATGTGCGCATCTACGAGGCGCTGGTCGCGGGCGATCCCACGGCCGCCGAGGCGGCGATGCGCGCCCACATCGTCGGCGCCGCCGACCGCGTCGGCGTCAAGCTGCCAGCATCGCGCGCCGCGCACAGCACAGGGAGGTAGCCATGCCGGTCGGAGGCGCATATGCGATTTCGGACGTCTGCCTGCTCGTCGAAAATATCGAGCGGACGGTTGAATTCTATGTCGAAAAACTCGGCTTCCGCCTGCGGCGTCGCGCCGAGGGCTTTGCCGACTTTCATGGCGAGGGCGTCACGCTGGCGGCATGGGAGATCGATCACATCAACCGGCACACCGGCGTCTCGAAGTTGAGATCGCCGCGCCAGGCGCACAAGGTCTGCGTGGCGGTCAGGCTAGACGCGCCCGGCGAGATCGACCGGCTCCATGGCGAACTGGCAGCCAAGGGCGTGCCCTTCTACGGCCCGCCGGAGGATTATGTCTGGAACGCGCGCTGCGCATATTTCACCGATCCCGACGACACGCTTTGGGAACTATACGCCTGGCTCGACGGCGGCCCCGGCGACTATCACGACGAACAGCCGTAGACGACGCCGCGCCACGGGAACGGCGCGCAATGAAGAGACGAGAACGTCTTGCAACAGGAGCGAAAAATGAGTGGGAACAGAGACTACGACATGAACCGCCGCAGCTTCGTGAAAGCCGGCTTCGCCGCCGTCGCGGCAGCTTCGGCCGGAATGCAGCTCGTGCTGACGCCGGGCGCCAAGGCTGCCGGAAAGGTCGTCATCCAGTATGATTGGCTGATGTCCAACGGACAGATCGGCGACATCGCAGCCGTCGCCAACGGCTATTTCAAGGAGGTGGGCCTCGAGGTGGAATTCAGCCCGGGCGGTCCCAATGCGGCGACGGTGCCGCCGGTGATTTCGGGCGCCGCACAACTCGGCCAGTTTTCCGAAACGCCGCAGCTCTACGCGGCGCGTGCCAGCGGCGTGCCCGTGAAGATCATCGCCTGCGGCTTCCGCACCGGTCCCTATGCCTTCACTTCGAAGCCTGCCAAGCCGATCCGCGGCGTGGCCGATCTCAAGGGAAAGAAGATCGGCATCCAGCCGACGGCGCGCTTCGTCATCGATGAGATCCTGGCCAAGAACGGTATTGATCCGTCCGAGGTCACCGTCGTCAATGTCGGCTTCGACAAGGCGCCGCTGGTGCGCGGCGACGTCGACGCGATTGGCGGATGGATCACCAACACCCAGGCGCTGAGCGTCGTCGGCGACGACCGGATCGATCTTCTGGTGCGCGATCTCGGGCTGAACTCCTATGCCGACGTCTATTTCGCTACCGACACAGCGATCGAACAGGATGCGGAAATGCTGGCGAAATTCATCGGCGCCGTCGCCAAGGGCTGGGGCTGGGTGCACGCCAATCCGCAGGAAGCAGTCAAGAAGATGGTCGAAGCCTATCCGGAAATGGACCTTGGCTGGGAGCAGAAGACGATCAATCTGGTGCTGAAACTCTCCTTTGACGGTGCAACCGCCAAGGACGGATGGGGAACCTTCGATCCCGCCTCGATCGAGGAGCAGCTGGCGCTGCTGGACAAGGTCGGCCAATACCCGAACGGCCGGCCCGCGGCAGCCGATGTCTACACCACCAAGGTACTCGAATTGTCGGCCGCCGACCGACCCAAGCTCGACGCGCCCGCGGCTTGATGGCGAACGCGATCGAGGCCCGCAGGCTGGATGTCGGCTATAGCGGCCGGCAGCCGGTGGTGAAAGTGCTCTCCGGTCTCGACCTGTCGGTCGAGGCCGGCTCCTTCCTGTCGATCCTTGGACCTTCGGGATGCGGCAAGTCGACGTTCCTCAGGGTGGTGGCCGACTTGCTCGATCCGCTCGGCGGCTCGATCAGCGTGCTTGGCGACACACCGCATGCTGTCCGTTCGCGGCGCGATGTCGGTTTCGTCTTCCAGGACTCGACCCTGCTGCCCTGGCGCACCGTGCGCGACAACGTCCGCCTGCCGCTCGACGTCGGACAAGGCCGGCTTACCCGGACAATAGACGATCGAACCGACGAGCTGCTTGATCTGATGGGGCTTGCCGGGTTCGGTGAGCGTCTGCCGCACCAATTGTCCGGCGGCCAGCGCCAGCGCGTGGCGATCGCCCGGTCACTGCTCGGGCAACCCAGGCTGCTTTTGATGGACGAGCCCTTCGGTGCGCTGGACGAGATCACCCGCGACCGCCTCAACGACGAGCTTTTGTCGTTGTGGCGGCGCACCGGCGCGACCATCCTTTTCGTTACTCATTCGATCGCCGAAGCCGCCTATCTCGGAGAACGGGTCATCGTTCTCGCCGCCAATCCGGGCCGCCTGGCCAGAGACCTCGACATGCGGCCGTTCAAGCAGGCAGGCAACCGCTGTTCGCGCGAGGATCCGGCGATCGTTGCCGCGATGGCCGAACTGCGCGGCGCGCTGGAACAGGCCTCATGAGGCAGGCGCCCTTGCCATCGGCGCTGGCCGTCGCCCTGCCCGTTTTTGGCGCGGCCTCGATCCTGCTCGCCTGGCAGTTCCTGTTGCCATGGCTCGGCGTGCCGGCCTATATCGTACCGACGCCGACGGCCATATCAGGCGTGTTCCGGAAGAGTCTTGCTTTGCTACTCAGCAATCTCTGGCCGACGCTGATCGAGGCGCTGGCGGGATTTGTCATCGGCAATTTTGCCGGTGTGCTGCTGGCGGTGCTGTTCGTGCACAGCCGCATCCTGCAGGCCGCCTATTTTCCGATCGTGCTGTTCTTCAACACCATTCCCATCCTGGCGCTGTCGCCGATCATCATCCTGATCTTCGGGCTCGGCATGACGCCGAAGATCGTGATCGCGGCGGTGATCTGCTTCTTCCCGACGCTGGTCAACATGATTCGCGGGCTGGACTCGGCCAGCGACAACGAGCACGAACTGTTCCGGGTGCTATCGGCTACGCGCTGGGAGATCTTCTGGAGCCTGCGCCTGCCAAGAGCATTGCCGATGCTGTTCTCCTCGCTGAGAATCGCTTCGGCCACGGCCGTGATCGGCGCCATTGTCGGCGAGTGGATCGGGTCGGATAAGGGCCTCGGCGCGCTCATCATCCAGGCGACCTTCAACTATCAGTCGGACCGGCTCTATGCGGCGATCGTGCTGTCGTCGTCCTTGTCGATCGCGATGTTCGCAATCGTGGTTCTGCTGGAGCGCCGTGCCATCCGCTATTGACCATTCCGTCGAGCGGCCATCCGCCAGGCGCGGGCTGTAAATTTATTTTTGAATTCCATTTGACTGAATAAATCTTCAGTGCCAGTCTGGCCTCTCTCGAGGGCACAAGGCATGGCACTGCGGGGAACCAATCAGGAGTTCGGGCGGCCGTATAATCGGCGCATCGTGCTCGAATCCATCCGCCTTCACGGGCCGATCGCCCGCGGCGACATTGCCAGGCGGGTCGGGCTCACCGTGCAGACGGTGTCGACCATCGTTCGCGAGCTGGAAGAGCACGGTTACGTGCTGTCGTTGCGCGAAGAGCCCAAGGGGCGCGGCCTGCCCCCGGCAACGCTGCGGATCAATCCGGAAGGCGGCTATGCCGTCGGCATTCACGTCACCCCGCTGGGCATCAATGCCGCGCTGATCAACCTCAGCGGCGATGTCATCGAGAGCAGCTACCGCGAGGCCCCAAATGCAACGCCCGACCACGCCTTCGAGCTGATCGGCGCCATGGTACTCGAATTGACAGCACTGCGGCCCGGTGGCCGCGTCCTCGGCATCGGCATGGCGTTGCCCGGGCCGTTTGGCGTGGAGTCCATGAGCTTTGTCGGTCCGACCACCATGACCGGCTGGAAGGATGTGGCGCTGCGCGAGCGGCTGGCCGCCTCGACCGGGCTGCCGGCCTTTTTCGAAACCGACATGGCGGCGGCTGCCATCGGCGAGCGCCTCTATGGCCTCGGCACGGCCTATTCCGAATATTACTATCTCTATTTCGGTGTCGGCCTCGGCGGCGTCATGGTGCATGACGGAGCCGCATTGCGCGGCGCCTGGGGCAATGCCGGCGAAATCGGCCACATTCCCGTGGTGCCGGGCGGCGAGCCCTGCCCGTGCGGCAATCGCGGCTGCCTCGAACGGTATCTTTCGCTCGAGGCGCTGCGGCGCCGCAACGTCGCCGACGCCGACTGGGTGAGCGAGATCGCGCCGATCTTCCGCAACGCCATCACCATCATCGAAAACCTGTTCGACCCCGAAACCATCATCCTTGGCGGGCTGGCGTCCACCGACCTGCTCGAAAGACTGGCCGGCGCAGCTGCGCACCTGCCCAACTCGGTCTCGGCGCGAAGCGACCGCACGACGCCCCGCGTCAGCGTCGCGCGCGGCGGCCAGCATGCGGTGTTGCGCGGCGCCGCAGCGCTTGCCGTCTCAGGGGTGCTTTCGCCACGCTTCGGCCAGATCTTCACCGCCGAACGCGAACGCGGGCGGGATCTCTTGCATAACAAGGGGATCGCGGCATGAGCGAACCGCTGCTGGTGCTCGATAACGTTGCCAAGAATTACGGTGCCATCGAAGCACTGAAAGGCATCAGCTTTTCTATCGGCAAGGGCGAAGTGGTGGCGCTGCTCGGCGACAACGGCGCCGGCAAATCGACGCTGGTCAAGATCATTGCCGGCGGGCTCGAGCCGACCTCCGGCCGCATGCTGTTCGAAGGCAAGGAATTCCTCGCCAAATCCCCCGCCGAGGCCAAGGCCGCGGGGATCGAGACCGTCTACCAGGACCTGTCGCTTTGCACCAATGTCGACGTGGTCGCCAATTTCTTCATGGGCCGCGAGATCACCAGGAAGGTTCTCGGCATTCCGGTGCTCGACGAGCGCGCCATGGAGCAGGTGGTGCAAAAGGCGTTGGCCAGCGCCGGCACCCGCATTCCCTCGCTTCGCACCAATGTCGAGCACCTCTCCGGCGGTCAGCGGCAGGCCATCGAGCTCAACCGGTTCGTGCATTTTGGCGGCAAGTTGGTGCTTCTCGACGAGCCGTTCGCAGCGCTCGGCGTCGAGCAGACGCGGCGCGGCCTCGACATGATCCGCCAGGTGGCGAGCCAGGGTATCGGCGTCGTCATCATCACCCATATCATGCAACAGGCCTTCCAGGTCGCCGACCGGATCGTGGTGATCCGGCAAGGCGTCGTGGCTGGCGATGTCGCACGCAACAAAACAAGTCCCGACGCGGTGATCAACATGATCACCGGAGAGACGCTTGCCGGTGCCGGACCGGCGAGCTGAGGGACAAATGAGGGGTCCGGCGCAAGAGGAGCGAACGACATGAAGAAAATACTTCTTTCCGTCTTCGGTATCCTGGCACTGGCCTTTGCCACGCTCACGCCGGCATTCGCTCAGTCCAAGGGCACCGTCTACTACATGGTGCCGACACTGCTCGATGAGTTCCAGACCGGCTCGGTGAGCGCGCTGGAATTGTTCCTGAAGCAGGTCGGCTACGAGATGAAGACGCTGAACGCCGACAATAAGACCGACGCTCAGCAATCGCAGATGAACGACGTCATCGCGCTCAAGCCGGCGGCGATCATCCTTGCCGCCGTCGATTTCAATGCGCTGAAACCGTCGATCGAGGCCGCCCGTGCCGCCGGCATCCCGGTCGTCGAGTTCGACCGCCAGATCACCTCGACGCCGTCCGACTTCACCTCGGTGGCCGGAACCGTCGAGATCGGCTACGTCGCCGCCGACCAGGCGCAAAAACTCCTGACCGCGAAGAACGGCTCGGTGAAAGGCAAGATCCTGCAGGTGCTCGGCGATCCGGGCGATCCCTATACGCTCGATATCCAGAAGGGTTTCGAGGAGAAGATGAAGGCGTTCCCGGACGTCAAGATCATCTCCCTGCCGGCCATGCAATGGGCGGCGGATGCAGCCGGGACCATCGTCAACGACCAGCTGCTCGCCAACCCCGACATCGACCTGATCTTCAGCCACGCCGCGCATCTTTCGGTCGCTGCCGTCGCCTCGCTCGAGGCCGCCGGCAAGAAACCGGGCGACGTCATGCTGATGAGTTCGAACGGCGCTCCGGTCGGCCTCGACCTGATCCGCAAGGGCTGGCTCAATGTCGAAGTCGAGCAGCCGCTCTACGCCCAGGCCGCGGCGGTCGCCATGTTCATGGACAAGGTGGTCAACAAGCAGGAGATCAAGCCCGGCGAATATGATGTGCTTGGCCTGAAATCGACCCTGACCAAGGAAGCGTGGGGGCCGAACATCAAGATCCCCGGCGCTGCGATCACCAAGGAAAATGTCGATAACCCAGCCTTCTGGGGCAACATGAAGCCGCCGGCCGAAACCATAAAGCCGGTCGAATAGCGAACTCGCCAGAAGCTCCGGGCCACGCAGGCCCGGAGCCCAGCCCTGCAGCCCGGTGCGTTCAAACGGACGCGCACGGGAATGCTGCAGCAATTTTCAACCGCGCCTGATCTTTCCGACGACCGAGTGGTTCTTCGGGTCATGCGCCAACCGGATCCGCAGATGAACCCTCGCACGCGCCAAACCCTCGAGTTCATCCTCGACAATCTTGTCTGGTTCATGCTGGTCTTCGTGCTGGTGGTCTTTTCCATCCTCATCCCGAACTATTTTCAGCTCGGCATCTTCGCCAACATCATCGAGGCCTCGAGCGTGCTCGGCGTCATGTCGATCGGCTTGGCGCTGGTCATCATCGCCGGCCATATGGACCTGTCGGTCGAATCGGTGGCGGCGCTCAGCGCCATGGCGGTCGGCATCCTGTTCTGCTCGTCGGGCATCGGCCTTGGCATCCAGTTGCAGCCGCAATGGCTGATGGTTCCGGTTTCGCTGCTCATCGCGCTTGCCGTCGGCGGCCTCATCGGCGCTTTCAACGGCTATCTGGTGGTCAGGGTGAAGATGAGCGCCTTCATCATCACGCTGGCCTCCTACATCTGGGTACGCGGCCTGGTGCTGGTCATCTCCGGTGGCCGCTCGGCACAAGACCTTGCGCCGGCAATCCGCTGGTTCGGCATCCAGCGCCTGGGCGGCCTGCCGTTGACGGCCTGGATCGCCATTGCGTGCTTCGTGGTGTTCTCGCTGATCATGGCCAAGACGCCCTTTGGCAGGCACCTGGTCATGATCGGCGGCAACGAGACGGCGACGTTCCGCGCCGGCATCCGCGTCAATCGCAACCTGGTCATAGCCTTTGTTCTGGCCGGTGCCATCGCCGGCCTTGCCGGCTGGCTGCTGGCAATCCGTACCTCCGGCGCCACCGCCAATCTGGGCGTCGGCCTGTTGTTCAACGCCTTCGCCGCGGTCGTCATCGGTGGCGTCAGCCTTAAGGGCGGCGTCGGCACCTTGCCCGGTGTCTATGCCGGCGTGCTGCTGCTCTCCGCCATCAATACGGCGATTAATTTGATGGGCCTGCCGGCCAACTTCACCCAGGTGATCCACGGCCTGCTCGTCCTCGCCGCCGTGCTGCTCGACGCCTTCAAGCAAACCATCCGCCAGAGGCTCGCATGACCGGCCGTCTGGAAGGTAAGGTCGCGCTGATCGTCGGAAGTGCGCGCGGCATCGGCAAGGGCATCGCACAACGCTTTGCCGAAGAGGGCGCGACGCTTGTCCTGGCCGATACCGAGGTTGAGGCCGGGCAAGCGACTGCGGACGAGCTCGGCGCCGCCTTCATACACACCGACATTTCACAGATGGCCGATGCGCAAGCCGCCGTGGCGCTGGCGCTAGCGCATCACGGCCGGCTCGACATCATGGTCCAGAATGCCGGCATCTATCCCTGGCAATTGCTGGAAAACACCAGTCCCGACGATTGGGACCGGGTCATGGCGGTGAATTTGCGCGGCAGCTTTGTCGCCGCACGCGCGGCGCTGGTGCCGATGAAGGCACAGCGTTTTGGCCGCATGCTGTTCACCTCCTCGATCACCGGCCCGCATGTCACCAGTCCCGGCCACGGCCATTATTCGGCGACCAAGGCCGGCATCAACGGGCTGATCCGTTCGGCTGCGCTCGAATTCTCCGGCTACGGCATCACCGTCAACGGCGTCGAGCCCGGCAACATCCTCACCGAAGGCATAGAGCGGCATCGCGGTGCGGCCTTCATCAAGAACATGGAAGACGCCATCCCGCTCGGCCGCCTCGGCAGCCCGCGCGACGTGGCCAATGCCTTCCTGTTCCTGGCCTCCGACGACGCCAGCTACATCACCGGCACGACCATTATCGTCGACGGCGGGCAGCTTTTGCCCGAGGGCAAGGATTTCCGGCTGCTGCCGCCATGATCGTCGATTTCGGCGGCGGTTTCTTCCTGCGCCGGGCGACCGCCGCCGATCGTGCAGCGCTTGCCGCAATCTGTCTCAAGACCGGCGACGCCGGCAAGGACGCCAGCGGCCGCGAGGACGACCCGGACCTGCTCGGCCTGCTCTTCACCATTCCCTACCAGGTGCTCGAACCCGAACTGGCCTTCATAGTCGACGGCCCCTCAGGTGCCGCCGCTATCTGCTTGGCGCAGCCGACACCGTTGCTTTCAACGCCAGCCTGGCATCAAAATGGTACCCGGAGATTCAGCGGCGTGTGACCGACCCCGAACCCGACAGCTCACGCTGGCGCGGCAGCGACTGGGCGCGGCACCGGATCCACCACCCCGATTTCGCTGTTCCGCCTGCACTGGCGGCCTATCCGTCGCACGGCCACATCGACCTTTTGCCGCAGGCGCGCGGAAGAGGCATCGGCAGGCGCGCCATGGCTTTCCTCGAGCAGTTCCTTGCCGCGAGCGGCTCGACCGGCATCCACCTCGAAGTCATGCCGGAGAACGATGGCGCGCTAAGGTTCTACAAGGCGATTGGATTTGAGGTGGTGCAGGACGCTGATTCATCAAAGCGTTGTGTTTATGTGGCGAAACGGATTGCTCACGCTCCGGCGATTGCAGGCTGATCTGCGACAAGCCAATCGCCCAAGTTGCAAAGAACCGGGAGGCCTATGGAAGTACAATGCTGCCGTTCTGCAGCAGCCAGTTGCCCGCGTGAACACCTTTGCCGCGGGAACGAAACCTTCGTCGCGTGCTCCACCGCAGACACGAAAGTCACCAGCATCAACACGGTGCGGGGCTAATCCGAGTGTTGGCGGAGCGTCTACTAGTTCAGTATGGGCGGCAAGGGAACATCCACGACCGTTCCCCCGGCCACAATCGAGAGCACATAAAGCAGATAAATGGCTAATACCAACAGGGCGAGGAATGAACCGCTGGCAAAGACTCCTGCAACCGCGGCGTCGGGATAAGCTTCGACTTGTTCTTTCTTGAAGGTGTCTTCTTCGTTACGGGTTGTCTTCACAACCCGTTCGCCTGGAAGCCGGTTTTTTTCAGCTTCCTTCGATATCTTATCCGCGAGATCTCCTGCGATCACGGGATCGTCCGGAAGATGACTCGCAAGCCATCCAGGAATATTTTCGCTCCCGCCCATGCCCATACGCAATTGAGATACTGCAAGTTGTAGCTTTCGGCAATCGTTTCCCTCATGAGAGGCAAGCAGATCAGACTTAAGTCCCTGCGGAAAGACAGTTTGAATCAGACCAAAGTCCGAGTAGCACAGTGGTCGGACGCGTCTCACCTGGGCGATCAGCTTGAGCGGTGTAGCCCAAACTGAACACATCGAGGAAAATGGTGGGCGATGACGGGCTCGAACCGCCGACATCTTCGGTGTAAACGAAGCGCTCTACCAACTGAGCTAATCGCCCGCCCCGGGCCGGACCTTTAAGCAGTTAGGGCCGGCTTCGCAAGGCCAAATGAGCGGCGAGTGGCTTGGCCGGGAGCCGGTTTCGGCAACAAAGTTCGGCTTGTCAAAAAACCTTCTCCTGTTTGCTGTTATGCTGTCCGGGTCCGCTTGACACCCGGTGGGTTACCCCTTATCCACCGCCCCAACGACGAACACGGCTGACACGTGCTCGTCCATGCGCGGGTGTAGCTCAGTTGGTTAGAGTGCCGGCCTGTCACGCCGGAGGTCGCGGGTTCGAGCCCCGTCACTCGCGCCATTTCTCCTTTGGGGTCACGTCCCCTTGATGTCGGAGAAATGTCGACGTTGATTTGTCAAAAATCATCTTCTTCGTGACCCAGTCTAGGTCCATTCCTTTCGAATTCTGGCATTGATCCTCATCCATCGACCTGCCCGCCTGTTTGTGGTCGAGCCAGAAGACAATAGCTTCTCGGACAAGAGTCGGGTCTAACCCATTCGCTCCCGCTTACAGTCTCATCCCGCAGTGCCGGGCTTCACCCCTCGGCGAGCAGCGCCTCGACTTCCTGCAGCGTCGGCATGGACGGCGCGGTGCCCGGGCGCGTCACCGAGATGCCGGCGACGGCGCAGGCGAAGCGCACCGCTTCCAGAGGTTCGATCCCCCTCGACAGCGCGGCAGCCAGGCCGCCGTTGAAGGCGTCGCCAGCGCCTGTGGTCTCGACCACCGGGCCGGCGGCGACCGCTGCGACATGCTCGGAACGATCGGCCGTGTGCAGCAGCGCACCGTTTTCGCCAAGCGTCACGATGACCGCCCCAACGCCCTTCTCAAGCAGGCTGTCGGCGGCACGGCGGGCATCGTCAATGGAGGATACCTTGATGCCGGTCAGTTCCTCGGCCTCAGTCTCGTTCGGCGTGACATAGTCGCAAAGCGTGTAGATGCGGTCCGGAAGCTTGGCCGCCGGCGCCGGGTTGAGGATGGTGGTCACCCCTGCCCCGCGCGCGATCTCCAGCGCCCGCAGCGCCGCCTCGATCGGCTGTTCGAGTTGGGTGACGAAGACCCCGGCCGCGCGAATCAGTTCGGCATTTGCCTCGATATCGGCGGGCGAAATCAGCATGGCCGCGCCGGGACTGACGATAATGGCGTTGTTGCCGCTCGTCTCCTCGATGAAGATATAGGCGGCACCGGTGTAGCTTTCCGGTGTGTCGATGACAGCGCTCTTCACGCCGGCCGCGTTCCAGGTCTGTCTCGCCATCTCGGCAAAGGGATCGACGCCGAGGCGGGTAAGGAAGGTGACATCGGCGCCGAGCCGGCCGGCCGCCACCGCCTGGTTCGAGCCCTTGCCGCCGGGGCCGAGCGTGAAGGACGTGCCCAGGATCGTCTCGCCCATGCGCGGCTGGCGGGCGGCGCGGTAGGCCGTATCGGCGACGAAGACGCCCAATATGACAACCGGCTTCATGACGATCGGTTTCGCCGGCATGCCGCTACTCCGCATCCGGTGGCACGACGCCCTTGCGGAACGCAAAACAGCCATAGAAGCGGCGCTCGCCGGTCTGGATGACGCAATAGGCCTTCTTGGCGCGTTCGTAGAAGGCGTAGCGCTCGACCGAGATCATCGGCCAGGCCTTGCCCTCGGCGGCATCGATCTCTTTTTGCACTTCCTGCTGCACGGCGGGAATGTCGTCCGGCTTGCCGACGATCTCCATGCGCGCGGCCGCGTCGTCGACGAAGGTGTCCAGCGGATAGAGCGACAGTACCGCCTTGACCACATCGGCCGCCGACGCATCGATGCGCAGCAGCCGGCCAAGCACGGTCTGGCGCGCCACCGAATCGGACGGGAAATTGGTATCGGCGATAATCAGATCGTCACCGTGGCCCATCGCCCGCAGCGCCTGCAGCACATCGGCATTGAGCAGCGGATTGATTCCTTTGAGCATGGTATTCCTCGCGAAGTTTGCTGGGCGAAATCAGAGACGCTTGCCGCTCTCTGCGTCGAAGAGATGCACCTGGTCGAGCCGCGGTTTCAGGTGCAGTGTGTCGCCCGGCTTGAACTCGTGGCGTTCACGGAACAGCGCCACCATCTCGCCCTCGCCGAAGCGCAGGAACACGAGAGTCTCGGAACCGGTCGGCTCGACCACCGAAATCTTCGCTGGGACACCATCTGGATGGATTTCGAGATGCTCGGGCCGCACGCCGTAGACGACATTGCGGCCATCTTCCACGGTATTGCTCGATGCGATCGGGAACGGCGTCCCGGCGATCTCGACGACGGGCTTGTCGCCCTTGCGCACGACGCCCTTGAGCAGGTTCATCGAGGGCGAGCCGATGAAGCCGGCGACAAACAGATTGGCCGGCCGGTCGAACAATTCCAGCGGCGCGCCGACCTGTTCGATGCGACCGTCGCGCATCACCACGATCTTGTCGGCCATGGTCATGGCCTCGATCTGGTCGTGGGTGACGTAGATGGTGGTGGTCTTCAGTCGTTGGTGCAGTTCCTTGATCTCGGTGCGCATCTGGACACGCAGCTTGGCATCGAGATTGGAGAGCGGCTCGTCGAACAGGAACACCTGCGGGTTGCGCACGATGGCGCGACCCATGGCGACGCGCTGGCGCTGGCCGCCCGAGAGCTGGCGCGGATAGCGCTTGAGGTAGGGGTTGAGGTCGAGGATGTCGGCGGCGCGCTTGACCCGCTCAGTGACCACCGCCGGATCAGTTTTGCGCAGCTTGAGAGCAAAGGCCATGTTCTGCTCGACCGTCTTGTGCGGATAGAGCGCGTAGTTCTGGAACACCATGGCGATGTCGCGCTTGGCCGGCGGCAAATGGTTGACGACGCGCTCGCCGATGGCGATGGTGCCGCCGGAAACCGTTTCCAGCCCGGCCACCATCCTCAGCAGCGTGGACTTGCCGCAGCCGGAAGGCCCGACCAGCACCACGAACTGTCCGTCGGCGATGTCGACGCTGACATCGTGCAGAACCTTGACGGTTCCGAACGCCTTGGCCACATTGCGGATCGCGACTTGAGCCATCATTCCCCCTTCAGTTGCCGTGAAGCTAAACAACGCAAACGGCGAGGGCAAGTCGGTCTCTTATAGATAAAAAACCCATTCACGTTGACACCGCACTTCGTTGTGCGAATAGTGACAGTGCCCGGCTTATGACCCTGTTCCGGGCGCACCGGTACGCTTGTCCGGCACTCAATGCGAGGCGTCGCGGGAGGGAGAATTCGGGCCGCTATTTACGGGAGTCGCTGTCGTTGGGGAACATAATCGGCGCTCCACCATCTGAACCAATTCACGATTGATCTTCTGGGAGGAACGAGATGAAAGTCAGCCTTTATAACCAACTTGTCCGCGCCGGGGCCACCCGCCGCGACGTGCTGAAGGGAGCGGCCAGCATGGCCGCCCTCGCCGCGGCCTCAAGCGCCGGACTTGGTGCCCTGACGCGCCCGGCTGCGGCCGCCGATGACCTGCGCGCGCAGATCCTGCAGATCCCGGGCGTCGGCAAGGGTCAGCCGACCGATGCCGATTTCCAGCAGGTCGGCGAGCTTTGCCTGGGCGCCACCAAGGCCAATGTCAAGGAAGGCGAATTCGCCGGTGTCGAACTCACCTTCATGGGCCTCAACAATCAGAACCTGCACAATGTGCTGTTTCGCGGCTTCCTGAAGCCGTGGGAGACCTATACCGGCGCCAAGATCAACTGGATCGACCTGGCGCAGGCTGACTACAACGCCCGCCTGCAGCAGTCGATTGCGACCGGCACCGTCGATTTCGACATCATCGAAATGGGAGCACCGTTCGAAGGCGACGTCTGCGGCAAGGGTCTCACCTCCGAGATGCCGGACTGGGTCAAGGACCAGATCGACATGAAGGACGTCGTGGCCTATCTGCAGCCGCCGGTCGGCACCTGGGACGGCAAGCAATATCGCGTCACCGTTGACGGCGACGCGCATAACTTCAACTACCGCACCGACGTGTTCGCCGATGCCGACCTCGCCAAGGCCTGGAAGGACGGCGGCGGAGAAGGCGAATGGGGCGTGCCGAAGACCTGGCAGCAGGTGCAGGCGGTGACGAAATTCCTCAAGGGCAAGCAGGTAAACGGCCAGGATGTCTTTGGCTACCTCGATGCGCCCAAGCCCTGGGGCGGTTTCGGCTTCTATTTCCTCGGCAGCCGCGCCAGCGCCTACGCCAAGCATCCCGATGACAAGGCATGGCTGTTCGATGCCGACACGATGAAGCCGCGCGTCAACAATCCGGCATGGGTGCGGGCGATCCAGGACGTCATCGATGCCCTGCCCTCCGAACCTGCCGACCAGATCAACGCCGACCCGAATACCACCGCCTTCCAGCAATTCCTGGCAGGCACCGGTTCGATGGTCACCTGGTGGGGCGACGTCGGTTCGAACGTCAAGACCAACGATTCCTCGGTCGTCGGCGACATCACCGGCTTCTCGATCCTGCCGGGCTCGGACGATGTCTACAACTCCAAGACCGGCCAGTGGGACAAGCTCGCCAGCGGGCCGAACCATGCGCCGAACTGCGCCTATCTCGGCTGGGGCGTCTATGTCATGGCCCGCGTCGACGGCGACGAAAAGAAGAAGAAGGCGGCCTGGTCTGCCGCCGCCCATCTCGGCGGCAAGGACCTGTCGCTCTGGTGCGCGGCCTATCCGTCGGGTTTCCAGCCCTATCGCAACTCGCATTTCAACATTCCGGAATGGGTGGCGGCGGGCTACGACGAGGCGTTCATCACCTCGTATCTGAAGTCGGAAGCCGACAGCTACAACCATCCGAACGCGGCGATCGAGCCGCGTATCCCCGGCATCTTCCAGTATTACAGCGCCGCCGAGGACATTTTGGCCAACACCTTTGCCGGCAAGATGAAGGCGCAGGAAGGCGCCGACGCCATCGCAGCCGCCTGGGAGAAGCTGACCGACCAGATCGGCCGCGACAACCAGATCAAGCTCTACAAGGCCTCACTCGGCATGTAGGTTGAGATAGTGAAACTTGGTCCGGCGGCGTACAGCCGCCGGACCTCCCCTTGACCGACTTGGCCTCGACCGGCTCGGCCGGTCATCGAGCCTCCTGTGAACGGGCAAGACGCGTGGCTGACCGGACCCTGACTGACCAGACTCTGTCGACAAGTGAATGGCCGGCAGGCGCCGTGCCATCCGACCTGATACCGCGGAGCCGCAAACGGCTTGGCTGGGCGCTGATGGCTGCTGCAACGCTAGGCCTTCTGGCGGTGATTGCGCTGCAGATCCTTTACAAGAGCGATGTCGACACTATCGGCTTCGAGACGTGGCGGCCGGTGGTCTACGCCTATGTGCTGTGGGGTGTCGCGCTCGGCATCGGCCAGGTGCTGACGCGCGGCGAGGATGGCCAGCGCGCGTTGTTCCTGCTGCCGGCGCTGCTGTTCACCATTGCCATGGTGATCTTCCCGACATTGTTCGGCTTCTACATCGCGCTGACCGACTGGAACCTCAGTTCCTTCAGCGGCCGGCAGTTCAACGGGCTCGACAATTTCTGGCAGATGCTGAACGACGCCTATTATCGCAACGCCCTGTTCAACATGGTGCTCTACGTGCTGGCCGTGTTCGTCGAATATGTCATCGCCTTTGGCCTGGCGCTGCTGCTCAACGCGCAGATCCGGGCGCGAAAATTCTTCCGCGTCGTCTTTCTCATGCCCCTGATGCTGTCGCCGGTGGCTGTGTCGTGGATGATCGGCAAGTCGCTGATGGAATACCGCTTCGGGCCGGCCGCAACGCTGGCGCGGCATCTCGGCTGGGAAAACCCGGCCTTCTTCTCCAATCCGATCACCGCCCGCATCTCGATCATGGTGCTCGATGCCTGGACGTTCATCCCGTTCATGATGATCATGCTGCTTGCCGGCCTGCAGGCGATGTCGCGCGAGGTGCTCGAGGCAGCGCGTGTCGATGGCGCCACCGCCTGGCAGACCTTCTGGCAGGTCACCTTCCCGCTGATGCTGCCGGTCTCGGTGACGGCGGTCATCCTGCGCATCATCTTCAAGCTGAAGCTCGCCGATATCATCATCACCGTTACCTCCGGCGGCCCGGGCGGCGCGACTGATTCGGTGTCGAGCTTCATCTACCGCGAATATCGCGACCGTTCGAATGTCGGCTACGGCACGATGCTGGCGATGGCCTATTTGATCATCATCATCGTGTTTGTGACCTGGCTACTGAAATTCGCCAGCCGCTTCGTGCGCAACGTCAACTGATCGGGCCGGCAAGATGAGCGTTCAAACCACCGACTTTGCCGCCTCCGAAATCCGCTCGCCGGCGGCGTTCTTCGCCAACCGCGTCTTCGTCTACGGTGCCCTCATCTTCTGGGCCTTCATCTGCCTGTTCCCAATCTATTGGACGATAACCACCTCGTTCAAGACCGCGGTCGACGTCACCCAGGGCCATCTGATCCCGTTCGTCGATTTCAAACCCGACTGGAAGGGCTGGCGTTCGCTTGGCCTGTCGCCGGACTCGATCTTTCGGACGTCGACGGTGCGCGACGAATTCATCAAGCGCTTCATGAATTCGGTCATCACTTCGGTCGGCGCGTCGACCCTCGCCATCGTCATCGGCAGCCTCGCCGCCTATGGGCTGACCCGCTATCGTTACAAGTTCGCCTGGTTCAGGAACGAGGACATTTCCTTCTTCTTCCTGTCGCAGTTGATCCTGCCGCCGGTGGTATTGGCCCTGCCCTTCCTCGTGCTCTACCGGGAAGTCGGCCTGCTCGACACGCGCGTCGGGCTGATCCTGCTCTACACGCTGATGGTACTGCCGATCGTCATCTGGATCATGCGCGACCAGTTCAATTCGATCCCTGTCGAGTTGGAGGAGGCAGCACTCGTCGATGGCCTGTCGATCTGGGGTGCCTTCTTGCGCATCGTCATGCCGATCGCGCTGCCGGGCATGGTCGCGGCCTTCATCCTGGCGATGGTGCTGTGCTGGAACGAGTATTTCTTCGCCGCGCTTTTGACCTCGACCGATGCCAAGACCATTCCTGTCATGGTGGCGAGCCAGACCGGCTCACAAGGCATCAACTGGTGGTCGATGGCAGCGCTTGCCACCGCGGCCATCACACCGCTCGCCGTCATCGGCATTGCGCTCGAGCGTTACCTGATCATGGGCATGACGGCGGGCGCGGTGAAATAGGCGATGGCCAACAAATACTGGTTCGCACGCAACAGGCGCGGCAGCGGCTACGCCAAAGGCGTGATGCCGATCAGTTGGGAAGGCCGGGCCGTAGTCGCCGGTTTTTTGTGATGGCGATGATTGCCGGCGGCTTGATCATGCTGCTTCTCGGCCTCTACGCGAACCTGATGGCACTCGGCATCGTGATTTACGTCCTGCTGGCTATCTGCGGCGCCGGCACGTTCATCTGGGCTGCGGCGACCAAGGTCGATCCCGAAAAGACCATGGCCGACTATCAGGCGGAAAGGCTAAGAGCCCGGTCGTCCGGGATCTAGACAGCACCTAACCCAAAAGTGTTGCCCGCAAATGATCGAGGATCATGGCAACCCCTTTTTGCCCCAGTTCCGCCGAGGCTTCGGGCGCACTTGCCGTGTACCAGCCGGTGTTGTCGGCGAAGCGGCCCGCATCCACCGCTTCCGGGCACAGCGCCAGCATCAGTGACGTCTCGCCGGTGCCGGCATGGTCGAACGGGTACTGGCTGTGCATTGAAGCCGGCATCAGCGGATGCACCTGTACCCAGTTGAAGAAATTGCTGCCCTCGGCGTGCTCGGCATAATAGTCAGCCATCGCCGCAGAGCCCCACCAGCCTTCGCCGCGTTCTTTCTCCAGGAAGCGGAAGATCGCTTGTCGGCCGGCGGCCTTGAAGGCGAGATCGGTTGGCATGCCGGCAGCAAAATTCTCGGTTTGGTGGTGAATGATGGCGTGGATGTTGCGGAAGCCAATGCGCAGCAAGCTGTAGAACAATTCTTCCGCAAATGGCGCCAGCACATTGCCGCCGACCTGCACCGAGCCGCTGCCTTCCGGCGCCGCAACGGCATAGCTTGCCGCGCCGTAATAGAAGGGCGGCAGAATGACGATTTCGGCCTCCGTTTCGAACAGTTCCAGGCTCTTGACCACGGCCAGCGTGTCCATGCCGACGGCCATGTGCTCGCCGTGATATTCGAGCACACCGAGCGGCAACACGACCGGCCGGTTCTCGGCGATCGCCTTGCGGATCTGGTGCGGCAGCATCAGTTCGTAGCGCATGACACCTACTCCATATTGGTGTGGCGGGCGCGCATCGCTTCCGGCGAGACGCCGGTCAGATCCCTGAGCTTCAGCACCATCACTTCGAAGAGGACGAACAGCGCGCCTTCGAACACCGAGCCCATCGGCAGGACGGATGTCTTTTCCGGACCCTGGTCGTCGGCCATGGTCTGAGCCGGGATAAGCAGCGTGAAGTCGGCCAGCTTCGCGGCAGTGCTGTCGGCTTGCGCGGTGAGCAGCAGGACGACGGCACCGGCCTCGCGCGCGACCCGCATCAAGGTCAGCACCGTCGATGTCTCGCCCGGGCCGGAGCTGGCGAGGAAGACATCGCCCGCGTCCAGCGGCGGCGTGGTCATGTCGCCGACGACCGACACCGGCAGACCGAGATGGTAGAGCCGCATGGCAAAACCCTGGACCTGCAGCGCCTCGCGGCCGCAGCCATAGGTGACGATCTTTTTCGCGCCGGCCAAGATGGCGCAAGCCGCGTCAATGCGGCTTTCGTTGATACGCTCCAGCACGGTGCCAAGCTCGCTCAGCGCAATCCCAAACAGGTTTTCGCCGTCGTCCGTCATGACATTTGCACCAGCTTGCAGGTACCGGAGAACCACATGAACATCTCAGTCACATTTGCCCCGAACAGCTTGTTTTCATTCATGCTATCACCGCGAAAATTGGTGTCCAACGACACGCAGTGCTTTTGATGCGCCACAGCCGTGATAGTGTCACGGCAAATCGCAAATGAGGAAACGACAGCATATGAAGACACGGCATTTCGACCGCATCGGCAATGGCGGCATCAACTTCACCGAGCTCGGCTTCGGCACCGCGCCGCTCGGCAATCTCTATCGCGCCGTGTCCGATGAGGATGCCAATGCGACGCTGGAGGCGGCATGGCGGGTCGGCTGCCGCTACTACGACACCGCACCGCTCTATGGGCTCGGCCTCGCCGAAACGCGGCTCAATCCGTTCCTGCGTTCGAAGAGGCGCGACGACTACGTGCTGTCGAGCAAGGTCGGGCGCATCATGCGCGCCTGCCCGCCGGAACAGCGCACCGGCATCGGCAAGTTCTTCGACACGCCGACGCGCCGCGAGGTCTACGACTACAGCTATGACGGCGTCATGCGCTCGTTCGAAGCCTCGCTGGAACGGCTCGGCGTCGACCGCATCGACATCCTCTTCGTGCACGATGTCGACATCTTCACCCATGGCAGCAAGGAAGCCTCGGACCAGCGCATCCAGGAATTCATGAGCTCCGGCTACTATGGATTGCTGGCACTGCGCGACCAGGGCGTAATCAAGGCGTTCGGCGGCGGCATCAATGAGTGGCCGGTTGCCCAGACGCTGGCCGAGCGCGGCGATTTCGACCTGTTCCTGCTTGCCGGGCGCTATACGCTGCTGGAGCAGGAGGCGCTGCAGTCTTTCCTGCCTCTATGCCAGCAACGCGGCATCGGCATCGTTCTCGGCGGGCCGTACAATTCCGGCATCCTGGCAACCGGGCCGAAGCCCGGCGCCTACTACAATTATTCGGAGGCGCCGCAGGATATCATCGACCGCGTCACCCGCATCGAGGCCGTCTGCAAGCGCCACGGCGTGCGCCTGATCGAGGCGGCACTGCAGTTCCCGCTGCTGCATCCTTCGGTCGTGTCGGTAGTCCCGGGCGGCCAGCGGCCGGGCGAAGTCGAAAGCAATCGCTCGCTGCTCGACACAAAACTGCCATCGGCGCTGTGGGCCGATCTCAAGAAAGAAGGCTTGATGCGCACGGATGCGCCGACGGCATAGCGCCGCCTTTCCAACGACCTGCGGGCACAGAAAAGAAAAACCGGATATGCCGGCTTTTCTTTTCTCTGAAAGACTTAAGGAGGGCGCTTAGTTGACCGCGTCCTTGAGGCCCTTGCCGGCCGAGAACTTCGGCACGGTGCGCGCCGGGATCTTCACTTCCGCACCGGTCTGCGGATTGCGGCCGGTCGACGCGGCGCGTTTTGACACGGTGAAATTTCCGAAGCCGACAAGCCGGACATCGCCGCCCTTTTTCAGTTCGCCGGTGATGACGGAAAACACCGCATCAACCGCCGACTGCGCGTCACCCTTCGAAATACTCGCGGCATCGGCGACAGCGGACACCAGTTCGTTCTTGTTCATAAAAATTCCCTTCCATGAGAAAACCGGAACACTCGACTCATCCGGCAGGAAACGGACTTTAGAAAGAAGCGCTCCGCCAACCAAGTCGAAAAGCGCCAAGAAAGTCGAAAAAAGCCCGGAAATCCGGGGTTCTTCACATGAAAAAGCCGGGCTCAAGGCCCGGCTCTCTCTTTGTGCATTGCAACTTTAGCAAGAACTAATGCGCCAGCGATTTACCAGCCTCGTCTCCGACATCGACCACGGCCGGCGCATTGACGGGTTCGACCCACTGGATCGGTTCCGGCATGCGCACCAGCGCATGGCGCAACACTTCGCCAACGCGTGAGACCGGAATGATCTCCATGCCGCTCTTCACGTTCTCCGGAATCTCCGCCAGATCCTTGGCGTTCTCTTCCGGGATCAGCACCTTCTTGATGCCGCCGCGCAGTGCGGCAAGCAGCTTTTCCTTAAGGCCGCCGATCGGCAGCACCCTGCCGCGCAGCGTGATCTCGCCGGTCATCGCCACATCGGCCTTGACCGGGATACCGGTCAACACCGAGACGATCGCCGTCGCCATCGCCACGCCAGCCGACGGTCCGTCCTTAGGCGTTGCGCCTTCTGGCACGTGCACGTGGATATCGCGCTTGTCGAACAGCGGCGGCTCGACGCCGAAATCGATGGCCCGCGAGCGGACGTAAGAGGCCGCCGCCGAGATCGATTCCTTCATCACGTCGCGCAGATTGCCGGTCACCGTCATGCGGCCCTTGCCGGGCATCATGACGCCTTCCACCGTCAACAGCTCGCCGCCGACTTCCGTCCAGGCGAGCCCGGTGACCACGCCAACCTGATCGTCGCTCTCGACCTGGCCGAAGCGGAAGCGCGGAACACCAAGGTAATCGGCAAGATTGTCCGCCGTGATGTTGATCGTCTTCTTCTTCGTCTTCAGGATCTCGGTCACCGCCTTGCGCCCGAGCTTCATCAGCTCGCGCTCCAGGCTCCTGACGCCCGCTTCACGGGTGTAGGTCTGGATGATGCCGCGGATCGCGTCCTCGCCGACGGAGAACTCCTTCGGCTGCAACGCGTGGTCGCGGATCACCTTGGGCATCAGGTGACGCTTGGCGATTTCGATCTTCTCGTCCTCGGTGTAACCGGCGATACGGATGATCTCCATGCGGTCCATCAAGGGCGCAGGGATGTTCAGCGTGTTCGCCGTCGTCACGAACATCACGCTCGACAGGTCGTATTCGACCTCGAGGTAATGGTCCATGAACGTCGAGTTCTGCTCGGGATCGAGCACCTCGAGCAAAGCCGATGACGGATCGCCGCGGAAATCCTGGCCCATCTTGTCGATCTCGTCGAGCAGGAAGAGCGGGTTGGATTTCTTCGCCTTCTTCATCGACTGGATGACCTTGCCGGGCATCGAGCCGATATAGGTGCGGCGGTGACCACGGATCTCGGCCTCGTCGCGCACGCCGCCCAGCGCCATGCGGATGAACTCACGACCGGTCGCCTTGGCGATCGACTTGCCGAGCGAGGTCTTGCCGACGCCGGGAGGTCCGACGAGGCACAGGATCGGCCCCTTCAGCTTCTTCTGGCGGCTCTGCACGGCGAGGTATTCGACGATGCGGTCCTTGACCTTGTCGAGGCCGAAATGATCCGTATCGAGCACGTTCTGGGCAAAGGCCAGATCCTGCTTGACCTTGGAGTTCCTGCCCCACGGGATCGACAGCAGCCAGTCGAGATAGTTGCGCACGACGGTCGATTCAGCCGACATCGGCGACATCGTCCGCAGCTTCTTCAGTTCGGCTTCCGCCTTTTCGCGGGCCTCCTTGGAGAGCTTGGTCTTCTTGATGCGCGCCTCGATCTCGGCGGCCTCGTCGCGGCCGTCCTCGCCTTCGCCGAGCTCCTTCTGGATCGCCTTCATCTGCTCGTTGAGGTAGTATTCGCGCTGCGTCTTCTCCATCTGGCGCTTGACGCGCGAGCGGATGCGCTTCTCGACCTGGAGCACCGAGATTTCGGCTTCCATGAAGCCCATCGCCTTCTCCAGCCGTTCCTTGACGGAAAGCGTGGCGAGCATCTCCTGCTTCTCGGGGATCTTGATGGCAAGATGCGAGGCGACCGTGTCGGCGAGCTTGGAATAGTCGTCGATCTGGCTGGCGGCACCCACCACTTCGGGCGAGATCTTCTTGTTCAGCTTGACGTAGTTCTCGAAGTCGGTGACGACGGAACGAGCCAGCGCCTCGACCTCGACCTCTTCCTCTTCCGGTTCGACCAGCGCCGCAGCACGGGCCTCATGGAAGTCGGGACGGTCGGTGAACGCGACGATTTTCGCGCGCGAGGCGCCTTCGACCAGCACCTTCACGGTGCCGTCCGGCAGTTTCAGCAATTGCAGCACATTGGCGAGCGTGCCGATGTCAAAGATGGCATCGGGCTCCGGATCGTCGTCGGCGGCATTCATCTGGGTCGCAAGCAGGATCTGCTTTTCCTGACCCATCACTTCTTCCAGCGCCTTGATCGACTTTTCACGCCCGACGAAGAGCGGAACGATCATGTGCGGGAACACCACGATGTCGCGCAGTGGGAGGACTGCGAAGACGCCGTCGCTGGGAGCCTTGGATAATTTGGCCATTGTCCAACCTTTCATGTCGCGGCCGCCAATCGGCCAACCGCGAATCTCATATTAACGACCGGGGATCGTTCCGCCTACCACCGTTTGTGACGGGAGTTTTACAGCACAGAATTCGGCACCACGGCCTTCTGCCTTTAGTTGGAGGCACGGCGGGTAAAGATCAAGGGTCAACACGGTCCGTCCCTCCAATCCGCAGCCATTACGCGGCGCCGTACGCGGTGTGCGACAGCAAAACGGCGCCCCGCGGCGCCGTTTCAGAAAAATCCATTGCCGGCTCACGTCAGGCGCTGACGTTGCCCTTCTTTTCCTTCTGCTCGGAATAGATGTAGAGCGGCCTGGCGTTGCCTGACACCACCTCTTCCGAAATAACGACTTCGCGCACGCCTTCCAGCGCCGGCAGCTCGAACATGGTGTCGAGCAGGATCGCTTCCATGATCGAACGCAGGCCGCGCGCGCCGGTCTTGCGCTCGATGGCGCGCTTGGCGATCGCCGACAGCGCGTTCTCGTGGAAGGTCAGGTCAACATTCTCCATCTCGAACAGCCGCTGATACTGCTTGACCAGCGCGTTCTTCGGCTCGGTCAGGATCTGGATCAGTGCCGGCTCGTCGAGGTCCTCCAGCGTCGCCAGGACAGGCAGACGGCCGACGAACTCGGGAATGAGGCCGAACTTCAAGAGATCCTCAGGCTCGACCAGGCGGAAAACATCGCCGGTGCGGCGATCCTCGGGCGAAGCGACGATGGCGCCGAAACCGATCGAGGTCTTCCTGCCACGATCCGAGATGATCTTGTCCAGGCCGGCAAAAGCGCCGCCGCAGATGAACAGGATGTTGGCGGTGTCGACCTGCAGGAATTCCTGCTGCGGATGCTTCCGGCCGCCCTGCGGCGGCACGGAGGCGACAGTGCCTTCCATGATCTTCAAAAGTGCCTGCTGCACGCCCTCGCCCGACACATCGCGGGTGATCGAGGGATTGTCCGACTTGCGCGAGATCTTGTCGATCTCGTCGATATAGACAATGCCGCGCTGGGCGCGCTCGACATTGTAGTCGGCCGACTGCAACAGCTTCAGGATGATGTTCTCGACGTCCTCGCCGACATAGCCGGCCTCGGTCAGCGTCGTCGCGTCGGCCATGGTGAAGGGAACGTCGATGATGCGGGCCAGCGTCTGCGCCAGCAACGTCTTGCCGCAACCGGTCGGGCCGATCAGCAGGATGTTCGACTTCGCCAGCTCGACGTCGTTGTTCTTGCCGGCATGGGCGAGGCGCTTGTAGTGGTTGTGGACGGCCACCGACAGCACGCGCTTGGCGTAGGGCTGACCGATGACGTAGTCGTCGAGAACCTTGAGGATTTCCTGCGGGGTCGGCACGCCCTCGCGCGACTTCACCATCGAGGTCTTGTTCTCCTCGCGGATGATGTCCATGCACAGCTCGACGCATTCGTCGCAGATGAACACCGTCGGCCCGGCGATCAGCTTGCGCACTTCGTGCTGGCTTTTGCCGCAAAACGAGCAATAAAGCGTGTTCTTGGAATCACCGCTGTTGTTGCCGACCTTGCTCATTTTCATGTCCTTTCATGGCCGCCCGCCGATGGTCTGGTTGAAAGGGCGCATATTCAATCTATCGCGGGAATCCGCCGCCGCCAGTGCCCCGGCTCCCGCAACGCATTCCGTACGAAACACAAATCGGAAAACGGGGCAATGATTCGAACAACCCCACGCAAAGCTAAGCCGTCGAAAATCAACATAGCCTTAACGTAGGCAATTGCACCCGTCGAGGGAACAGCCAATTGTGGCCGAAATGCCGCAAGCTGCGCCAAAAGCGTGTGATCCCGCCACTCACTGCCACCGCGGGGCCACCGCGTGCCTATAAGGCAATACCTTCGACCGGCTCACGTGACGAAATGACCTTGTCGATAAGGCCGAAATCCCTGGCCTCGTCGGCAGTCATGAAATGGTCACGGTCGAGCGTTTTTTCAATCTCATCGTAGCTCTTGCCGGTGTGCTTGACGTAAACCTCGTTGAGGCGGCGCTTCAGTTTGATGATGTCCTGGGCATGGCGCTCGATGTCGGAGGCCTGGCCCTGGAAGCCGCCGGACGGCTGGTGGACCATGATGCGGGCGTTCGGCGTGGCAAAGCGCATGTCCTTGTGGCCCGCCGTCAAGAGCAGCGATCCCATCGATGCGGCCTGGCCGATGCAGAGCGTCGACACGGCGGGCTTGATGAACTGCATGGTGTCGTAGATCGCCATGCCGGAGGTGACGACGCCGCCGGGCGAGTTGATATAAAGGTTGATTTCCTTCTTCGGATTCTCCGCCTCGAGGAACAGCAGCTGCGCGCAGACCAGCGTCGCCATGCCGTCCTCGACCGGGCCGGTGATGAAAATGATGCGCTCCTTGAGGAGCCGCGAGAAAATGTCGTAGGCCCGCTCGCCGCGATTGGTCTGTTCGACCACCATCGGAACGAGGTTCATGTAGGTTTCGACGGGGTTCTTCATGGACTATCCCTTTTTGAGGATGGGATTCCGGCGCCGGAGATTTGCAATCGGGCAGAATCGGTTCTGGATCGTTATTGTGTAAATAGGATGCCGGCTCACCCTAGCGCAAGGCCGCCTCTCCTAGCCATCCGGTTAAGTCGAATCAAGGTTTCCAAACCAAGTTTCGCCCGTCGCCGTGCCGGCAGCCCTCTCCTGCCGCCGGAAGGGACGCTCATGCTTGGCCGTTTTTTAGCAGTTTCTTAACCGCATCGCTTAACGAAAAGCGGTGAAACCGCTTTTTCCAGCCGCGGCTTGCCCTACAATCCAACGTTGAACCCGCTTCACGCAGTTCAAACAGGGGGGGTGCGATGATCAGGAAAACCGCTTCCTTGGCTCTTACCGGCATCGCCGTACTCGGCATGGCATCCGAAACGGCGGCCGGCGGACGCGCGGTTGAATGCTACGAGCAGGTCAACCAGCCGGCCGTCTACGACACGGTCTATGAGAACGTGCTCGTCAGCCCAGCCGGCCAGCAGGTGGAATACGAGGCGCCAATCTACGGGACGCGCGAGCGCGTGGTGCAGATCGCGCCGGCGCGCGTCAGCTACGAGATCGTGCCCGCCATCACCCGCACCATCTACCGCTCCGTGAGGGTCGATGACGGCGGCTATTCCTGGGAATGGCGCATCATTCATGGCCGCAAGGTGCTGTGCAAGGTCAGGCACAAGGCGCGCTATGAACGCGTGGCCGAGATCGTCGTGGTTGAGCCGGAACGCCGGCGGCGCGTTGTCCTCCCCGCCGAATATGAGAGCGTCGCCGAAGAGGTGCTGGTGCGGCCGGAGCAACGGCGCATCGTCGACATTCCAGCGTCGTATCAGACGGTGGCTCGCCGCGTGGTGGTCAGGGAGGGCTCATCCAGCTGGCGGCGCGTGCATATTCCGAGGCATTGCCGATACTAGGCGCTCAGGCCGTCTCCGCCCTGAGCCATTTCTTCAGGCCGTCGACATCGCCATTGCCGACGCAGGCCGCAACCCTTCTGCCAACTGCCGCGCCGAACTTGTAGCCGTGGCCGGAGCAGGCCGAGACGACCAGGCATCTGCCTTTCTGGTGGGCCAGAAATTTCTCGTCGGCGGTAAAGGTGTAGGCGCAGGTGACCACTTCGGTGACCTTGTACTCCTCGATACGGGCAATCGGCGGCGAAAACAGATTGCGGATCGCCTCACCCTCGCCTGGTACCGGTTGACGGTTCCAGTCGGCATCGCTGGTCGGTACTCGGTGCAGGCCTGAGCCGAACTTCATGCCGGCGCCGCCGGAGGGCGGGATCACGTAGCCGTCGACGGAGCCACCGACGTCGAGCACAACCGGTGCTGCCTGCCAGGCTGCCTTCAGGTCCACTGGCGGTTCGACATAGGCGAGCGCGGTGCGCCAGGTTTTCAGCTCGCCATCCAGCTCCGGGAACAGTTTTAGCACCCAGGCGCCGGCGGCGACGACGATCCGGTCGGCCTGCATCGTCTCGCCGCTCGCAAGCACGACATGTCCGGCGTCGGCGTCGATCTCGACCACCTTGCTGTTTTCGAAGACATTGGCGCCGTTCGCGCGCAGCCATCTGGCGAGGCCCGAGGCGATCTTGCGGCAGTGCAAGGCGCCACCGTCCGGTGAAAAATACGCATAGCGAAATGAACCTGGTTCCAGGAACGGCCAGCGTTCGACCGCGGCATCCGGCTCGAACAATTCGAACGGGTAGTTCCCGGCTTCCATGCCTTCGCGGTATTCCTCGGCCTCATCTCCCGGCTCGCGCGAAATACAGATGAAACCGCGTGGATCGAGATGGCTTTCACCGAGATCGGACCACATCTCGTCCCAAGCTTGATAGGCTTCGGTGATCAGCCGGCCGTAGCCCGTCCTGGCCCGATAGGCGCGGCGAATGATGCGATGGTGGTCGCCGGAGGCGGCGAGCGGATTGGGGATCGGTCCCTGCTCGACGATCGAGACGAGGTGACCGGCCTTGACCAGCGACCACGCCGTGGAAAGCCCGGCAATGCCTGCACCGACCACGATCACATTCATGAAAACCGTCCTTCCACAACCGCTTTGGTGGCTCACCTCACGGGAGGGCCAACATACGGTCTGGCACCAGACTGGCAAGCCTTGGAGCGCCGCGCGTCCTTCGACGCGCAAAGGACGCTCCAACACTTTGAATCTGCGCATGATCCTTTCCGAAAACCGATTCCGGTTTTCGGGGTCATGCGCTAATGGTCTGGCATGACCGAATTGAAGCCGCCCTACCTTGCCTTTGATCCAGCCACCCGCCGACTGCGGCTCGATCCGCACGAGCCGGCTTTTTTTCAGGACCCTTACGAAGCCTACGCTTACCTGCACGGTGCATCGAGCGCCATCTTCTGGGAAGAATTTGGTTTCTGGTGCTTTGGCGGCTTCGACGACGTCAACCGTCTGCTGCGCGATCGCCGCTTCGGCCGGCAGAACCCGGCCGGCATTCCGGACAGCCGGGGCATCGGCCAGGATCGCACGCATCTCGGCGCCTTCGACGGCATCGAGGCCAATTCGATGCTGGAGCTGGAACCGCCCGTCCACACACGGCTCAGAACGCTGGTCAACCGCGCCTTCGTCTCGCGCCAGGTCGAGCGGCTCAGGCCGCGCGTCGAGGCGCTGGCCAACGAACTGATCGACCGTTTCGAACCAGGGGAAGTCGACCTGCTGCCGGCGTTCGCAGCTCCCTTGCCGATCACCATCATTGCCGAGATGCTCGGCGTACGGGTCGACATGGGTCCGCAGCTGCTCGACTGGTCGCATCGGATGGTCGCCATGTACATGCATGGCCGCACCCGCGAGACGGAGGACACGGCCAATCGCGCCGCGCGCGACTTTTCGAATTTTTTGCGCGGCTACGTGGCCGAGCGGCGAAAGAGGCCGGGCGAGGATCTTCTGTCGCTGCTGATTGCGGCACAGGAGGATGGCCAGAAACTGTCGGAGGACGAGCTGGTATCGTCGGCGATCCTGTTGCTCAATGCCGGCCATGAAGCAACCGTCCACCAGACCGGCAATGCGGTGCGCTCGATCCTTGCGCAAGGCGGCGACCCGCGCCGCTTCTTCGCCTCACCGGAAGCAACAGCCGCGACGGTCGAAGAGTGCCTGCGCTTCGACGCGCCGCTGCACATGTTCACGCGTTATGCCTATCAGGAGGTCGAGGCTGGGCCTGGGATCATCGTAGGCCCTGGCGAGACGATCGGTCTGCTGCTCGGCATGGCCAATCGCGATCCCGTCGCCTTTACCGAGCCCCTCGCCTTCAGGCCGGACCGCGCCGACCAGAAAAACCTGTCGTTCGGCGCCGGCATTCATTTCTGCATCGGCGCGCCGCTCGCCCGGCTCGAATTGCAGGTGTCGCTGAAAACCTTGTTCGAACGCCTGCCGCAGCTGCATCTTGCCGAACAACCACGCTTTCGCGACAGCTATCATTTCCATGGGCTGGAAACGCTCGCCGTGGGCTTTTGAGGATTCGATCCGATAGGCTCAGCCGACAGGCGATCAAAGCTTGATCACATACTCCTTGCGAGTCGTTTCAAGCACTTCCCAGCTCCCCTTGAAGCCCGGCCTCAGCACGAAACTATCGCCGGCTTTGACGGTGCGCGCCTTGCCGCCGTCTTCGGCGATCACCGAAACCCCTGACAGGATGTGGCAGAACTCCCATTCATCATATTCGATGCGCCATTTGCCTGGCGTCGCTTCCCAAATGCCGGCATAGAGGCCGCCGTCCTGTTCCTCGACATTCCAGGTGCGGAATTTCGGATCGCCCGAAATCAGGCGATCCGGCGCGGGTGCGCCAAGTTCCGGTGCGACGGTGTCGACGCCGACGGAAAGAAATCTCGGCGTGGTCATGGCGATCAGACCTTGGCGAGAGCCTGTTCCAGATCGGCGACGATGTCGTTGACGTCCTCGATGCCGACCGAAAGCCTGACCGTGTCCGGCCCTGCCCCGGCATTGATCTTCTGCTCGTCGGAAAGCTGGCGATGCGTGGTCGATGCCGGGTGGATGACCAGCGACTTGGTGTCGCCGACATTGGCCAGGTGCGAGAACAGCTCGAGCGCCTCGACGAACTTGATGCCCGCCGCGTAGCCGCCCTTCAGCCCGAAAGTGAACACCGCGCCGGCGCCCAGCGGCGAGTACTTCTTCTGCAACGCATTGTTCTTGTCGCTGGGCAGGCCGGGATAGGACACCCAGGCGACCTTGGGATGGTTGGAAAGCCATCCGGCGACCGCCGCCGCATTGTCGCAGTGGCGCTGCATCCTGAGCGGCAAGGTTTCCAGACCGGTCAGGATAAGGAATGCATTGAACGGCGAAATCGCCGCGCCGATGTCGCGCAGGCCGAGCACGCGCGCGGCGATGGCGAAGGCGAAATTGCCGAAGGTCTCATGCAGGACGAGGCCGCCATATTCGGGGCGCGGCACCGACAGCATCGGATATTTGCCCGACTTCGACCAGTCGAACGTGCCGCCGTCGACAATGGCGCCGCCGATCGAATTGCCATGGCCGCCGATGAACTTCGTCAGCGAATGCACGACGATGTCGGCGCCATGCTCGATTGGCCGCAGCAGGTAGGGCGAGGCCAGCGTGTTGTCGACAATCAGCGGCAGGCCGTGCTTGCGGGCAATGTCGCCGATCTTCTCGATATCGACGAAGACGCCGCCCGGATTGGCCAGGCTTTCGATGAAGATCGCCTTGGTCCTGTCGTCGATCTGGCTCTCGAAGGTCGAGATGTCATTGGTGTCGGCCCAGCGCACCTGCCAACCGAAATTCTTGAAGGCGTGGCCGAACTGGTTGATCGAGCCGCCGTAAAGCTTTGTCGCTGAAACGAAATTGTCGCCGGGCTGCATCAGATTGTGGAAGACCAGCACCTGCGCGGCATGGCCGGAGGCGACCGCAAGGCCTGCCGTGCCGCCTTCGAGTGCCGCGATGCGCTCTTCCAGCACCGCCTGTGTCGGGTTCATGATGCGGGTGTAGATGTTGCCGAACGCCTTCAGCCCGAACAGCGAGGCGGCGTGGTCGGCATCGTCGAAGACAAAGGAGGTCGTCTGATAGATCGGCGTCGCTCGCGCCCCAGTCGCCGGATCCGGCTTGGCGCCGGCATGGACGGCGAGCGTGTTGAACCCGGGCGTGCGCTGAACCATGTCGATATTCCTCTCCTGCCCACTGATACGGCCGGCATTGTTGGCCGATCATTGGCGCGAATGCAAAGGAGAAAAATTCCAGCCGACTTGTTCCTTCGGTGCAACCGGCTCGGGCATCGCGGGCTGAGGAGAATGGATTTGCGCCTCGCAAAAGATTGGGCCGGCGTGGCTCCCCGCCACAAGCCTGCTTCGCCGGCTCGCCACCCCGCGAAGCCGCCGCCTTCTTCCATAAGCCATCCGTAAGTCCGGCTCTGTCAGCCTGCGCGTCGGCAGCAATTTACTGCCTCCGACCATGGCAACAACCATGGGACTCCCAAGCATCCGCTGATGGACAAAGGCGATTATTCAAGGAGTATCTCAATGACGCTGCTGATCAATCTGCAAAGCATCAAGTGCCTCAACGAGACCAACGAGCTTTCGGCTTCCGACGAAGTCTACGTCCTGGTGAGCGTGGCGAACATGCGCCCCACCGCGCCGGGACTGCCCGCCGTGCCGGACCTCCAGGTCTTCAGCTTCGGCATCTTCGAGGACATGGACGACGATGACGAGCATCCCGTCACCGTGAACGGGCAACCGTTCTGGGGCACGAACGGAACCCCTCAGCCCATCCAGAATCCGGCCGACGTGGCAATTGTCGTCTCGCTGATGGAGCAGGACAACGGCTCGCCAAATCAATACCGGAACCTGGTGAGCATCAGGGGGGCGGCCTCGCTTACGGCGTCGCTCGGTGACCCCGACCCGCGCAATCGCGCGGCGCGGCTAACCAGCGACATCGGCAGCGTGTTGAACGGCATCGACCTGCCGATCCCCTTCGCGCTCGACGACGACCATCTCGGCACGCAGGAGCTCAGGCTGGAGGGGGCAGACCTGATAGATTTCGGCGTCAGGGACCGGCGCATGATCATCGAAGGCGACGGCGGAACCTACGAGCTGATCTTCCGGATCACCTTCGTCGGGACGTTGCGCGACGTGCCCGGCGTCAAGGGCATCGCATCGCTGGCCCGCATTCCGGGAAGCATGGAAATCTGGTGGGCCAGCCCCAGCGGGTCGATCGAGGTCGGCTTCTGGTACGACGGTGGCCGTTGGAACCGCTATCGCCTGGCACCGGACGGAAGTGCCGCGCCTGGCACCGCCATCGCCGCCGTCTCACGTATCCCGCAAAGCATGGAGGAATGGTGGATCGGCCCAGCTGGATCGGTCGAAGCCAACTTCTGGTACGAGGGGGGCCAGCCGACCCGCTATCAGCTGGCGCCGAACGGCAGCGCCGCTCCCGATGGCGGCATCGTAGCGGTATCGCGCATCCCGAACAGCATGGAGGTCTGGTGGATCGGTCCCAACGGCTCGATCGAGGCGGCCTTCTGGTACGAAGGGGGCCAGTGGACACGTTATCAGCTGGCACCGGACGGCAGCGCGGCGCGCGGCGGCAGTATCGCAGCCGTCTCGCGCATCCCGAACAGCATGGAGGTCTGGTGGATCGGGCCCAACGGCTCGATCGAAGTCGCCTTCTGGTATGAGGGCGGCCAATGGACGCGGTATCAGCTTTCACCGGACGGCAGCGCCGCCGTCGGCGGCACCATCGCCACGCTGTCGCGCATCCCGAACAGCCTCGAGCTCTGGTGGATCGGGCCGCACGGATCGGTCGAAGCCAACTTCTGGTATGAAGGCGGCCAGCCCACCCGCTATCAGCTCGCGCCGAACGGCAGCGCCGCGATCAATGGCGGCATTGCCGCAGTTTCCCGCATCCCTGGCAGTATGGAAGTGTGGTGGACGGGGCCGAATGGGTCGATGGAGGCCGCGTTCTGGTACGAGGGCGGACAGTGGACCCGTTATCAGCTCGCGCCGGACGGCAGCGCCGCGACCAATGGCGGTATTGCCGCGGTCTCCCGTATCCCGAGTAGCATGGAGCTGTGGTGGGTCGACGGCGGCGGACGGATCTCGGCCGCCTTCTGGTACGAAGGCGGACAGTGGACCCGGTACTAGCGATCGGCGGGCGGCACGATGAGGTTCCCGCTCTCCCAGATGGGGATGCGGGAACCTACTTCTGGCGAACGCCGAAACTCTGGAATCCCGGCCGCATAAGCGGCTTCTTCGACGACAGCACGCCGGAATTGACGCCGGTCCAGCCGATCTCGCCCGACAGCTTGCCATATTCGATCTTGGGGCAACGGTTCATCACCACCTTGATGCCGGCGGCTTCGGCGCGTGTGGCCGCCTCGTCATGGCGTATGCCAAGCTGCATCCAGATGACCTTCGGCAGCGGATCGAGCCGCAGCACCTCGTCGACAATGCCCGGCACGGCAGCGGACGCGCGAAACACGTCGACCATGTCGACAGGTCCCGGAACGTCGGCGAGCCTGGCAAAGGTCATCTGGCCTAGGATCTCCTTGCCGGCCTGGCCGGGATTGATCGGGAACACCGAAAAGCCCTTGCCGAGCAGATATTTCAGCACGAAATAGCTCGGCCGCACGTCATTAGCCGACGCGCCGACCATGGCGATGGTCTTCACCGAATTGAGGATGCCGGCGATATAGGCGTTGTCGTAAGCGTCGTGGTTCATGCCTCGTCCTCATACAGCGCTTCGGCGAGAAAACCATCTGGATCGTTGCAAAAATTGCGCATCATGCGGAAATGATGGGTGTCGTGAAAATCGGTCGGGTCGAGCCCGGACCGGCTGATGCGGAACAGCCGCGCGCCGGGACAGGCCATCAGCAGCGGCGAATGTGTCGCCATGATCACTTGCGCCGTGCCGGACTGGTCCATCCGCCGCAGCATCTTGAGAAGTTCGATCTGGCGCGTCGGCGACAAGGCGCTTTCGGGCTCGTCGAGGATGTAAATGCCTTGCCGGCGGCAGCGCTCCTCGAAGAATCTGATGAAACCCTCGCCATGCGACCAGGAAAGGAAGTCGGGCGGCGCCTCATGGGCGTCGATGGCAGCCTGATCTAGATAGCGGGCAACCGAATAGAAGGATTCGGCGCGAAAGAACCAGCCGGCGGTGACCTTCGGCAGCCAGTGGCCGCGCAACGTCGCCGCCAGCGCTGCGCCGCTCTTGTCGACGGCGCGGGAGTGATCGACCGGCATGTAGCCCTTGCCGCCGCCGGCTTCATCGTAGCCTGCCAGCGCGCCGATCGCTTCGAGCAGCGTCGATTTACCGGTGCCGTTCTCGCCGACGATGATGGTGATCGGCGTGGTGAATTCGAGCTCGAATTCATGGCGGTGAAAGATCGGCAGGTTCCAGGGATATTTTTCCCAATCGACGACCCGGCTGGGCTCGATCAGGATACGCTTCAGATAGGGTGCCTTCAGCCGCGTCAGTTGCTTGCGATGAGCCAGAGGGGAACCTCGTCAGGCCGGCAGCGAAATCGATCCGTCTTCCGCGATCGGAAAAGCCGGATTGTGCGCCACTTCCCAGACATGCCCGTCCGCATCGGCGAAATAGCCGTACCAGCCACCCCAGAAGGCCCGTTGCGCCGGCTTGACGATACGGCCGCCGGCCTTCTTGGCCAGCGCCAACACTGCATCGACCTCGGCGTCGGAGCGGGTGTTGTAGGCGAGGTAGACGGCCGACGGCGCGTTGCCGAAGGTCACGCCTGAATCCTCCTCGGCGCTTGGGCGCGGAAACAGGGCAAGGATGGCGCCACCCATCTGGAAGAAAGCAACGCCCTCGGTGATCCCGGCATGGCGGGTCAGGCCCATCGCCTCATAAAAGCGCGTGGCGCGGTCGAGATCGTCGGTGGCGATGGTGATGATGGAGATGCGCGGTTCCATATCCGCCTCCTATTCCTCCGGCCATTCCGGCTTGCGTTTGCCAATGAAGGCGCCAATGCCCTCTTCCGCATCGCGCGCCAGCATGTTCTCGACCATGACGCGCCCGGTGTAATCATAGGCCTCGGCCAGCCCCATTTCCGCTTGCTCATAAAAGGCTTCCTTGCCGATCTTGACGACCAAGGACGATTTGGACGCAATGGTTTGCGCGTATTTGGTGACAATCTGATTCAGATATTCGCGCGGCACGACGCGGTTGACCAAGCCGAATTCCTTAGCGGTTGCCGCTTCGATCGTTTCGCCGGTCAAAAGCATCTCCATGGCGTGCTTGCGCGAGACATTGCGCGACAGCGCCACCATCGGCGTCGAGCAGAACAGTCCAATATTGACGCCCGGCGTGCAGAAGGTCGCCTCGTGCGAAGCGATGGCGAGATCGCAGCTGGCGACCAGCTGCAATCCGGCCGCCGTCGCCAGGCCGTCGACTTCGGCGATCACCGGCTTGGGATGGCGAACGATCGCCTGCATCAGTGAAGCGCAGGCGGAAAACGTCTTTTCGAAGAAGGCCCTGCCGTGATCGGCATCGGCGCGGTGCGTGCTTAACTCCTTGAGGTCGTGCCCGGCGCAGAACACTTTGCCGGCCGCCCCAAGGACGATGACGCGGGCGGACTTGTCGGCCTTGGCGCGGTCGAGTTCCGCCATCAGCGCCGCCATCACTGAAAGCGAAAGAGCATTGGCCGGCGGATTGGCGAGCGTCAGGCGCAACACGCCCTTATCCAGCCGGGCGGCGACCGGCCCTTCAGCAACGGCAGGCTTGATGGCGACGATTTCGGCCATGGGTCATTCCTCCGCGATTCCGGATCGGTGATGGACTAATCTAGTATGCGGGTCTCGCTTCGTCCAACACTCCGCCTCTGCCATAATGAATGGCTGTTGCCAGAAACGGCACGCTGCGCTCAAACAGGCAGGCACAACGAGAGACCGCCATGCCTGCTCAAAGCAATCTCAAGCCGGTGCTGACGGCTGCTGACGTCAACGCGCTTGTGGCGACTGTTTTCCCGCAGCTCAACGACCAGTTCACCTTCTACGAGGCGTTGGAGGTGTTTCCAGGCGGCTGTGTTGTGCGGCTCAATGCTGACGAGCGCCATTTGCGTCCCGGCGGCACCGTATCGGGTTCGGCGCTGTTCACGCTGGCCGACATAGGCGGTTATGTCTGCGTGCTCTCGCATGCCGGACCGGATGCACTTTCGGTCACCACCAGTCTCAACATCAATTTTGTCCGCAAGGCAGAGGCCGGGCCGATCGACGGCCATTGCCGCATCCTCAAGCTCGGCAAGAGCCTGATGGTGTTCGATATCGACATCGTCGCCGGCCCGGAGGGACACACGGTAGCGCACGCAACGGGCACCTATTCGATCCCGCCAAAGCGGATTGGAGATGTGGTAAAATAATACCTTGTGCTCAAATCATTGTTTTTGCTTGATTTTACCCCAGAGATGGCTTTTCACGCGCCTTGACGTAGTCGCCGCTCTCTCCTATAAGCCCTCACGGAACAGCGGCCCGCAAAGGCCGCCGTTTTGTTATTGGCGGCGGGCAAGTGCCTTTCGCCAATCCAAGCAACAAGAAACGCCTTCTTTTGAAGGTCCGAACCGAAAGCAACAATCCATGACAACCTTTTCGCAGAAGCCTGCGGATGTGGTGAAGAAGTGGGTGCTGATCGACGCCGAGGGTCTCGTCGTCGGCCGTCTCGCCACTGTCATCGCCAATCATCTTCGCGGCAAGCACAAGCCCACTTTCACCCCGCATGTCGACGACGGCGACAACGTCATCGTCATCAATGCCGACAAGGTGGTGTTCACCGGCAAGAAGTTCACCGACAAGGTCTATTACTGGCACACCGGTCACCCCGGTGGCGTCAAGGAACGCACCGCGCGGCAGCTGCTCGAGGGCCGCTTTCCCGAGCGTGTCGTTGAGAAGGCCGTCGAACGCATGATCCCGCGCGGCCCGCTCGGCCGTCGCCAGATGAAGAATCTCCGCGTCTATGCAGGCACGGAACATCCGCATGTCGCCCAGCAGCCCGTCGTCCTCGACGTGGCCAAGCTGAACGCCAAGAACAAGAAGGTTTCGTAAGATGGCTGAGCTTTCCTCGCTCGCAGAACTCGGAACTGCCACCGGCAACACCAACACCCAGCCGGCAGCACCCGTCCATGTCCAGAAGCTCGACAAATCGGGCCGCGCCTATGCCACCGGCAAGCGCAAGAACGCCATCGCGCGCGTCTGGGTGAAGCCCGGCTCCGGCAAGATCGTCGTCAACGACAAGGTGTTCGCCGAATATTTCGCGCGCCCGGTTCTGCAGATGATCCTCAACCAGCCGATCATCGCTGCCAACCGCGCCGGCCAGTACGACATCGTTGCCACCGTCATCGGCGGCGGCCTCTCCGGCCAGGCCGGTGCCGTGCGCCACGGCATCTCCAAGGCGCTGACCTATTACGAGCCGGCGCTGCGCGCCGTGCTCAAGAAGGGCGGCTTCCTGACCCGTGACAGCCGCGTGGTCGAGCGCAAGAAGTACGGCAAGGCGAAGGCCCGCCGGAGCTTCCAGTTCTCCAAGCGCTAAGCGCTGCGAAGCTACACAGAGTTCAAAGGCCGCCTTCGGGTGGCCTTTTTCTTTGTGCCGTGCCCGTGATGTCAGAGTTCATCGGCAATGCCTTGATGAAGTCGACGAACGCCCGCAGCGGCGCCGGTACGAGGCGCCGGCCGGGATAGTAGAGGAACGGCCCGGAGAAGCTCTGCCACCAGGGTTCGAGGACGGGTTCGAGTGCACCGCTCTCGAAATGCGGGCGAAGCCAGTCCTCGAACAGCTTCACGATTCCCGTGCCGGCGATCGCTGCATCAACGGCTAAATCGGCTGCTCCGCCGATCCCCACAATCAGTGGCCCCGTCGGATCGACCCGCACCACCTCGCCGTCGCGCTCGAACTCCCATGGCGTTATCGCACCGCTGGGAAAGCGGCCGCGCAGGCAGGCGTGGCCGAGCAGGTCGCGCGGGTGCTGCGGGCGGCCATGACGATCCAGATAGCCAGGGCTGGCGGCGGTGGCGAAGCGCTGCACGCGCGGCCCGATCGGCACGGCGATCATGTCCTGTTCCAGCCGCTCGTCGTAACGGATGCCGGCATCGCAGCCGGCCGCCAGCACGTCGACAAAGCTCTCCTCGGCGATCACCTCCAGCCGGATACCGGGATAGGCGGCAAGGAACCGCGGCACGATGCTGGGCAGGACCAGTCGCGCCGCGCTGACCGGCACATTGAGGCGCAGCGAGCCGGCCGGCCTGTCGCGAAAGCCGTTCACCACGTCCAGCGCCGACTCCACCTCGGTCAAGGCTGGACCGAGCCGCGCCAGCAAGCCTTGGCCGGCCTCCGTCAGGACGACGCTGCGCGTCGTCCGGTTGAGCAGCCTGACACCGAGTTGCGTCTCCAGGCGGCGCACCGCCTCGCTCAAGCCGGACGCACTGCCGCCGCTGGCGCGTGCCGCATCCCGAAAACCTTTGGCGCGCGCCACGGCCACGAAGGCGTTCAGATCCCCGAGATCAATCTGCATTGTTCGTCATTCCGCACAGCCCGTGCGAATTGTACCCAATTATCGCGAGATCGGACACCGTCTATCTGTGCACCATTCCCTGAAGGAGAAAGACTATGTCCAGCGTCGACCAGTCCGGCACATTCATCCTCGGCGACCGCAAAGTCAGACGGCTCGGCTACGGCGCCATGCAGCTCGCAGGGTCCGGCGTCTTCGGCCCACCAAAGGACCACGATGCGGCATTGGCCGTGCTGCGCGAAGCCGTTGCGCAGGGCGTCAATCACATCGACACCAGCGACTTCTACGGCCCACACGTCACCAATTTGTTGATCCGCGAAGCGCTCGCACCCTATCGCGACGACCTCGTTATCGTCACCAAGATCGGCGCCCGGCGCGGCCGGGACGGAGCATGGCTGCCGGCCTTCTCGGCCGACGAGCTGACCAAGGCGGTGCACGACAATCTGCGCAATCTCGGGCTCGACGTGCTGGAGGTGGTCAACCTTCGGGTCATGTTCGACGCGCATGGCCCCGCCGAAGGGTCGATCGAGGCCCCGCTTGCAACGCTTACCGAGCTTCAGCGACAGGGCCTTGTGCGTCACATCGGGCTGAGCAACGTCACCGCTGCACAAATCGCCGAAGGCCGCAGGATTTGCAAGATCGTCTGCGTGCAGAACCAGTACAATCTGGCGCATCGGGGCGACGATGCGTTGATCGACGATCTGGCCCACGGCGGCATCGCCTATGTGCCGTTCTTCCCGCTTGGCGGCTTCAACCCGCTGCAGTCGTCGACCTTGTCCAAGGTCACCGCACGCCTCGGCGCCACGCGCATGCAGGTCGCGCTCGCCTGGCTGCTTCGCCGCGCGCCCAACATTCTTCTGATCCCCGGCACGTCTTCAGTTGCGCATCTCAGGGAGAACCTCGCCGCAGGCGATCTCGCGCTGCCGGAGGATGCGCTCAAGGCGCTAGAGGGCGTGGCGATGGCCGCTTGACCTGCGCACGAGGCGCGAGGTGCCGCCAGCCGGTGTTGGAGACTAGCGAAGGCGGTGATGAGCCAATCTCCCCCCTCGTGGGGGAGATGTCCGGCAGGACAGAGGGGGGCGCGAAGGATCGCCTGCCTCTTGTTGAACCCTGCGTGACAATTGACGCCAATTGCAATCTCAATCGACCCGATAGGCTGGAGGGACAGCGCCCCCCTCTGCCCTGCCGGGCATCTCCCCCACAAGGGGGAGATTGGCAGCGCGACCGCCGCTCCTAGTTAATGCTGGCCGTATTCGCCGGCTCGGCCGGGCCGGCATAGGGCACGCGAAAACCGTTCGCCGCCAGCCAATCGATGGCGGCCTTCGGTTCGTCGGTCTGGATGATGGTGGCGCCGCGCTCGACCCAGAAGCCATAAGTCTCGCGCGGCAGGCTGGCCGCGACCGCCAGCTCGTCGCCGCGGCCACCGGCGAGGAAGCCACCCGGCTTGTTGACGATGGCATAGGTGTCGGCCCAGATGTGCCAGTCACCCCTCACCGCCAGCGCGCGCATGCGCGGGCTGAACAGCGGGCCGCCGGTCTCGGTCAGTGTCTCGGCGCCAGCCCGCCAATTGATCAGTTCGATCGCCCGCACCGGGAACGCCCGGCTGACTTTTTCGGCAAACATGGCGTCGTGAACCGCATCGTCGGCAATGATCGGCATGAACTGGAAGCCGCCGTCGATCGCGTCCATGGCGGCCGCAACCGTGGCGATCCTCTCCGCATCCCACAGGTTCTCCTTGACGATCACCTGTTCGGCCATGCCGAGGTCGCGCGCGACCGCGACCATGCCGGCGAGGCTTTCGGTATCGAGCTTATTGTCGAGATTGATGAGGATCCTGTCCCTGGTCGCCATCAACATTTCGCGCAACGTCGAGACTGTCTCGCCCGTAAAGGCGCCGGTGCCTTCGATCACCAACCGGCACGTCTTGAGTTCGGCCAGCGTGCGCTTGACCACCTCGCCCTTGCAGTTCGTGGTGCGGTCGAGCCAGCTGTCATGCATGACGACGAACTGTCCGTCCTTCGAGCGCCTGATATCGACCTCGACGATTTCGGCGCCCATTGCAATCGACGCCTCGACGGCGGCGATCGAATTTTCGGGATAGAGCGTCTTGCCGGCCTGCATGCCGCCGGCGCGGTGCGCGGCCACCATCACATGGTCGCGCCATTGGTTGGCGTGCTCGAACCGGTCGAGAATCTGCCTGGCGCGCGTTTCGCCTGCCGATGCATGGCCAAGGGAGGCCGCCAGCGCCGCGGAAAGCAGAAGGCTCAGCCAAGTCGTTCGCATGAGACAGGTCGTTCGCATGAGAATCGCTCCGTACCGGATCGACACCCGGTTAAGCGACGCTCGTGACAGCCTAGTGAACGAAGCCGGCTTCGCAAACGCTGGAAAATCAGGTTAATGCCGGCCGAAACGGCCGTAGCGGCTACTTTCGGTTGCTAACTAGGCAATCTCCGGGCCAGCCATGCGGGGCTCTCCTGGCAAGCAAGGATTTGTGACCGGGCCGAATAGCCATGTTCTTCCGAAGGGGTCGCAATTCTGAGAATTATGGCCAATAAGGTTGCGCGTCGACGCACAGGAGATCGCTTCATGCCGCCGAGGACCATCGATCACGCCTTCACCACCCGCTCCAGGACGGGCGCGTCGTTCGAGCCGACCTATGCCGGCGCGCTGTCGTTCATGCGGCGCAAATATTCGAAGGACGTGAAGGGCGCCGATGCGGTGGTGTGGGGCATTCCCTTCGACGCGGCGGTCACCAATCGGCCGGGCGCGCGTTTCGGACCGCAGGCGATTCGCCGCGCGTCGGCCATCCTCGACAACGATCCGCAATATCCGTTTTCGCGCGACCTGTTCGAACAGCTTGCCGTGGTCGATTTTGGCGATTGCCTGCTCGACAGCGGCAATCACCAGAAGACCCCTGCCACGATCGAACGCGAAGCGGCGAGGATCCTGAAATCCGGCGCCTTTCTGCTATCGCTCGGCGGTGACCATTTCGTCACCTGGCCGCTGCTCAAGGCGCATGCCGCCATCTACGGCCCGCTGGCCCTGGTGCAGTTCGACGCTCATCAGGACACCTGGCCCGACGACGGCAAGCGCATCGATCACGGCTCCTTCGTCGGCCGTGCGGTCAAGGAGGGCATCATCGACCCCGACCGGTCGATCCAGATCGGCATCCGCACCCACGCGCCCGATACGTTCGGCATCAAGATCCTGTATGGCCATGAAGTGGAGGAAATGCGGGCGTCCGACATCGCCTATGCCATCGTCGACCGTACGGGCGGCAAGAAGACCTACGTCACTTTCGACATCGATTGCCTGGATCCGGCTTTTGCGCCCGGCACCGGAACGCCGGTAGCGGGAGGCCCGTCTTCGGCAAAGATCCTGTCGGTGCTGCGCCAGATCAACCAGGTCGATATCGTCGGCGCCGACGTCGTCGAGGTTGCGCCAGCCTATGATCACGCCGATATAACGGCAATTGCCGGCTCGATGGTGGCCATGCACTATCTCGGGCTGCTGGCGGAACGAAAGGCCCGGCTCGAGGAAATGAACCAGGGCAATCACAGCGTTGCCGGATTGAATCAGGCAAGCGGCATATAGCTAACAGGAATTTTGGCAGGCAATGAAACCGAAAATCTTCATCGACGGCGAGCACGGCACCACCGGTCTGCAGATCAGGGCGCTGCTTGCCGAGCGCGGCGACCTGGAAATCATCTCCATCCCGACTGAGCGCCGCAAGGAAACGGCAGCGCGCGCCGAGTTCCTCAATGCCGCCGATGTCGCGATCCTCTGCCTACCGGACGCGGCAGCCAAGGAAAGCGTTTCGCTGATCGCCAATGACACCACCAAGGTGATCGACGCCTCGACGGCACATCGCGTCGCCGAGGGCTGGGAATATGGTTTCGCCGAAATGGACAAGGACCAGGCGAAGAAGATCGCTTCGGCGAAGCGCGTCGCCAATCCGGGCTGCTGGCCGCAAGGACCGATCGCGACGCTGCGGCCGCTGGTTGCGGCGGGGCTGTTGCCAGCCGATTTTCCGGTCACCGTCAACGGCATTTCTGGCTATTCCGGCGGCGGCCGGCCAATGATCGAGGATTATGTCGCCAAGGGCGAGGATGCGTCGGAATTCCTGCCCTACGGGCTGACGCTGCAGCACAAGCACGTGCCGGAGCTCAGGACCTATGCCAGGCTTTCGCAGGATCCGATCATGCAGCCGGCAGTCGGCAATTTCGCGCAAGGCATGATCACGGTAGTGCCGCTGCAACTCGGCGGTCTCGACCATGTACCGACCGGCGCTGAGCTTCACGCGGCGATCGCCGACCATTTTGCTTCCATTGATCGTGGCGTGGTCGAGGTGGCGCCGTATCTGCATCAGGAACGCATGCCTGACATCGATCCGGAGATCTACAACGGCACCAACCGGATGAAGCTCTATGTCTTTGCCAATGACGACAGGGCGCAGGCGCTGCTGCTTGCCGTCTACGACAATCTCGGCAAGGGTGCCTCGGGTGCAGCCGTGCAGAACATGGATCTGATGCTCGGCCTCTGAATGGATGCGCCGGCATTTCCGAAGCGCTGGAAGGTCGGCGCGCCCGAACTCATCGCCGAAACCTTCAGCAGCCGCATCTGGAAGGTTGCTCGCGAGGACGACTCACCGGCAATCGTCAAGGATCTAAAGCCTTTCGACGATGTCGAGGACGAGTTGCGTGGCGAGCATTTCCTCGCCTGGCGACGCGGCGAAGGCGCGGTGCGGCTGCTCGGCCGCGACGGCCACCGCATGCTGCTCGAATACGCCGGCGACAGGATGCTGTCACACCATCTTGCCGAACAAGGCGACAATGCCGCCACCGCGATCGCGGCCGAGGTAATGGCAAGACTGGTCTCGCCGTCGAAGCACCCTGCCCCGCCGGATCTCCAGCCGTTGCGGACCCGGTTCTCCAGCCTGTTCAAAAAGGCCAAGGCCGATCGCGCCGCCGGCGAAAAGAGCCTGTATGTCGAAGCAGCCGAAATCGCGGAACGGCTGCTGTCCAATCCGCATGACGTGCGGCCGCTGCATGGCGACCTGCACCACGACAACGTCATGCACGGTCCGCGCGGCTGGCTGGCGATCGACCCGAAGGGCGTTCTCGGCGACCCCGGCTTCGACGCGGCCAACATGTTCTACAACCCACTCGACCGAGACGATCTTTGCCTCGATACGCGGCGGATCGGCCATATGGCGCAAGTCTTTGCCGCAACGCTCGGCCAGTCGCCGCCCGCGATACTGGACCACGCCATCGCCTATGGCTGCCTGTCGGCTGCATGGCATCATGAAGATCGCAATGCGGTCGACGAGGACCGCGAGCTGGCGATCGCCATGGCGATCCGGACGGTGCGGCTCAGCCTCTGAGAGCAATCTCGTGGGGCAGCGGATAAGCGCCCTTGGTGCCGCGCCAGTGCGCGGCGGCAAAACCCAGCAGGAACAGCGCGAATGCCTGATGCGTCAGGGCCATGTGCAGCGGCACATGCATCAATAGGGTGCCGATGCCGATCGACGCCTGCACCACGACAATCAGGAACAGCAGCGTCGCGCGTCGGGCATGCGTCGTGCCCGGCAGACGCCGGCGTGTCGCAATCATGTGCCAGAGCGCGACCGGGAAGATCGTGTAGGCGCCGACCCGGTGGATGAACTGCACCGTCTTCGGGTTTTCGAAGAAATTGCGCCATGCCGGCTCGAGCAGCAGCAGGTCGCCGGGGACCAGTTTGCCGTCCATCAGCGGCCAGGTGTTGTAGCTCAAGCCGGCATCGAGCCCTGCGACCAGCCCGCCGAGATAGATCTGGACCAGCGCCAGCAGCACCAGAAAGCCGGCCAGACGTTGCGTCGATCGGTCGGCGGCCGGTTCGGAGTGTGGGGCCAGTCCGCGCGCGACCACCATGGTCGCCGTGAAGATCAGCGCCGCCAGCGTCAGATGCGTCGCCAGCCGGTATTGGCTGACCGAAACCCGGTCGGCCAACCCGGACGCCACCATCCACCAGCCTATCGCGCCCTGCAGGGCGCCGAGAAGGAGGATGCCCGACAATTTCGTGCCGAGGCCGCGCTCGATGCGGCGCGTCGCCCAGAAGAACAGCAACGGCAGGGCGAAGACCACGCCGACACTACGCGCCAGGATGCGGTGCACCCACTCCCACCAGAAGATCGACTTGAACGCCTCGATGCTCATGCCCTTGTTGAGTTCGGCATATTGCGGGATCTGCTGGTAGCGCAGGAACTCCTCCTGCCACTCGGCATCATTGAGTGGCGGGATGACGCCGTGAATCGGCTGCCATTCGGTGATCGACAGGCCCGAATCGGTGAGCCTCGTAGCGCCGCCGACCACCACCAGCGCAAACAGCACGAGGAGCACGACATAGAGCCAACCACGTACCAGCGCGCGGTTGCGAAGGTCGCGATCGCGGGCTGCGAAAGGCACGGCATCGGATATGGCAGCAGCCATGGCTTTGTCCCGGCAGTTGAAGTCGCGGATTGGTGAACCATCGCAACCCGGCTTGCAAGACCGGACAGCGCGGCACGCCGTCGCGCCGTTTCTGGCGGGTTGCGCGTATTGGCTGTTCGGCTTAAGCGATAGCGATCAACGAGATCGCGTTATGCCCATTCGCCTGAAAAAGCTGATCGGAAGCTTCCTGCTGGTACTGCTGGTCGTCGTCTATGCGATGGTCGCCTCGATCGTGGCAGTCGCCCAATTGTCACAGTCCGGGCCGCTGGCGCACTTCATCTTCTTCCTGCTGAGCGGGCTTTTGTGGGTGCTGCCGGCGATGGGCATCATCAAATGGCTGATCCTGGAGCCGCGGCCGAAGGGCCGAGGCAACAGTTAGATCGTCACCACCGTCTTGCCGGCATTGGCCAGCGGCGTCGTCACGCCCGACAACATTGTTCGGATGTGGGCGACGCTCTGATAGCGGCCATTGACCGAAATGCGCGGCAGGGCATGCAGGAACCCGGCATGCTCGGCGCGGAGTATGCCGTGGCGGGTCGTCACGGCCGAGGCATAGCCGGCATCGCGGACAAGGCCCACTTCGCGACGGCCGACGGCGCTGGCATAACCGTAGGGATAGGCGAAATGGCGCGGCTCCTCGCCGAGTTTGGCCTGCAATATGCGCTTGACGTCGCCGATCTCATGCCGCGCGTCGCTCTCGGAAAGCCGCTTCAGATTGCAATGATTGACGCTATGCGCTCCGATCGTCACCAGCGGGTGCGCGGCCATGGTGCGGAGCTCGTCCCAGTTCATCAGCGTGTTCGGGCGCGAACCGCCCAACTCGATGCCGTTCGAACGCGCCAGATCGCGCAATACCGCACGCTGGTCCTGCTCGCGCACCTTCAGCGTCAGATGAGCGTGCAGGCGCGCATTGGCCTGGACCTTTTTTCCTGGGTTCGAGCAATCGATCGTCACCGGGCCGTCCGGCGTCGTCAGCGTCAGGCGATCGCGCGCATTGACGATGTCCTCGACCACGTCCCACCACAAATCGGCAGCGCCATCGATCAGTCCCGGCGCGACGTAGATGGTGATCGGCGCGCCGTGCTTCTCCAGCACGGGCAGCGCCTCGGTCATGTTGTCTCGATAGGCGTCGTCGGCGGTGATCGTCGCGAACTGGCCGTCCTTGTCGCCAGCCTTGATGCGCTCGATTGCCTCGTCCAGAGTAACGAACGTGTAGCCGTTCGCCTTCATGTCGGCGATCACGATGTCGAGGAACCCAGGCGCGATGTTCAAGTGGCGGTTGACGCCGTTCGGCTTTTCCGGCGTCGCGGTGACCCGATGCAGCATCAGGATGGCGCCAAGGCCGCCGATGAACGGCTTGGCCAGCGGCGCAAGACCGGAATAGCGGGCGAGATTGAGCGCCAGTTTGCGGATTGCCTCGCCCCCGTCGATCATTCATTCACCTTTTGCGCCTAAGCTCATCAAGCATGGAATGCGCCTGCGCGGACCCCCAATCGCGACGAATACGCCCTAAGGATTGAGGTATGGTTGACGCCACCGCGTCATTTGACGGCAATCGGCTGGCAAGCAGCGAGGCGTCGCCGTGTGCCTTGCCGGCCGGCAAAGCCGGCCTGTCGACCTCGGTTGCCGATAGTGCGGCGCTGGCGGCGTACGCCGAATTCTGCCGTTCGGCGCTTTTTGCCCCGGCGCAGAGCGCAGGCTGGATCCTGAACTGGGCCGCACATACCGGCGCCGACGTTGTCGTTGCGACGCTGCGCGCCGACGACAGGCCGGTTTTCTCGCTGGCGCTGGAGGTCACCCGCAGCGGAGCATTCCGCGTTGCGCGCTTCATGGGCGGGCGCCATGCCAACGGCAATTTTGCCGCTGCCGACCTGCAATGGCTGGCGAATGCCGATATCGCGGCGATCCGTTCGATGCTGGCCGCGATTGCCAAGGCGCGGCGCGACATCGATCTTGTCGCGCTAGAGCGGCTGCTGCCTGATCTCGACGGCGTTGCCAACCCGCTCTCCGCCTTGCCGCATTTTTCGAGCCCCAATCTGTCGCTGGCCGCCGGTCTTGTCGGAGGGTTTGATGCACTGCTCACCCGCGTGAGCGGCAAGCGCAGGCGCAAGAAGCATCGCTCGCAGGCGCGCAAGTTCGAGGCCGTCGGCAGCTATCGTCGCATCGAGGCGAGGACTGCGGACGAGGTGAACAGGCTGCTCGACGCCTTTTTCGAGATGAAGGAATTCCGCTTCCGCAAGATGGGCATCGTCAATGTTTTCGGTGAAGCGGAGGTGCGCGCTTTTTTCCGCTCGCTGTTTGCCGAAGCGCTTCAAGAGGAAAACCCGTGCTTCGTGCTGCATGGGCTGGAAGTCGCCGGCAAGCTTCGTGCGGTCACCGGGTCGAGCCGCTCGGGCAAGCGGCTGATCTGCGAATTCGGGGCGATCGCCGAGGACGACCTCGCACACACCAGCCCCGGCGACTTCCTGTTCTTCGAGAACATCCAGGAAGCCTGCGAGACGGGTTTTGAAATCTATGATTTCTCAGTCGGCGACGAACCCTATAAGCGATTGTGGTGCGATATCGAAACGCAGCATTTCGAGGTGCTGGTTCCGCTGACGCTGAAGGGCCGCGCGCTGGCGCTTGCGCTCAGGCACGGCGCAAGCCTGAAAGCATTCATCAAGCACAGCCCAATGGTCTGGAAGCTGACCAAGCTGCTGCGCCGCAAGGCTGTGGGACAGACAGCACCGGCCGCAGGCGAAGACGACAGCTGATTTCGATTTGAGAAAACTGCCTCAGGCGGCCGAGCGCCGCCCCGGCATTGGCCCCGGCGCCACATGGCCGATTGGCGTGACCAGCGTCAGGTCGGGATAGCCGCTCTCGATGAGCGCGACTGCGGCTTGCGTCACCTCGTCGTCCGGCTCCAGCATGGAGAGCAGCACCTCGGTGCCCTCGCCCACTAGGCGGCTGATGCCTTGCGCGTCCGCTGGCCCGCATTCGACAACGACCAGGTCATAGGCGGTGGTCAGCGACTGCATGATGATCGGCAGCCGGTCGGCGGCGCGCATGGCACGGACCGGATCGGCTGTGCCGACGGGAATCACGTGGCAGTCCGAATAGAGATCGGGGTGGATCACATCGCTGAACTGCGCTTGCGAGGCGAGCAGATCGGTGATACCCGGAAACAGCCCGCTGTCCAGCATCGGCCGCGAGGCAGCACCCGAAGCGGTGAGATCAAGCAGCAGCACGCGTAGCCCGGCGTCAGAGACTGCGCGCGCCACCAGCACCGCCGAGGCAGCCGCCTCGTCGCCTTCCGGCGACACGAATATGGCGCGGGCGGCACCGGTGGCGATCAGTTTTTCCGCGGCCTTGTCGATGTCGACCTCACCGAGGGTGGAACGTGCCGGTTCAATGTCTGCAGCAGCCATCTCAGAGTACTCCGGTTCGATTTTCTCGGCAGCCGCTTCCGCCACGGCGACGGGTTCCGGCTCCAGTTTGGTTTCAGTGACACTGTTGTCGGACTCACCGAGCTGGTCGATCACGGCGACTGTCGGTTCGGGCCGGGCAACCGGCGGGCCGGGCTCGGCCACTACGCGTTCGGCCTGGACAGCCGGCATCGCAACCTGCTCGATGCGTTCGAAATGGGCACCGGCGGCCGGACGCATGGCGCGGCCGGAAAACAGTTCCTGCAGCAACGTGACGATCGCCATGAGGAGCAACGAGCCGACAAAGGCCGCACCGACAATCGGACCAATCTTGGGGAAATAGGGTTCGGTCGGCGCCCGGGCCTCCGAAAATAGGCGAGCGTCGACAGGCAGGTAGTTACGATCCTTGCGTGCGGCCGCCTGGAGATAGCTGGACGAGTAGAGATCGAGTTGCTGGCGCTTGGTCGCGGCATCGCGCTGCAGGGCATCGAGTTCCACCTGCTCTTCGCCGGCGCGGGCGGACGCCGCCTTCAGGGTGTTGACGTCGGCCACGAGTTGAGCCTCTCGTGCCTTCGCCGTCTCGGCCTGCGCCATCAGACCCTTCATGATCTTTTCCGCTTCGTTGCGGATCTGGCGGTCGAGATCGGCGAGCTGCGACTTCAGCGCACGGATGCGCGGATGATTGTCGAGCAAGGTGGTGGAAAGGTCGGCGATGTTGTTCTTGAGTTCGACTTGCCGCTCGCGCAGGCGCTGGATCAGGTCGGAAGACAACACCTCTGGAACGGCATCCAGCGAGCCGCCATTGCGCAACGCCCTGCGCACACTGTCGGCGGTCGCTTCCGCCGAAGCGCGGTTGGCGCGTACCCGTGACAGTTCGCTCGACAATTCGGACAGCTGCTGGGTGGCAAGCACCGAATTGTTGCCGCCCATCAAAAGATCGGACTGCGCACGGAATGCGGCAACCTTGGCCTCCGCCTCCTTCACCCGGTTCTGCAGGTCCGCGATTTCCGGCGCCAGAAAGTCGGTGGCGGCGGAATTCGATTCGAGCTTGGCGTTGCCCTTGGAGGCGATATAGGCGTTTGCGATGGCGTTCGGGATTGCGGCGGCAAGCTGTGGATCCTCTGACGAGAACTCGATAGCGATCGCGCGGGTTTTTTCAACGCCATAGACGTTGAGCTTGTCATGCATTGCGTCCAGCACGCGCTCTTCCAGCGGAATCTCGAAGGGATCGCTTTTCAAGCCAACGAGGACAAGGGTGCGGCTCAGCGCCGACATCTTCAGCGCCTCGTCGAATTCGGGCAATTTCGCGAGGTTGAGCTTCGCCGCCACCTGTTTGAGGATGTCAGGGGACGAAATGATCTGGACCTCGGTGGCCACAGCCTCTTCGTCGGGAATCGACCGCTCGTTGCCGTTGGCACCGGCTGGCCGCGTGAACTCCGATTCTCGAGGCCCGATCTCCAGCTTGGCTGCCGCCTTGTATTCGGGCGTTGCAAGCCAGGCGAGCGCAAAGGCCAGGCCGGTTACAGCCAGCGCGACGACAAGGATGCGCAGCCAGTTTCGCGCCAGGCTGGCGAAAAGCTGCCTGAGATCGACGTCGACATCTGCGGCCGCGGATTGAACGGACATGCATCCCTGCTCCGGTACTGAGTCAGCATGCACCGTAAACAACTATGGTAACTCAGCCGTTAATAACGCGGTAAGCACCTGTTAGGCTCTGCTAACAAGCCGCAAACAAGAGGCTGAAAACCATCTGCATTTGTCGATCGGGCCCGCATCGGCCGCGCGCCTTTACCGGCCATTAACCCTAACAGGATGATAACCGAGCTCGATCGTTAAGGTTTGCCGCAGAGTCGCCGGCTATTCAAAGGTACGTGTCCGCTCATGAAAAGCACTGCTCCCCTTTTCCGCGCGCTGCTTGCCGTATCGATGCTTTCGGGCTGCTCAAGCTACCGGCCGACGCCGGCCGCCTTCCATGAAGTGCTCGACCAGCCCTATCGCCTCGGTGCCGGCGACCGCGTCCGCGTCACCGTGTTCGAGCAGGAAGGATTGACCAACACCTACAGCGTCGACCAATCCGGCTATCTCTCGCTGCCGCTCGTCGGCAACGTGCCGGCGCGCGGCCACACCGCCCAGCAACTCGAGGGCGAGATCGCCGAGAAACTGCGCCAGGGCTATTTGCGCGATCCTGACGTTTCGGTCGAAATCGATCGCTACCGGCCGATCTTCGTCATGGGTGAAGTGGGCGCGGCGGGCCAATATTCCTACGTTCCGGGCCTGACCGTGCAGAAAGCCATCGCCATCGCCGGCGGCTTCACGCCACGCGCCAACCAGGAAAGCGTCGACATTACCCGCGACATCAACGGCAAGGTTATAACCGGACGCGTGGTGACCTCCGACCCGCTGTTGCCCGGCGACACAGTCTATGTTCGCGAACGCCTGTTTTGATGTGCTGACCAAGTGGCGGACACACTCAGGATCGTCCACTGCTTTCGCTCACCCGTCGGAGGCATCTTCCGGCATGTGCGCGACCTGACCGAGGCTCAGGTCGCCGCCGGCCATGCCGTCGGCATCGTCTGCGATTCGACGACTGGCGGCGATTTCGAGGAACGGCTGTTCGAACAGATGAAAGGCAGCCTGGCGCTCGGCATTCATCGCACACCGATGCAGCGGCATGTCGGGCCAGGCGATCTCGCTTCGGCCCGACGCACCTATAGGATCATAAAAGAATTGCGGCCGGACGTGCTGCACGGGCATGGCGCCAAAGGTGGCGCCTATGCCCGTCTGTTCGGCTCATTGTTGCGGGTATCCAGGTCTCGCGTAGCCCGCCTTTATTCGCCGCATGGCGGCTCACTGCACTATGACGAAACCACGGCGATGGGGAAGCTGTTCTTCGCGCTCGAACGCTTCATGGCTCGCTTCACCGATTGCCTGCTATTTGTTTCCGATTATGAGCGGCGGACTTATCGCAGGAAGGTCGGCGAGCCGCCCATTCCGAACGCTCTCGTACACAACGGCCTGCGCGCCGCCGAGTTCGAGCCGGTGCAGACCGAGCACAATGCCGTCGACCTCCTCTATATCGGCATGATGCGCGACCTCAAGGGCCCGGACATCTTCATCGATGCGCTGGGGCGAGCCGCAACACGGCTCGGTCGCCCATTGAAAGCGCTGATGGTCGGCGACGGCGACGACCTGCCGCGCTATCGCGCCAAGGTAGATCAGCTCGGCCTCGAGGTCAGCTTCCTGCCGCCGATGCCAGCCAGGCTCGCCTTCACGCTGGCCAAGCTGGTCGTCGTTCCCTCGCGCGCGGAAGCCATGCCTTATATCGTTCTGGAAACGCTTGCCGCCGGCAAGCCGCTAATCGCGACGTCGGTCGGGGGCATACCGGAAATCTTCGACACCGGCTCCCCTGCCCTGATCCGGCCCGACCCGCGCGAACTTGGCGACAAGATAAGCGCCGCTCTGGCCGATCTCGACGCCTACAAAGGCCTGATGCCCGGTGCCGCCGACCTCAAGGCACGGTTCGGCGCGGATGTAATGGCCGCCGAAATCGAAAAGGCCTATTTCGCCGCGCTCAAACAGTAGAGCAACTGATATCCACTCGGCTGCAAAAGGCCCCCGGTGAAAGCGTCTCCAAAGCCATCTGTTGTTTCAAGGGTTTCTTAGCTCTCTTTTGCTATTCACCTGAGGGAAACCTACGGACGCCCCATGAACGAAATCGACCCCGCGCGCCGTTTTTCGCTAGACGCGGTGCGCAAATTCGACGCCCCTGCCGAGAACAACACGGCCGGCGGCATGAACGACGTTGCCCGCCAGGTCGCCTCGCAATACCGGCGCGATACGATGTCGCCGATCATGGTCAGCGGCGTCCTGCGCATGGCGGAATTCGCGCTGCTGTTGGTGTCGGGTCTTGCCGTCTATTTCTACTATGTCGGCTTTTTCAGCTATCTTGCCTGGCAATACTCGCTGACGATCGCCGCCACCTCGTTCCTCGCGGTCGTTTTGCTCGACGTCACCGACTGCTACCAGATCGTCGCGCTGATGCGGCCGATCGCCAATTTCGGCCGCCTCCTACTGGTCTGGGCTGGAACCTTCGCCTTGATGGCGCTCACCGCCTTCACCATGAAAATGTCGGAAGACTATTCGCGCCTGCTCTTCGGCACGTGGTTCGTTATTGGCTTCGTGCTGATCCTGGGTCTCCGGCTGGTGATGTCGAAGCTGATCCGGCGCTGGGCGCGCGACGGGCGGATGGAGCGCCGCGCCGTCATCGTCGGCGGCGGCAAGGCGGCGGAGGTGCTGATCCGCTCGGTCGAAAAGCAGCCCTACAACGACATCCGCATCTGCGGCATCTTCGACGATCGTGGTGACAAGCGTTCGCCGCCGGTTGTCGCCGGCTATCCCAAGCTCGGCACGATTTCCGAGCTCATTGAATTTGCCCGCATCGCACGCATCGACATGCTGATCGTTTCGCTGCCGCTGACCGCCGAATCGCGCGTGCTGCAACTGTTGAAGAAGCTGTGGGTGCTGCCGGTCGACATCCGGCTGTCGGCGCATTCGAATGCGCTGCAGTTCAGGCCGCGCGCCTATTCCTACATCGGCTCGGTGCCGATGCTCGATATCTTCGACAAGCCTATCAACGACTGGGATTCGGTCGCGAAACGCGCCTTTGACATCGTCTTTTCGATCATCGGCATCATCGTGTTCTCGCCGGTGATGCTGGCGACCGCGATCGCGATCAAACTCGACAGCAAGGGCCCGGTGCTGTTCCACCAGAAGCGGCACGGCTTCAACAACGAAATCATCGACGTCTATAAGTTCCGTTCGATGTACACCGACAAGGCGGACCCGACGGCGAAGCAGACCGTGACCAAGAACGATCCGCGCGTCACCCGCGTCGGCCGCTTCATCCGCAAGACCTCGATCGACGAATTGCCGCAGTTCTTCAATTCGCTGTTCGGTTCGCTGTCGCTGGTCGGGCCGCGCCCGCACGCCATTGCCGCGCAGTCGCACAACCTTCTCTACAATGAGGTGGTCGACGGCTATTTCGCCCGACACAAGGTCAAGCCCGGCGTGACCGGCTGGGCTCAGATCAATGGCTGGCGCGGCGAGATGGACACCAACGAGAAGATCCGCATGCGCACGGAATACGACCTCTATTACATCGAGAACTGGTCGCTGTTGTTCGACCTGAGAATCCTGTTCCTGACGCCGATCCGCCTGCTCAACACGGAAAATGCGTATTGAGCGCGACGGCCTACGAATTGCCGGCGGCGGCGGTCAACGCCAAGCTCATTGCGCTGATTGCGTCAGGGGCAGTTTTCCTCGGCGTCTTCCTGTCCGGTTTCGTTATTGCCGAGCCGGCGCCATACGACCTCTATATGATCGGGCTGATCGTGGTGTGGCCCTTGTTCGGCATGCGCATACAGCGCGCGGCGGTGCCACTTCTGGTGCTGCTGATGATCATGAACATCGGCGGAATGATCTCGATGACGCAGATGCCGGACCTCGCCGCCACGCCGCTCTATCTCGCCGTCTCGCTGTTCCTGACCCTCACTGCGGTTTTCTTCGCTTCCGTAACGGCCGTCCAGCCCAGTCTCTACCGCGTGATCTTCGTCGCTTATGTCGTGTCGGCAGTGCTGACTTCGCTGGTCGGCATAGCCGGCTATTTCCATGCCTTTCCAGGAGCGGAGATCTTCACCAAATACGACCGTGCCGCCGGCGCCTTCCAGGACCCGAACGTGTTCGGGCCGTTCCTGGTGCTGCCGGGCATCTACCTGCTCTATCTGCTGCTTACCGGCTCGATCGCGCGCATGCCTCTATTGGCGGTGCCGCTGCTGATCATCACCGCCGGCATCTTCTTTTCTTTTTCGCGCGGCGCCTGGGGCATGTTCGCCGTTTCGGCGATCCTGCTGACCGGGGCCTTGTTCCTGCAGAGCGCCAGCGGCAAATTCCGGCTGCGCGTCGTCGTCATGACCATCGCCGCCGTCGGACTGCTGGTCATTGCGATGATCGTCATCCTGCAACTGCCTGGCGTGGCGGAGATGTTCTCGAATCGCGCGCAACTCGAACAAAGCTACGACACCGCCCGCCTCGGCCGCTTCGCCCGCTACACGATCGGCTTTCAGATGGCGCTGGAGCATCCGTTCGGCATCGGCCCGCTCGTATTCGGCAAGATGTTCGGCGAGGACACGCACGACATCTGGCTGAAGATGCTGATGGATTACGGGTGGCTCGGCTTCGTGTCGTTCCTGACGCTGACGTGCTGGACGATCGCCGCCGGCTTCCGCATTCTGCTGCGCGACCGGCCCTGGCAGCCTTATCTACTATGCGCCTATGTCGCCTTCATCGGCAATATCGGGCTCGGCACCTTCATCGACATCGACCACTGGCGGCATGTCTACCTGCTGCTCGGCCTGATCTGGGGCGCCATCGCGCTGGAATACCGCCATCAGTGGCAGTTGCGGGCGGCGCGGCGCCCGCAACCTCCGTTGCTGTTGCTTCAGGCCGGACAGCAGCCGAATTCGGTTGACCGGACCCAGTCTATCACGATACATCGCGACCGGTCCGGAGTGTAGCGCAGCCCGGTAGCGCACTTGACTGGGGGTCAAGGGGTCGTCGGTTCGAATCCGGCCACTCCGACCATTAAATCCAAAGGCTTAGCCAGTTCCCCCAACTGGCCATACAGAATAGCCGCATTGCAGCCAGCGCAACACGATTTCGACCAAGGGCTTCGCTCGCCAGGTCAATGTGGAATAGCCCAAACCAGCATGCAAAAAGCTCGCGCCTTCCGGGAGAAGGACGCGGGCAGATCGGTGCAACCCGATCTGGCAGCAATTCTTATGAGGAGGGACTTGCTGCGTTGAGATGAACCGTCGCGCCGGCCGGGTTGTTCCATCGAGTAAATAAAAACCCGCCGCACATGAAGTACGGCGGGGCCGATCAAGCGCTGTTGCACCAGGCGGGGGACTCGGGTGGGCGGGCTTGCCAGGTGCGCGCGGATCAAGTCGACATTAGGCGCATGAGCGGTAGCGCGTCCACCAACCGGCGGTTGGAACGAACTGGTTCAACGCCGGCGGCCGGCTTGGCCTGAAACTTTTTCAGGGCGGCAGCGACGGGGTCAGGAAAGTCGAGCAAGCGCAACGTGCCCGGCCCTCGTTGCTTGCGGGAATGCCGGAAGGATCAATGGCAGCAAGCATGAAGAACCCAACCTGGATGCTGGCGGCCTGGGAACGAAACGTGGCAGCTCACCCCGCCGGTTTCCGTGAGGACGCGAGCGCATCGTCCGCTACCGCGATTGGCGGCTGAACGCAAACAAGCCCGCCGCTTTTTCGGCACGGCGGGCTTCAGGCAGAAAATCAATCGTAGATCTTAACAATTTTGCGGGTACCTGGATCAACCAGGACGGTTCGTCCCTCGACGACTACATAGCGGTACTGAACGTCCGGCACTTCGTAAAGCTCGACTGTGTCGGGCAGAGCGGTGCCAATGTTGAGCTCAACACCGGGAAGGCTCAGGGATGCTACCGGCTTCTTCTTTACATACTCCCGGATCACCGTGTCTTGCTCAGGCTGAATGATGACGTCCTGAGCAGCGGCGGTTCCGATACCTACGAAAAGAAAGATTCCTGTCGCAGCAGATAAAAGTTGCTTTCCCATATAGCAATCCTCCAGCGAGGCAACCTTCCGCTACGGTGCTTGATGCTTCCGTGCGGGGCTACTTACCTAAACGAGCCGAAAGACTTGTTGTTCCGCTGGCGGTGGGCGAACTCCGGTGCCATGGCCATGAGGCCGCCTACAAACAAGCACCTGCTCAAGGCTTAGTTTCTTCCCGGGGAGGAGCTTTTGGGTCAGGACAATCAGGATAGGGCAATTCTTCACACGGAGAGGGCCTGTCGCCAACGCTGCCATAATGTTCCACGAGTTTTGCGAAACCGTAGGCGAAGGCGAAAAGAAGCATTAGGACAACCGCTATACGGACGGCCATACCGTATTGTAGCAGGATCCTCCCATTGGAGCGCGGGCGGCGTTTTTAATACGTTCGAATGTTGAGTTCGAAAAAGGTTGGCTCTAGTTGAATTGCCGTCGTCCGCAGTTGTAAGGGCGAGCGGACGCTTCGAAGATGACACGCCCTTTCGGCCTTTTCGGGAGAGATGCAATGTCGCTTCAAGGAGCTACCTGTCCTGCCGAGCTGACCATGTTGGCCAAAGCACTTGATGCCCGATGCCGTGAACTAGGCCTCGCTGACGGCGATCCAGGCAGAGAAGTGCTCGGCCGCAGGGTGATGGATTTGTTCGAAAGTGGTCAGCTCAGCGCCGAAGATTTGAGACTGGCTCTGAGCGGCGAGATTTTTTACGCCAAAAATCCTCCGGCCGGAGGCAGTGGGTTTTGATACGGCAAGCGGCTATCCGCGCAACCATTTGAATTATTGGTCCAGCGTAGGCTTCCGTGCACGCAAGGGCGCGCGTGAACAAATGTGATTTTGCGGTCGGTGCCAGACGGGCTAATCTTCCCAACGAATATCCAATGAAAGAGGAGAATGATCATGAAGACATTCCTCGCAACAGCCGCCGCACTGACCCTGTCCATATCCGCTGCCTCTGCGGATTGCCCCGCGCATTCAAAGGTCCAGGCATCGGTCGACACGCAGACGAGGACAGCGAGCGTCGAGAAGGCCGATATGTCGACAGCCGCGGACGCTCAGACGATCAAGAAAGAAGAGCCACAGAAGACCGAATAGCGGTAACGCTCACCGGATCCCACGACCCGGATAAAGGGCTACTGGCAGACATCCACCCACTCGGCGTCGACGAGTTCGGCCATGCGTTGCGGGCTGAGCCGGACGGCGGCGTTCGTCGCGCCTGCGGCGGGGACGACCTCGTCAAAGGCGCGCAGCGAGACGTCGCAGTACACCGGGAGCGGTGCCGGTAGGCCGAACGGGCACACCCCACCGACGGGATGACCGGTCGCGGCGAGCACCTGCTCGGCATCCAGCATTCGCGCCTTGCCGCCGAACCGGTGCTTGAATTTGCGATTGTCCAGCCTGGAGATGCCGCTGGCCACGATCAGCATCGTCTGGTCGCCGGCGCGCAGGCAGATCGTCTTGGCAATCTGCGCCGGCGCTACGCCATGCGCTTCGGCAGCCAGAGGCACCGTCGCCGAGCTGGCTTGCGTAACGATGACGTCGATTTCGGGCGCGTGGGCGACCAAGAAAGCGCGAACGGATTCGAGGCTCATCTCCGGCGATTTCCGTCTCGCGTCGCCGTGGCGGCCGGCAAGTCCGCTACGTGGCCGGAAAAACGAAGCCCGCCAGGGCAACCCATGGCGAGCTCGTCGAATAAACGCATGGCACGCCGCTACGACACGGACCGCCTTTTCGCAGGCAACACGGCTTCGTCGAACAGAGCGCTTTCCGGAAGTTGAAGCGCGGAGGCAATACGCCGACGTTTCGAAGGATCGGCATCGTTGCCGCTTTCGATGTCGGCAATCTCATAGGCTGCCAGCCCGCACGCCAGGGACAGCTCTTCGATACTGTATCCACGGGCTTCCCGGGCGGTTCGGACGGCACTGCGTTCAGGCGTAACCGCGCTCGCCGCCAGTTCGGAGTAAGGTTCGCGTTTTGCTATTTGGGGCATTGGCAACTCCGTGGGATGAAAGAGTTAGATCAAATCATGTTGTTGCCTGAGACGATCGGGAGAATGCCCGCTCCCCGGTGATTTGCCAAGCATCAAAGATAGCGTCACGGCATCGTGAACCGACGCCGGAATGAATGTGGATGCCGGCGCGCTCACATCTGGCCGGATCGTCGGCGGACACAGTTCGGAAACAAAATTCTACAGGCCGGAAAAACTGCCGAAAAACTCCAAGGCGATAGTCCCGACCGCAGTGCTCGAGTCACCGACCTGAATCGGTGACGCTCAAATTCGCCCTGCGCAAAAAGGAAACGATGTCATGAAGAAGTCTCTTCTCTCCGCCCTTGGACTTGCAATCGCACTTGCCCTCTCGATGCCGATCATCGGCGCGAGCAGCGCGAATGCAGCGACGATGCACACCACCGTCAAGAAGCATCACCGTCATCACTACCATCACCGCGTCCACCACCATCGCCATCATCACAAGAAGGTTGTGGCGAAGACGTACTGAAAACACCCTGGGACAGACAACCGGCAAGCAGGCGTTCTTGGCCTCTGATCAAGAGCGGCCAGCTTGCCGGGGTTTGCCGCGTCGACGAAATGGCGGCGGTCCCGCTGACCACCGCATTTCCCCTACCTTGAACGCGCTCGCGGCGCTTTTTGTTGCCGGCCACCGAGAAACAGACTGGCGACCAGCCCGACCAGAACCAGCCCGACAGCGGCCGCCGTCGCCGGGTGATCACGGGCAGTCTTCTCGATCGCCCGGCCTTGCCTTCTGATTGCGGGCAAGGTGTCGCCGAGACGCTCGGCGATATCCGAATAATAGTCCGACGCGGTATCGCGACCGTCTTCGTAATAGGCGCCGCCCCGCTTCAACACGGCTTTCTTCAAAGTGGCCAGTTCCCTGGTCAGGGCCGCGACCTGCTTGTTCAGATCGGTGTCGGAGATGCTCGAAAGCGATGCCATGACGTGGTTCCTTCATCTGCAGAAGGAAGCCTAACGCATGACCCCGAAGACCGTTCCGGCCAGCCCCGGCGGGCTTTAGCGAACCTGATCGAGCAGGCGCTTGCATTCGAGCAGGTCGAACAGCGCCTCCTGCAGCAATGCGCGATTATCACGGGAAAGTTTTGACGTGTCCGGCGGAACCGGGCCTTCCTCGTCGGTCTTGCCGATGCCGAAAAAACGACGGCTGGGTTTCACCCTCGGTTGGCCGACCAGCATCTCGTCGTCCGGGCCGCGCGGCTGCGCCGCTTGCGTCAGCGGTACCGCGTCAGCCTGCCGGCGCTGCGAGATCGCCTCGACCGCCGCCATGTCGCCATTGCCGACGGCGATCAAAAACTGGTTGCCGTTCTCGCGCAACAGCTTCTGTACGCCCTTGATCGTATAGCCCTGATCGTAGAGCATGTGGCGAATGCCCTTGATCAGCTCGACGTCCTGCGGCCGGTAGTAGCGGCGGCCGCCGCCGCGCTTCATCGGCTTGATCTGGTTGAAACGCGTCTCCCAGAAGCGCAGCACGTGCTGCGGCAAATCCAGATCCTCCGCGACCTCGCTGATGGTGCGGAAAGCATCGGGGCTCTTGTCCATGGGCGAATCCTCACGCTAGAGCATGATCGCGAAAGGCGGGGACCGGTTTTTGGGCAACATCACGGTAAAACAAAGAGAGCAGCTTTTCCGTCCACCGGGGCGGATCACACCCAAATACCGATCCGGCCTGCCGAATCGCATCTTATTTCAGCGGTTTATGAAACAATATTCAAGCCCGGCGTAAAAGCAGGCTTCGTTTTTCAACCGAAGCCTGAAGCATGGATTCTCGGCAAGGGAGATCGGGAATCTACTTGCTGCCCTTGGCCTTGCTGTTTTGATGGGAGCGCAGGATGCGGTTCTTCAGCACGTTCGATGACTTGAAGGTCATCACCCGGCGCGGCAGGATCGGCACTTCCTCACCGGTCTTGGGATTGCGCCCGATGCGTTCGTTCTTGGAACGGACATGGAAGGTCGCGAAGGACGACAGTTTCACCGTCTCACCGCGAACGATCGCCTCGCAGATCTCATTCAGCACCGCCTCGACAAGCTCGGCCGATTCAGTACGCGACAGCCCAACCTTGCGGTAAACGGCTTCGGCGAGGTCGGCGCGCGTAAGTGTCTTTCCCCCCATACGAACCGTCCCATCAGCTCAAAAAATAAAATCGATACAAGCAACGGCAGAACCTAAGTAATTGATCCGTCAAGGTCAAGGACCCGAACCCGTTAGTTCGGCACTTACCAACGCAGCAGGACGGCGCCCCAGGTGAAGCCGCCGCCCATCGCCTCAAGCAGCACCAGGTCACCCTTTTTGATGCGGCCGTCGGCGACGGCCGCGGATAGTGCCAGCGGCACGGAAGCAGCCGATGTGTTACCGTGCAAATCGACGGTCACCACCACCTTCCGCTCCTCTATCCCGAGCTTTTTGGCCGAAGCATCAATAATTCGTTTATTGGCTTGATGCGGCACGAACCAGTCGAGATCAGCGGCGCTGATGCCGGCCTGTGCGAACGTCGCCTCGATGACGTCGGTGATCATGCCGACCGCATGCTTGAACACTTCGCGGCCTTCCATCCTGAGGTGCCCGACCGTTCCGGTAGTCGACGGCCCACCGTCGACAAAAAGCTTGTCCTTGTGGATGCCGTCGGAGCGCAGGCTGGCCGCCAGAACGCCTCGGTCGGCGATGCCGCCTGCCCCCGTGCCTGCTTCCAGCACTATCGCGCCGGCGCCGTCGCCGAACAAAACGCAGGTCGAGCGGTCGTTCCAGTCGAGAATGCGCGAAAACGTTTCCGAGCCGATCACCAGCACCCGTCTGGCCAAGCCGCCGCGGATATAGAGGTCGGCGGTCGTCACCGCATAGACAAAACCCGAGCAGACCGCCTGCAGGTCGAAGGCAAAACCGTGGTGCATGCCGAGCCGGTTCTGGATCTCGACTGCGGTCGCGGGAAAGGTGTTGTTGGGCGTCGAGGTCGCCAGCACGATCAGGTCGATGTCGTCAGCCGTCAGGCCGGCGCTGTCGAGGGCTGCGCGCGCTGCCGCCTCACCCAGAGAGGCCGTCGTCTCGTCGTCGGCCGCAATGTGGCGCTGGCGAATACCGGTACGCTGGACGATCCATTCGTCCGAGGTCTCGACCATGCCTTCAAAATCGGCATTCTTCATAATGCGGCGGGGCAGCGCGGCGCCCGTGCCGCGCACGACTGATCTGATCAATGCTCTTTCCTATTCCTTTGCGTCGATGACGACGTCGGATTTCCGGATTGTCTGGGCATTCGGATTGCGGGCATGGAACAGGTCGAGATCGGCCTCGATGCGGTCAAGCAGATTGTTGCGCACCATGTCGTAGCCGAGCTCGATCGCCGCAGCGAAGCCATCCGAATCAGCCCCGCCATGGCTTTTCACCACGATGCCGTTCAATCCCAGGAAGACGCCGCCATTGGAGCGGCCGACATCCATCTTCTCGCGCAGGCGATCGAAGGCGGTCTTGGCGAAGATATAGCCGATCCTGGCCATCAGTGTCCGGTTCATCGCGGCGCGCAGGTAGCCGGCGATCTGCCTGACCGTGCCTTCCGCCGTCTTGAGCGCGATATTGCCGGCAAATCCTTCGGTAACGACGACGTCGACACTGCCCTTGCCGATGTCGTCACCCTCGACAAAGCCATGGTAGTTCATCGAGGCCATGTTGGCCTCGCGCAGCATACGGCCTGCTTCCTTGACCTCCTCCTGACCCTTGATCTCCTCGACGCCGACATTGAGCAGGCCGACGCTCGGCCGTTCGATGCCGAAAACCGAGCGCGCCATGCCGGTACCCAGAATGGCAAAATCAACCAGTTGATGCGCATCCGCACCGATGGTTGCGCCGACGTCCAGCACCACGCTTTCGCCGCGCAATGTCGGCCAGAGCGCCGCAATCGCCGGGCGGTCGATGGTCGCCATGGTGCGAAGGCAGAATCTGGACATCGCCATCAGTGCGCCGGTATTGCCAGCCGAGATGCAGGCGTCCGCCGTGCCTGCCTTGACCGCTTCGACGGCTTTCCACATCGATGACTTCCAGCGGCCATGGCGCAGTGCCTGGCTCGGCTTGTCGTCCATCCGGACTGCGATCTCGCAGTGGATGAACTCGCTCACCTCCGCTAGCTTGGGGAATTTGGCGAGTTCAGGCCTTACCGCTTCTTCGCGCCCATAGATGACGAAGCGTATGTCCGGACGGCGGGTGGCGACAGTCATGAGCGCCGGGATGACCACGCTTGGCCCGTGATCGCCGCCCATGGCATCGATGGAAATCCTGATCACGCGGTGTTCATCTCACGGTTGCTTGGCCAGCGGGCTTGCCAAGGTACGGGGCTCGCGAAGGTTCGGCGAAAATAACGGTTTTGGGCTGCCGCACAACCAACTTTTCTCAAATTGGGTCAGCCATCAGGATTTTCCCAGCAGTGATCTGAGCTTTTGCTGGAATTCATTCTCCACAGGCTCGGCATCGCCGGCGGCCTCCAGCGACACACCCGGCTTGCGCGGATAGGGATCGATCGCCAAGCCAAAGAACTGTTCGGCAAGCGCCCCGACGTCGATCGCGTCGCCGGAAAAGGTTTCCGGGCTGTCCGGCCCTTCGGCGTCGAGCAGGATCTCACCGCCACCGTCGAAACCTTGCCGCCCGAGCTTGGATTGTTCCGGCAGGAACAGCGCCTCGACCGGCTCGTCAATATGCGCCTCGACCGGGTCGAGAGTGACGATGCAGGCCTGCGTTATATCGGCCTCGACATGGCCGCTGACTTTCACCCCATTGCGCTTCCACGGCTCGATCAGAAGTTCGGCGCGATAGTTCTCGACCGAAAGCAGCTCATGCTCGACGGCCAGTATGGCGCGCTGCCCGGCGTCGGCATCGATCACCACCGGCAGCCCTTTTTGCGGCATCCGGGCGACATTTGCCAGGAATGACACTGGGCTGTGGGTATCAGGATGTTTCATCTTCGCCTCCACTTCGCCGCCTTCATTCGGCCTGCCTTCGCTCAGAGTTGGCCACTGGAAATGCCACCGTGCCGGAAACGATCGATTCGGTCGGCTGTTGCGTGAGTTGCCTTGATGCATCGGCGGCATAGAGTGCCAGTTGCGACGCTTGCGGCCAGGCGCCGGCATCCGGCCTGACATTGCGGGAAAGGGCGGCGGCAAGCGCATCATGGTCATTTCGTTTCAGCGCATCGTCATAGGCGGCGGTACGGCCATAGAACATCTTCGCCAGTTTCCGCATTCGCTTCGGCACGCCGACGTCGCCAATGCCCAATTCCCGCAACGAATGTTCGACATCCATGAAGAACTCGTCGATCAGCACCTGCGCAACCTCTGCCGCAGCACCGCCCTCGCCGCGCAACCGGTGCTGGAACAGGAACATGTGCAACGACAGCATCTCGAAGCGGCCGAGCGGCGTGTCCGGCACGTTCCAGGCGGAATAAAACACCGGTTGCCGCGCCGCCGCCACGATTTGTGCGTAAAGCGCCTCGGTGATGGCGCGGTTGGCGTGACGTTCGCGGCCAAAGAGGCGCTGGAACATTTGAGGGTGGTCTCCCGGGACCGTTTGTTGAAGTGGCCTTGTTGCATCGGCAAGCAAGCTGGTTTACCGGTTTTGCGGCCCAGCGCAAGTTGCGGCCAGCTTATGGAGTTGTAGTTGCGCGCGCTGAAATTCAAGTCGACTTTCCTGCCTAGGCCCGCCGGTGCGGTTTCGCTGCTGGTGATCGCTGCGGCGCTTTCCGCCTGCAATTCGTCCAAGATGATCGGCGATCTCAATCCGAGCGAGACGCTGACGCAGGGCTACGTCATCGACCAGCAGGCGATCGACCTGGTGCCGGTCGGCTCGAGCCGCGAACAGGTGCTGCTGGCGCTCGGCACTCCCTCGACGAAGGCGACCTTCGACAACGAGGCCTTTTATTACATTTCGCAGACGCGCAAGCGCTATGTCGCCTTCGACAAGCCGCGGCTAGTCGACCAGCATGTGCTGGCGGTCTATTTTGGCGATGACGGGCGCGTCACCCAGATCGCCAATTACGGCCTGAAGGACGGCAAGGTGTTCGACTTCATCTCGCGCACCACGCCGACCGGCGGCAAGGACCAGAACTTCCTCAGCCAGATCATCAGTGGCGCCAGCAAGCTGACGCCTGGTGTTCCGGGCGCCAGCGGCGGCAGTACGCTCGGCGGCACCTGATCCACTCGACGGTGTCGGCTTCTTTTCTTTTCGCTTCCCTGTAAGCGGCGGCACATCTCAGGCAATGAAAACCCGCGGGAGCGATCCCGCGGGTTTTTGTCTTGAGCCGTGGCGACCGAGCTTAGCCGTGCGCGAGCACGGCCAATAGCAGCAGCGCGACGATGTTCGTGATCTTGATCGCCGGGTTGACCGCCGGCCCAGCAGTATCCTTATAGGGATCGCCGACCGTGTCGCCGGTCACAGAGGCCTTGTGTGCTTCGGAGCCCTTGAGGTGCTTGAGGCCGTCCTTGTCGACGAAACCATCTTCGAACGACTTCTTGGCGTTGTCCCAGGCACCGCCGCCGGAGGTCATCGAGATGGCAACGAAAAGGCCGTTGACGATGACGCCGAGCAGCGAGGCGCCGAGCGCGGCAAAGGCGGATGCCTTCGAACCGGAGATCAGGAGGACACCGAAATAGACCACCAGCGGCGCCAGCACCGGCAGCAGTGATGGAACGATCATCTCCCGGATCGCTGCCTTGGTCAGAAGGTCGACGGCGCGCGCATAGTTCGGCTTCGAGGTGCCGGCCATGATGCCCGGATCCTCGCGGAACTGCTTGCGCACCTCCTCGACGATAGCACCGGCGGCGCGGCCGACGGCGGTCATGGCGATGCCGCCGAACAGATACGGGATCAGGCCGCCGAAGATCAGGCCGGCGACGACATAAGGATTGGAGAGGTCGAAGGAGACGTCGCCCATGCCCTGGAAGTAGGGGTATTTGTCGCTATTGGCGGCAAAGAACTTCAGGTCGTTAGAGTAGGCCGCAAACAGCACCAGCGCGCCGAGGCCGGCCGACCCGATGGCGTAGCCCTTGGTTACCGCTTTGGTGGTGTTGCCGACAGCGTCGAGCGCGTCGGTGGACTGGCGCACTTCCTTGGGCAGGCCGGCCATTTCGGCAATGCCGCCGGCATTGTCGGTGACTGGGCCGAAGGCATCGAGCGCGACGATCATGCCGGCGAGGCCAAGCATCGTCGTCACCGCGATCGCCGTGCCGTAGAGGCCGGCGAGCTGGTATGTCGAGATGATGCCGCCGACGATGACGATCGCCGGCAACGCCGTCGCTTCGAGCGAGACCGCCAGGCCCTGGATGACGTTGGTGCCGTGACCGGTGACCGAGGCCTGGGCGATGGAGTTCACCGGACGCTTGTTGGTGCCGGTATAATATTCGGTGATCACCACGATGAGGCCTGTCACCACAAGGCCGACCAGGCCGCAGATGAACAGGTTCGTGCCGGTGATGGCCATGCCGGCGACGGTGCCGATCTCACCCCAGCCGATGCATGCCGAAGTGGCGACGGCAAGGCCGACAATTGACAGCAGGCCGGTGACGATCAGGCCCTTGTAGAGAGCGCCCATGATCGAGCCGCTGGAACCGAGCTTGACGAAGAAGGTGCCGGCGATCGAGGTGAGAATGCAGGCGCCGCAGATGGCCAGCGGATAGAGCATGGTCGCGCCGAGAACGGCGGTGCCACCGAAAAAGATGGCGGCAAGGACCATGGTGGCGACCACGGTCACCGCATAGGTCTCGAACAGATCGGCGGCCATGCCGGCGCAATCGCCGACATTGTCGCCGACATTGTCGGCGATGGTGGCCGGATTGCGTGGATCGTCTTCGGGAATGCCGGCTTCAACCTTGCCGACGAGATCGCCGCCGACGTCGGCGCCCTTGGTGAAGATGCCGCCGCCGAGACGAGCGAAGATCGAAATCAGCGAGGCGCCGAAGCCAAGCGAAACCAACGAGTCGATGACGACACGGTCATCGGGCTGAAGGCCCATGAACTGGGTGAGGATCAGGTAATAGATCGATACGCCAAGCAGGGCCAGGCCAGCAACCAGCATGCCAGTGATGGCGCCCGACTTGAAGGCGATCTCGAGGCCGGCAGCGAGGCTGTTGGACGCCGCCTGCGCGGTGCGCACATTGGCGCGCACCGAGACGTGCATACCGATGAAGCCAGCGGCGCCCGATAGAACGGCGCCGATCAGGAAGCCGATGGCGGCGGTGATCGAAAGCAGCCACCAGGCGAGCAGCAGGACCACGACGCCGACGATGGCGATGGTGGTGTACTGGCGCGCCAGATAGGCTTGCGCGCCTTCGCGGATGGCCGCGGAAATTTCCTGCATGCGTGCATTGCCCTGATCGGCCGCGAGGACCGAACGTGTCGCCCAGATGGCGTAAAGGACTGAAAGCAGACCGCAGGCGATGACAGCTGAAAGTATGGTCATTGCCGAATTTTCCTCGATTGGTGGCCCAAAAGAACCCCTCCCCGGGCCGTTGAGACAGGGGACGAATTTTCCGCAACCGGAATCCGTCCCTTCGCAGCGGCTTATGCGAAACAGGGCTCGGAACGTCAAGATATTGTTCGGTTTTTGTCCGGTTTTCGCTCAAAAGATCCCGGGTTTCATCCAAAAGGCTGGACGGCAGCGCGCCTGTCGACACTGCCATCCGATTAGATCGATTGAAATCGGCGAACGGCCGTCAAACTTTGCGCGGGTCGCCGTCCGGCTGGACGACGAAGATCAGCACCACCAGCATTGTCATGTAGAATTTGAACGCCGCCTCCTGACCATTCCATGTCGAAGACTGCCACATGGCAAACCACTCGCCGCCAACGACCATGAAGCCGAAATACCAAACGAGGAAACCCATGGTGGCGGCTATGATGGCGAACTTCTTGGCATCGTTGAATGCCTGTCCGCTGGCGTTGCGCGCCTGCCAGAGTCGCCAGGCGGCGACTAGGTAGAGCAAGCAGGTCAGCGCCTCGCCAATGATGATCAGCCAGTAGCCCGCCGTCCACAGCGACGGGTTGGTGATCGAGCGGTACATCAGGGCGTTGCCGGGAAAGGTCGTGTCCATGCTCAGCACATGCTGGACAAAGGCGAAGTTTGAGCCGTAATCGGTGATGTTGCCGAAGGCGACAAGGAAGGCGAAAGCCGCCAGACACAAACACATGACGATCTTGGAGAAACGCGCGGTCATGGCAAGAACTCCTGCTGAAAGATCGGGGCATCGCACTCATCAATCGCCGAGTCCCGAAGATCGCGCAACGGGGGGACCAGTGATCATAGTGCTCACGACTGTCGCGAGACATTATGCCGGGAAGCAAGACATTGCCGCGATTCTCGAAACCCTCGATCTCGACAGCTATTGCGCGGTGGGCGACTTAGTCTCTGTGGTTAGAGCCGGCACACAGCACGATTTCGCCATCATCCGCCGCCGCTGGATCGCCAGCGAGACGGGCACCACGCTCGAACTGACGCTCGATCATCCGGCGCGTTCGAGTGGCCTTTGAAAGAAGCGAACTTTGCCCCGAGGGGCTACTCCACCTCGCGCCCCATGCGCCGGCCCGTGTAGCGCTCGATCGCCGAGAGCCCGTCATAGATCAGCACGGCAAGGGCGGCGACGATCAGACCGCCCTGCAGGATGAAGGCGAGGTTGTTCGACAGCAGGCCGGCGATGATCACCTCGCCCAATGTCCTCGCCGCCACTGTCGAGCCGATGGTCGCGGTGGCGAGGCTGATCACCACCGACAGCCGGATACCGCCGAGGATGATCGGCGCGCTGAGCGGCAGTTCGACCTTGACCAGCCTTTGCCAGCCGGTCATGCCGGCGCCACGCGCCGCCTCGACGACATTGGCCGGCAGCGTCGTCAGGCCGGTCAGCGCGTTCTCGAAGATCGGCAGCAGGCCATAGAGAAACAACGCAATCAGCGTCGGCTTTTCGCCGAAGCCGACGGCCGGCACGGCAAGCGCCAGCACCGCCACCGGCGGAAAGGTCTGGCCGATATTGACCAGGCTGCGCGACAGCGGCAGGAATTCGGCGCCGGCTGGCCTGGTGACCAGAATGGCGAGCGCGACCGCAACGATCGTCGCGGCAACCGTTGCGATCAGGACGGTCCGCAGATGCAGCAGCGTCAACGTCAAAAGGCTGCCCTGATTGTAGATTACCGGCGCGTTGTTCTCTGTCAGCGGCTTCAGCAGCGGTTCGAACCAGCCGGGATTGGTGACGAAGGCAATAAGCAGCACCACCAGGGCAAGCCTGAGCAGTGATGGAAGCCAGGCTTTCATGCCGGCCTCGCCGCGCGTTTAACCAGTCCATCCACAGTAACGCGGCCAAGCGATTTGCCATCAGTATCTTTCACGGGCAGTGCCGGGCGGCCCGACCACAGGAGTTCGGCCAACGCGTCGCGTTGGCTGGCATCACCGGGGATCGCCTCGCCTTCGGCCGTGCCTTTTTCCACCGCGTCGCGCACCCGGCCAAGCGATAACAGCCGGAACGGTTTTTCGCTGGCGCCAACCAGGGTCTCGACAAACGCGCTGGCCGGTTTCGCCAGTATCTCGGCCGGCGCGGCATATTGCACTACTTTGCCGCCGTCCATCACCGCGATCTTGTCGCCCATGTGAACGGCCTCTTCCATGTCATGGGTGACTAGGATGATGGTGGTGCCGAAGCGCTTCTGGATCGCCAGCAGATCCTCCTGCGCCTTGTTGCGGATGATTGGATCGAGCGCGCCGAACGGCTCATCCATCAACAGCACGTTGGGTTCCGCGGCAAGCGCCCGGGCGACGCCGACGCGCTGCTGCTGGCCGCCGGAAAGCTCATGCGGATAGCGTGGCCCGTAGGCTTGCGGGTCGAGCTGATATAGCGTCATCAGCTCGTCGACGCGGGCTTTGATGCGGTTGGCGTCCCAGCCGAGCAATACCGGCACAGTGGCGATGTTCTGTGCCACCGTGCGATGCGGAAACAGACCGTGGCCCTGGATGGCATAGCCGATGCTGCGACGCAGCTCATAATCAGGCACCGAGCGGTTGTCGACGCCGTCGAGCTTGATCACGCCCGATGTCGGCTCGACCAGCCGGTTGATCATGCGAAGCAGCGTCGTCTTGCCGGAGCCGGAGGTGCCGACGATGACGGCGATGCTGCGCGGCTCGATTACTATCGACACGTCGTCGACCACTGTCGTCTCGCCGTAGCGCTTGGTGATGCCTTCGATCTCGATCATGCCGTTTAAACCCTGCGCTTGCTGGCGCTCATTTCGATCACTGCATCGAGGATGATGGCGGCGGCGAAGGCCAGCGCCACCGTCGGCACGGCACCGAGCAGCACCAGGTCCATCGCCGTCTGGCCGACTCCCTGGAATACGAATACGCCAAAGCCGCCGCCGCCGATCAGCGCGGCAATGGTGGCGAGGCCGATATTCTGCACCAGCACGATGCGAATGCCGGTGAGGATCACCGGGAAAGCCAGCGGAAACTCGACGCCGAACAGCCGCTGGCGGTCGGTCATGCCCATGCCGCGCGCTGCGTCGTTGGCGGCACGCGGCACACCGGCAAGGCCGACCACGGTGTTGGCCACCACCGGCAGCAGTGAATAGAGGAACAGGGCGACGAAAGCCGGCGCCGTGCCGATGCCGCGAATGCCGAGCGCGGCAGCACCCGGCACATGCGAAGCGACCCAGCCGAGCGGTGCTATCAAGAGGCCGAACAGCGCGATCGAAGGAATGGTCTGAATGATGTTCAGCACGTTGAGCACGCCGGCCCGCAATTTCTCGACGCGGTGGCAGAGGATGCCGAGCGGCAGGCCGATAATCACTGCTGCCGCCAGCGAACCCAGCGCCAGCGTCACGTGCTTGGAGCCTTCCGCCCAAAAACTATCGGCGCGATTGAAATATTCCTTGAGGATCGACAGGCTGTTCCAGCTCCCCGAGACCAGCAGCAGGCCGATCGCCGCTGCGGCGACAACAAGCACGCCGACCCGTGCCTGCGGCGACAGGTTCAGCCTTGTAAGCACGTCGGCGAGCAGAAGCGTGAAGGCGAAGATAAACAGCCAGAAGCCCGAAGCCGGCGAGATACGGGCGAAGGTGTTGCCGGCGGTCGTCAGGAAGCTGCCGGCAACGCCGATCAGCAGCGCCAGCGCCGCAAGTGCAACCACACTGGCGGCGAGGCGCAGAGCAAGCGGCGTTTTCAGCAATGCAATGAGCGCCGCTGCGACAACAATCGCCATCAATAGCGCACCGACCGCCGCAGGCAAAGATTCGAGGATCGAGCGCGCCTCGCCGGGTACGATGCGATTGGCGCGGAACGTGGCGAATGGTGCCGCAAAAGCCGCATAGGCTGATATCGCCGCGATAACCACGCCGAGCTTGTCAAACCGGATGCGCACGCCCTCCCCCATCGGCCGATCCGCGCACCTCGAAAGCGGCGCGCCGGAATCGCCTTACTTGAGGAAGCCGTTCTTTTTCAAAAAGTCTTCGGCGACGCCCTTGACCGGTTCGCCGCCAACCTGGACGCGGCCATTCAACTCCTGCAGCGTGACGAGATCGAGCTTGGCGAAGACCGGCTTCAGCAGCGTCTCGATTTCCGGGTGCTCCTTCAGCACCGCCTCGCGGATGATCGGCGCCGGCTGGTAGACCGGCTGCACACCCTTGTCGTCCTCAAGCACGACGAGGCCGGAGGGCGCGATGCCGCCGTCGGTGCCGTAGACCATGGCCGCGTTGGCGCCGTTGGTCTGGTTGGCCGCAGCGGCAATGGTCGCCGCCGTATCGCCGCCCGACAGCGTGATCAACTGGTCCGGCTTCAGCGTAAAGCCATAGGTCTTCTGGAAAGCGGGCAGCGCGGCCGCCGAATTGACGAACTCGGCGGACGCCGCCAGCACCACCTTGCCGCCGCCCGAGACATATTTGCCGAAGTCGGAAAGGGTGACGAGCTTGTTGGTATCGGCGACCTCCTTACGCAGGGCGATCGCCCAGGTGTTGTTAGCCGGTGACGGGGACAGCCAGACGATCTTGTTGGCGTCGTAATCGAGCTTCTTGGCAGTCTCGTAGGCCTTAGCGGCATCCTTCCACACCGGATCGTCGGCCTTCTCGAAGAAGAATGCGGCGTTGCCGGTGTATTCCGGATAGATGTCGATCTCGCCGGCCGTAATTGCCTTGCGTACCACAGGCGTGCCGCCGAGTTGGATGCGGTCGGTGGTCTGGATATTATTGGCGTTCAGCACCAGCTGGATGATGTTGCCGAGCACGCCGCCCTCGGTGTCGATCTTCGACGACACCACCACCTGGGCACTCGCCGAGGCCACCGTGATGCCGAGCGCCAGCACGGTGCCGGCCAGAACCTTGATTGAAAACATATCACAAATCCCTTGCTGTGAACCGGAATATGGCTGCCGCATATGAGCATGGCTTCGATGCCCCGTCGGGGTACACGGTTTCATAAGAAGCGTGATGGACGCAATAATTTTGTTCGGATTTGGGTGAATCCGCTGTTGTCTCGTCCCGACAGCGTGGCGTCAGCTGGCCGCACGCAAGCCCGTCATCTTCAACACGCCCAGTGCCACGAAGCACAGCGCGACGACCGGAAAAATCATCCAGTTCAGCATCTCCCAGCCCCAGGCATTGTAGACCGCGCCCGACATCAGCGAGGCGAAGGCGACGGAGCCGAACAGGACGAAATCGTGGAACCCCTGGACCTTGCCTTTTTCGGATGGCTGGTAGCTGTCAGCCACCATGGCGGTGGCGCCGATGAAGCTGAAGTTCCAGCCGAGGCCGAGCAGGATCAGCGTTGTCCAGAACTGCCACAGTGCCAACCCCGACAGCGCGACTATACCGCAGCCAATGAGCTGCACCAGGCCGATGGCCACGATCCGCTCCGCGCCAAAACGATAAATCAGCGACCCCGTGAAGAAGCTGGGCGCGAACATCGCCATCACATGCCAGGAAATGCCGAGCGTGGCGTCGTCGGTCGAAAGGCCGCAGCCGACCATGGCCAGCGGCGCGCCGGTCATGACGAAGCTCATCAGCGCGTAGCTGCCGATGGCGCAAAACAGCGCCGCGACGAAGCGCGGCCTGGTGACGATTTCTAAGAGCGGCCGGGCGTCGCTGTCGGCGATTTCCACCTTCTCGGTTGCCTTGGCTGGGATGCGCAATAAAGAGAGGATGGCGGCGCCAACCGCCGCCAGCACCAGGATGGACGCAAACGAGCCGGCAAACTTCACCGGCGAGAACAGGTCGCCGGTGAAAATGACGATCTGCGGCCCAAGTATGGCGGTGACGATGCCGCCGGCCAGCACGAAGGAGATGGCGCGCGCCTTGAATTCAGGCGGAGCATTGTCGGCGGCGGCAAAGCGGAATTGCTGGACAAAGGCACCGCCGATCCCGATCACGGCAAGGCCGAAAGCGAACAGCCAGAAGCTGGCATGAAACAGCGCCAACGTAGCGACCAGCCCGCCAAGCGCTGTGACCGCAGTGCCGGTCATGAAGCCGTCGCGCTGGCCGAGCCGGCGGATGATCGCCGCGGCCGGCAGGGAACCGAGCGCCACGCCGACATTGAAGCCGGTGATCGGCGCGGTTGCCAGCGACTTGTCGGCTTCGAGGAGGTACTGCCCGGCCAGTCCGCCCATGGAAATGGCGATGGGTGCCGCCGAACCGATGATCGCCTGCGAGGCTGCGAGGATGAAAGCGGTGCGACGCGCTTCCTTGCCGGCCTCAACGACGACGATAGCAGTCATGAGGCGTCCTTGCCGCGGCCCTCGCCACGCACGCGGCGCGACACGCGATCAAGCACCGCATTGACCAGTTTCGGCTCGTCTTCTTCGTAAAATGCCTTGGCGATGTCGACATATTCGGAGACGATGACCGCCACCGGCACGTCCTCGCGTTTCATCAATTCGTAGACGCCGGCACGCAATATGGCGCGCAACGTCGAATCGAGCCTCGACAGCGGCCAGTCCTCGGTCAGCGCCTGGCGGATAATCGGATCGATGGTCTTCTGGTGCTCGACAACGCCGGCAAGAATGGCGCGAAACCATTGCGCATCGGCCTCGCGATAGAGCGCGCCGTCGACTTCCTTGCCGAGCCTGAACGCCTCGTATTCGGCGGTGATCTCAAACACGCCGCTGCCGGCGACATCCATCTGGTAGAGCGCCTGCACAGCCGCCAGGCGGGCAGCACCGCGCTTGTTGGCATGGCGAACCGCAGGCTGGCCGGGCGAAGCGGGTTCGCTCACGTTCGCTCTCCCAGTTGTTCCTTTAGGGCGATCATGGTCAGCGCCGCACGCGCCGCAAAGCCGCCCTTGTCGCCTTCGGAGCGCCTGGCCCGTGTCCAGGCCTGTTCGTCGTTTTCGGTGGTCAGGATGCCATTGCCGATGCAGACTGAATCCTGCACGGACAGGTCCATCAGGGCACGGCTGGATTCATTGGCGACGATATCGAAATGATAGGTGTCGCCGCGGACCACCGTGCCGAGGGCGACGAAACCGTCATAGCTCGTCCCGCCTTCGGAAGCACCGTCGAGCGCGAAGGAAATCACCGCCGGGATTTCGAGCGAGCCCGGAACGGTGACGACATCGTATGTCGCGCCCGCTTCGTCGAGCGCGCTGGTCGCGCCTTCGAGCAACGCGTCCGCAAGGTCGTCGTGAAAGCGCGCCTCGATGACAAGAAGGTGGGCCTTCTTCTTCGGACGGATGAACGCTTTGCCGTGTTGGGATGTGCCAGCCATAGATGTCTCCGGGGATCGCCGGTGACTTAGGCCGAAGCCGGTTTGATCGCAAGCGGAAGATTGCTGAAGGAACGTTCAAGGCCAACCCGGTGGCGGCCGCATCAGGGAATGGACTTTATGGGCGATCGCCTCAAAGTCCCTCTTTGGCCGCCTCCACCAGTCGCGCCGCGTAGCGGGCCATGGTGTCGATCTCGAGGTTGACGCGGTCGCCGACCTGGCGTTCGCCCCAGGTGGTGACCGTCAGCGAGTGGTGGATCAATAGCACGTCGAAGCGGGTGCCTTCGACCTTGTTGACGGTGAGCGAAGTGCCGTCGAGCGCGACGGAACCCTTGGGGGCGATGAATTTGGCAAGCTCGCGCGGTGCTTCCAGGGTAAAGCGAACGGCGTCACCCTCTTCCTTGCGGGCCACGATCTCGGCCATTCCGTCGACATGGCCTGACACGATATGGCCGCCAAGCTCGTCGCCGATCTTCAGCGCCCGCTCCAGGTTGATGCGCGCGCCGGTTTTCCAGCCCATCGCGGTCGTCAGCCTGAGTGCTTCTTCCCAGGCCTCGACTTCGAACCAGCGTGCGTTCGCGCCGTCTTCCGGCAATCCCGTTACCGTCAGGCAGACGCCGCCGCACGAAATTGAAGCGCCAATGGCAATGGTCTGCGGATCGTAGGCGGTGTCGATGCGCAAACCGACGCCTTCCCTGAGCGGCTTCACGGCGGCGACGGTGCCGACATCGGTGACGATTCCAGTGAACATTACTTTGGCCCAGTGAACATCAGTTCGGTCCTAAATGTCTCTTGTCCATTCGGCATATGTGTCTTCGCCGAAACGCATGTCGCGCAATTTGCGAAATCCCGGCGGGATATGGTTGGCATCTATCGGCGATGCAATGCCGTCCTCGCCGATCGCATCCGGCCCCTGAAACAGCACGATGCGATCGACGAGTTGTTCGTCGAGGAACGCCTTGGCCACCTTGGCGCCGCCCTCGACCAGCACGCTCGCCATGCCCAGCGCCGCCAGATCCTCGAGCAGTTCCGGCAGCGCAATATCGCCTTCATACGTCTCAGTGCCGATGAAGCGCACTCCGGTGCGTTCGAGCGCGGCCCGCCGACGTGGATCGGCCTCGGCACACGCGGCGACATAGAGCGGGACCCGGTCGACGCCGGAAACCAGCTTCGAGGTCTCCGGCAGCCTGATCTGGCGGTCGAGCACGATGCGCGCCGGCGAACGGTTCTCAAGTCCCGGCAGCCGCACCGTCAGCGCCGGATCGTCCTCCAGCGCGGTGCCGATGCCGATCAATATGCCGTCCGCTTCGGCGCGCATCAGATAGACTTCGCGCCGCGCGATATCGCCGGTAATGGAGACCTGCCCCTCGCCTTTCACGCCGATCTTATTGTCGCTCGAAAGCGCAAGCTTTAGAATCACTTCCGGGCGTTTTTTCAGAGATCGAATCAAATAGCCGGCCATCTGCTCCGCGGCCTTGGCCGCCAGCACTTTTTCCATCACCTCGACGCCCGCGGCACGCAAGATGGCGTAGCCCTTGCCGGAAACACGCGGGTCCGGATCGCTGGCAGCGCCAACCACCCGCGCCACGCCGGCGCTGACCAGCGCATTGGCGCAAGGCGGCGTGCGGCCGTGATGGGCGCAAGGCTCCAGCGTTACATAGGCGGTGGCGCCTTGCGCCAGCTCACCGGCCTCGGCCAGCGCCTCGGTTTCGGCATGCGGCCGGCCGCCGACGGCCGTGACGCCGCTGCCGACGATCATTGGCCCGTCGCCGTCATCGCGTACGATGAGCGTGCCGACGGAAGGATTGGTCGACGTCCGGCCGGCATTTTTGCGCGACAGCCTGAGGGCTGCCGCCATATAGCGGCGATCGAGGACCTCTTGCTTCGCCGTGCTGCGCTCGGACCCTGCCATGCTCAGCCGGCGTCCTCTTCGCTCTTCAGCTCTCGGCCCCTGGGCTCGTCACTTTTGAGCTCGTCGCCTTTGAGCTCGCCCAACACGTCGTGGAAATCCTTGGCCTCGCGGAAATTGCGGTAGACGGAGGCAAAGCGCACATAGGCGACATCGTCGAGCGACTTAAGCGCCTCCATGACCAGCCGGCCGACTTCGCCGGAGGCGACCTCGGTCTCGCCCGAGCTTTCCAGCTGGCGCACTATGCCGGTCACCGCGCGGTCGATGCGCTCCGGGTCGACGTTACGCTTGCGTACCGCAATCTCGACCGAGCGCAGCAGCTTGTCGCGGTCGAACGGCACCTTGCGTCCCGACTTCTTCACCACGACGAGATCGCGCAATTGGACGCGCTCGAAAGTGGTGAAGCGGCCGCCGCAATCCGGGCAGACGCGCCGCCTGCGGATCGCCGCGCCGTCTTCGGCGGGGCGCGAATCCTTCACCTGCGTATCTTCGGACTGGCAGTAGGGACAGCGCATGGAGAGCCTTCGGATCGCGATTCTCGTGGAGCGAAAGGCTTAGAGGTTTTTGCCACGATGGCAAAGTATGGCCGATGACCGATCGCGTCTCAGAGATAGCGAGGCACGAGGAAAATTGCGAGAGCGGCAATCAGTTGGACGGCAATCCGCCAATCAGGGAGCGACGTCGCCGGTCGGGAAGCCGCAGGACGTGCCGAGATAGCGATAGGCCTTGGTGAAGCCGTCCATCGATATGGTCGCGACCGGCTTGTCGGCGAAGCTGACATCGAGGGCGCTGGTACGGCGCATGGCACGCAGTATGGCGAGGGTTGTCTCGGGCTTGTTGTTCACTATCCACTGGCCGTCGGCGATAAGATGAAAACCAGCCTTGATCTTGTCGTTGACGTCGCGGAACACCGCCGGGATGTTGTCGCCCTTAGGCAAGTCACCGTTTCTCACGGCGATGATGAGGCTCGGATAGCCCTCGGGCGGCAGTACGTCGCCATTCGAGATGGCTAGCGTAAGGGTGCCGCTGGTGCCGTTTGCGTCGAAAAAGACCGTCGAGGCGGCGCAGGTCTTGCGCACATCCTCACCGGTGTTGACCTCGTCCACCGTGGTGGACCACCTGCCGAAGGTCTCTGTCTTGGGTGCTGCCGGGGTCGGCTCGGTCTGTGCCAAGGCGAGGCCGGACAGCTGCAAGATAGCCGATGCCAGCAAGGCACCAAAGCCGGCGAAACGGAAAGTTGGCATCATTGAGCTTCTCCGCAGGTGCCTTGCTGTCGCACCGGGATTGTCCCGCACATGGAGGTCACTAGCGTCGGTCAACCAAGATACGGATAAAGCGGAAAACGATCCGTCAATGCCGCCACCTTGGCCTTCACGGCTGTCTCGACGGCCGCATTGCCCTCATCGGAATTGGCGACCTTCAGTCCATCCAGCACTTCGGCGATCAGCTTGCCGATCTCACGGAACTCGGCCTGGCCGAAGCCGCGCGTGGTGCCGGCCGGCGTGCCGAGCCGAACGCCCGAGGTCACGAAGGGCTTTTCCGGATCGAAGGGGATGCCGTTCTTGTTGCAGGTGATGTTAGCGCGGCCAAGGGCAGCTTCGGCGCGCTTGCCGGTGGCGTTCTTGGGACGCAGATCGACCAGCATCAGATGGTTGTCGGTACCGCCGGAGACGATGTCGAGACCGGTTTCCTGCAGGCTGGAGGCCAGCGCCTTGGCATTTGCGACGACGCTCTCCGCATATATCTTGAAGCTCGGGTTCAGCGCTTCGCCCAGAGCCACCGCCTTGGCGGCGATGACATGCATCAGCGGTCCGCCCTGCAGGCCGGGGAAGACGGCCGAATTCATCTTCTTGGCAATCTCCTCGTCATTGCAAAGGATCATGCCGCCGCGCGGGCCGCGCAGCGATTTGTGCGTCGTGGTGGTGACCACGTGGGCGTGCGGCAGCGGCGACGGATGCACGCCGCCGGCGACCAGGCCGGCGATGTGGGCCATGTCGACCATCAGATAGGCACCGATCGAATCGGCAATCTCGCGAAAACGCTTCCAGTCCCAGACGCGTGAATAGGCGGTGCCGCCGGCCAGGATCAATTTCGGCTTGGTCTCATGGGCGGTCTTCTCGATCGCATCCATGTCGAGCAGATGATCTTCCCTGCGCACGCCATAGGAGACAACCTTGAACCATTTGCCGCTCATATTGACAGGCGAGCCATGCGTCAGGTGGCCGCCGGAATTGAGGTCGAGGCCCATGAAGGTGTCGCCGGGCTGCAGCAACGCCAGGAACACCGCCTGGTTCATCTGGCTGCCGGAATTCGGCTGGACGTTGGCGAAGTTGCAGCCGAACAGCTTTTTCGCGCGTTCGATGGCCAGTTCCTCGGCGACATCGACGAATTGGCAGCCGCCATAGTAGCGCTTGCCCGGATAGCCCTCGGCATATTTGTTGGTCATGATCGACCCTTGCGCCTCGAGCACGGCGCGCGAGACGATGTTTTCCGAGGCAATCAGCTCGATCTCATGGCGCTGGCGGCCGAGTTCGTTGCGGATGGCGCCGAAAATCTCGGGGTCGGCATCGGCAAGCGTGGTTTCGAAGAAGGATTCGAATTTGTTCGACACTGCCGCTGCTGTTGCCATGGGCTGAAATCCTCAAGGTTCGGGGTCTGTCGCGCCATTAACACAGTTGCTTTCGGCCCGCCACGTTTGCTGCGCGAAATTTGCTGGCCGGATTGCGCCAGCGCCCTGAAAGCACATTATTTCCTCGCCTGCCGGCCGACAGCAGGGCTTCGCGTGATTTCCTGAACAGCGCCGCATGGTTTGCATGTGATCCGTGGCGAGCCGATTTTCGGAATCATGCGCAAAGCTCAGAGAACGACGACGACAATAAAAAAGGCCGCCCTTGCGGCGGCCTTTTGCAAATGAGCTCAGCTGCTTAGAGCGCGGATGTGATCTGCAGCTCGTTGGCCCCGTCAAGGCCGTAAATGTCGTCGCGGAACTGCACCACGCCCGGCCCCGTCGACCAGGCCGAGATGTAGAGGAAATAGACCGCCACCGGATTGGTGACCTGCACCGGGACGTTCTCGCCGCTCTTGATCGCCGCCTCGAAGTGCTGGCGATTCCAGCCCGGCGTATCGCGCAGAATCCAGGTGACGAGGTCGCGCACGTTCTGGACGCGCACGCAGCCCGAGGAATCGAAGCGCATCATCTTGCCGAACAGGCTCTGCTGCGGCGTGTCGTGCATGTAGACGCCGTCCGGGCTGGGGAAATTGATCTTGACCGAGGCCATGGCGTTGCCAGCGCCCGGATCCTGGCGGAAGCGGTACTTCTCGGCGTCGTCGGTCGACCAGTCGACGGTCAGCGGATCAACCTCGCTGCCATCCGGCGCGAACAGACGGATGTGGCTGTCCTTGAGATAGTTGGGGTCCTTCCGCATCAGCGGAATGATGTCCTTGCGCACGATCGAGACCGGCGCGTTCCAGTAGGGATTGACGATGATCTCGTTGATCTTGGAATTGACGATCGGCGTCTGCCGGTCGATTTTGCCGACGATTGCGGTATGGCGCAGCACGACGCGATCGTTCTCAACGGCTTCGATCTGGGCGCCCGGGATGTCGACCAGCACGTAACGGTTGCCCAGCGTGCCGGCGCGCTCGCGCAGCCGCTGCAGATTGGTCTGCAACTGGCCGAGCCGAATTGGCGCCGAAACATTCATCGCGGCATAAGAATATTGGCCCAGCGTCCCGTCGGCAGGCAGGCCATGGCGCGCCTGGAAGCGCTTGACCGCGGAGTCGACATAGGAATCGAAGGCTGTCGAAATGCCGGCGCTCTGCGCCAGATCGCCCGCAATCATCAGACGCTTGCGCAGCGGGACCACGTCCGGATCGTCGACGCCGAGCTGCAATTTCTTGGTGTCGGGAACCGGCTCCCAGCCGCCCTGGGCGACAATGTTCTGGTATTGCGCGACCGCCTGCTCGGTGAACGAAACGGTCTGCAGGCTGAAGATCGGCAGCGTCGAGGCCACCTTGCCGCCCTGGCTGGGGCGGGCGTCGAACTGGTCGTCCCAATTGCCGCGGGCCGAGGATTTCAGGATATCCCCGATCACATCCTGCGCACTGGCGCGGCCGGCGACCATAGCGGCTGCGAGCGCGGAGGCTCCTGAAAGGAAGAAACGGCGGCTGGTTCTCATGGGCGGTCCAGACATTCTTGCTACAATTCAACCTACCGGGCGGTCTCGCCCGCACTCTAGAGTTGGCTTCTTAACAATTAGCCAACCATGGCCCGCATCACTTCGGTGTAAAAACACATGGAAGTGATTTGAGCACAGGACAAATGCACGGCTTTGGCCCCAGCATCACCCGCATCTTCGGTTCCACTGGAATATGGCGGCAACGTGGCTGTTGCTCGAATTTGGATCGGCCGGCCTGACGAAACGGAAAGACCGGTGCTTTTCGGCATCGGCCTTTGGTCCGCTCCGCGGGAGCGCTTCCGTGGTCCAGCTTCAGATCTTGATGCAGCGGGTGCGATTACATCCGGTATGCGATGGTATCGTTCCAGAACCGGTCCAGCCGCTGGAGGGCGCGGTTCATCTGCTTGAACTCTTCGGTGTTGATGCCGCCGACCTGCTCGATCGAGCCGACATGGCGCTCATATAGGCCGGCGACGACCTCCGCCACCTCATTGCCCTTCGGCGTCAGCGAAACCCGCACAGAACGGCGGTCGATGCGCGAGCGCTGGTGATTGATGAAGCCGAGATCGACCAGCTTCTTCAGATTGTAGGAGACATTCGAGCCGAGATAGTAGCCGCGCGAGCGCAGTTCGCCGGCGGTCAGCTCCGAATTGCCAATGTTGAACAGGAGCAGCGCCTGGATGGCGTTGATGTCGGAGCGGCCGTTGCGGTCGAATTCGTCCTTGATCACGTCAAGCAGACGGCGATGCAGCCGTTCGACCAACTGCAGCGATTCCATGTACAGCGAACGGATCGCCTCGCGGCGGTCATCGGATACGTTGGCGGTCTTCGCCGCCGGACGCGAATTGATCATTGTCTTTGCCTCTCGTTTGTCGCCCGGTGATTTTTTGTTCTTCACCTTGATCACGACACTATCGAATACTCATAAAATTCGACTTAAACGCCAAGGCTAACAAGAGCTTACCGGTAAGGGGTTTCGAAAGAGGCTTAACGGACGGTCACCCGAGCAAGGATAATTAACCTAAAGATTTAGCCACCGATCCTTGACCGGAATTGCTATCGCCGGGCCTGCCGCTTCTGGATCCAGATCACCACGCGGAATACGATGTAGAGCAGCGCCACCGCAAGATGCGAGGCGACGATCAGCAGCCGGTGGCCGAACAGCTCGGGGAAGCCGGCATACATGACCGTCTCGGTCACCGCGCAAATGAACCAGATCACCGGCCCCCAGGACGCCAGCATCCACAGGCCGGCGGCGGCGAATGGAAAAAACACCGCCAGCACCACCGCCGCCACCTGCCAGTGCACCGGCATCAGGTCGAAGCGCCATAAGGGGCCGGGGTAAAAGCCGATCAGCCGAATCCAGTACAAGATGCCGAACAGCAGGCAGTAGCCGGCGATGACGCGCTGGAACCAGGCGAAGATGACCTCGACCGTCGAGGGCTGCAGCACCACGCGTCTCGAGGCGGCCTCGCTCACAACTTCAGTTCCCGTTCGCCGAGCGGTGCGAAATAGGCATCGACGTCGACGGCGCTGACCTTATCGATGCCTGTCGGCCGCCATTGCGGCGTCGAGCCCTTGTCGATGATGGCAGCACGGATGCCTTCATAGAAGTCGTGCCCGGCAAGCATGCGGTTGAGGATACGGAACTCCATTTTCATGCACTCGTCCATCGACAACGTCTGCCCGGCTCTGATCTGGCGCCAGGCGACATGCAGGCTGGTCGGCGACCGGGTGCGGATGGTGGCCAGCGTCTTTGCCGCGAACTCGTCGGCAGTGGCTGCCCGCTCCAGGCTGGCGACGATATCGGCCAGCGACGGCTGCGCGAAATGCCTGGCGATGACTTCGAGCGTCGGCCTGTCGGTCTCGCGTTTGGCCGGGACGAAGCAGCCGCGCAGCACCGATTCCGGGTCGCCGCTTGCCGCCAGCCGGTCGAGAAAGCCAGCTTGATCCTCCGCCCTGATCGTATGCGTGGCCAGGCCCGACCACAAAGCATCGCCATGGCGGATGCGGTTGCCGGTCAGCGCCAGATACATGCCGAAGCTGCCGCCGAGATCCGGCAACAGATGGCTGGCGCCGACATCCGGGAAAAAGCCAATGCCGACCTCGGGCATGGCGAACTGGGCGTTCTCGGTCAGCACCCGCTGCGAGCCATGGAAGGAGATGCCGACGCCGCCGCCCATGACGATGCCGTCGATCAGCGCGACATAGGGTTTTTTGAAACGGGCGATACGGGCGTTCAGCCGGTATTCGTCGGCGAAGAAATCGACCGGAGGCTTTCCTGCCCGGCCGGCCTCGTAGATATGAAGGATGTCGCCGCCTGCCGAAAACGCCCTGCCCTCGGCCTTGACGACAACGACGTCAACGCCGTCGTCACGCTCCCAGCTGCGCAGCGCCTTGTCCAGCGCTTTGACCATGCGGTGGGTCACGGCATTGAGCGCCTGCGGCCGCGTCAGCGTGACGACGCCGGCCCTGCCCAATCTTTCGAAGCGAATCTCGTCGCCTCCGCCAAAATCCATCGCCAGAGAATCCCTCCCCGCGCCCGCCGGGAGTGAAGTGCTAAAGCGTGGCGCATGGCCGCGTCAATGGCGGGCACGCCAGCGCAGCCTCTGGCCCGGACCGGAAGCCGGTGCTAACAATCGACGGCTACAGGCAGTAATGACGAAAAAGTCATGGCAGGCGCGTTGCAACGCGGCACCGACGGGGACGTCGTCTATGATTCGATTTTCGCGCCTTGCACTGGTGGCAATCGGGTTAGTCTGCACCTGCCTGGCTGGCCATCCAGCCTTGGCGACAAGCCTCGCAGAACTCTACCAGTCGCAAACCATCGTCAATGGCCAGGGAGAAGAACATCGTCAGGCCGGCTTCAAGGTCTGCCTCGACAAAGTGCTGGTGCGGGTATCCGGCGACCAGCGCCTGCCGGCGAAACCTCAGATGACAGCACTGCGCGACAAGGCCGGCAGCTTCGTCAGCAGCTTCCGCTATCGCGATCGCATGGAAGGTATCCCCAATCATGATGATCAAGGCACGTACGACCGGCCGCACGATCTCACTTGCCAGTACACGCCGCCGGTGATCGATAAAGTGCTTGCTGAGCTCGGCAGCAAGCCGTGGCTCGGCGAGCGGCCGATCATCTCGGTACTGCTGGCTGTGCAAGATGCACGCCAGCATTTTGTCTTGGCGAGCGACGGAGACGAAAGCCCCTATATGGCAGAGTCCTTTCAATCGGCAGCCGGACCGTTGGCGATGAAGATCGTCATTTCAAGCAAGGCCGCTCTCGTAAAAGCCGGGGCGATTTTCGAACAGGTGCGTGCGCTCTCACCCGAATTGCTGGCGAGAACTGTCGGCAACCAAGAGCTCTTGGCCGGCAGCCTGGTCTGGAGCGACAAGGAGTTGGGCTGGATCGCCGATTGGCGGCTTGCCATGGCCGGCAAGACCTACAAGTGGCAAGTGCGCGGCGTCAACTTCGACGAGGCATTCCGCGTCGCCATGCGGGGTGCTGCGCAGATCCTGTCAGGCAATGGCCAACCAGAATAGCGCCCGACAGGACCGCTGGCACAATCGTGTCGCATTGGTCAGCAGCGGAGGCTCGTGGTAAAAGTCGCCCGATCCGGAGTTTTGGCGATGAACAAATTCACCCCTGCAAAGCCTGCCGGCGCGCGCAGCGTCGACGAGATCACCGGCAGCCGGCGGCTGCGGCGCATGCGCAAGGCCGATTGGTCGCGCCGCCTTGTCCAGGAGAACCGGCTCTCGGTCGACGATCTGATCTGGCCGATCTTTGTCGTCGACGGCAGACAAGTGCGCGAACCGATCGCCGCCATGCCCGGCGTCTTCCGCCTGTCGCTCGACCTCGCCGTCAAGGAGGCTGAGCGCGCGGCTAAGCTTGGCATTCCGGCGATCGCCACTTTCCCCAATGTCGAGCTCGGCCTGCGCGATCAGACCGGTTCGCACATCCTCGATCCGGAAAACATCATCAACCGCGCCACCCGCGCCATCAAGCGCGCGGTGCCGGAGATCGGCATCATCACCGACGCGGCGCTGGACCCGTTCACCTCGCATGGCCATGACGGCATCTTGCGCGACGGCATTATCGTCAATGATGAAACGGTGGAGCAGGTGACGGCAGCAGCCGTCATCCAGGCGGCGGCAGGGGCCGACATCATCGCCCCCTCGGACATGATGGACGGCCGGATCGGTGCCATCCGCGATGCGCTGGACGCCAATGGGTTTCAGGATGTAGCGATCATGTCCTATGCGACCAAGTTCGCATCCGCCTTTTACGGCCCCTACCGCGAGGCGGTCGGCACCGCCGGCCTGCTCAAGGGCGACAAGAAGACCTATTACATCGATCACGCCAATTCCGACGAAGCGGTGCGCGAGGCCGAGCAGGATCTCGCCGAGGGCGCCGACATGCTGATGGTCAAGCCCGGCCTGCCCTATCTCGACATCATCCGCCGGCTGAAGGACGAGTTGCAGATGCCGACCTTCGCCTATCAAGTGTCGGGCGAATATTCGATGATCAAGGCCGCCGCCGCCAATGGCTGGATCGACGGGGAAAAGGCGATGCTTGAATCGCTGCTGGCCTTCAAGCGCGCCGGCTGCGACGGCATCCTGACCTATTTCGCGCCGGAAGTGGCTGAGATGCTGAAGGGGTGATGCGCCTCCGTAGCGCCCACATCGAGTAACGTTCCTTCGTCCAAAGCGCGACATGGCCACCGCAGGCAATCGCTTCAGGTTTGCGCTGCCCCTCATTGCCCTGCCGGGCATTTCTCCCCGTATAGTGACGGGGAGAAAGACGCGTTCGCAAAAGATTTCGCCAATCTCCAGCGTTGCAAAAACATCGCCGAGGTTGCGGCCAGCCCCTTCGCCCCGTCACTATACGGGGAGAAGGTGCCGGCAGGCGGATGAGGGGCGGCGCCAACATTGAGATTGGTCATTCCAACATGATTTGGAAGCGATTGGCCCCGGCGATTCAAAAAACCGCTTGCAAAATGCAATCAGTTAAGCTACCCGATAACTGCTTGCATCTCACAATTGGTTATCAAGGAGGCTCTCATGTCCAAACTTCGCGTCAGCGCTTTCACCTTGTCGATCGACGGCTTCGGCGCCGGTCCCGACCAAGACCTGAAGAACCCGCTGGGTGTTGGCGGGGAAGCCCTGCACGAATGGATGTTCGGCACCCGCACCTTCCGCAAGATGGTTCTCGGCAAGGATGGCGGGACCACGGACACTGACGAGGCGTTCGCCGCGCGCAGCTTCGAGAATGTCGGCGCCTGGATCCTCGGCCGCAACATGTTCGGGCCGATCCGCGGCGAGTGGCCTGACGAGAGCTGGAAAGGCTGGTGGGGAGACAATCCGCCATACCACGTGCCGGTCTTCGTGCTGACGCACCATCAGCGGGATCCCATTGTCATGGAGGGCGGCACGACCTTCTATTTCGTGACCGACGGCATCCACTCAGCGCTGGAGAAGGCGAAAGCAGCGGCTGACGGCAAGGATGTACGGCTGGGCGGTGGCGTTTCTACGATCCGGCAGTATCTCAAGGAAAAGCTCATCGACGAGATGCATCTGGCGATCTCACCTGTCCTGCTCGGCGCAGGCGAGAGCCTTTTTGCCGGCATCGACATGCCCAAGCTCGGCTACCGCTGCAGCGAGCAGGTCGCGACGCCGAAGGCCACGCATGTCATCATCGAGCGCGCCTAGCTTGTTGCAGGGCGCTGCCCACGGAGGCAGCGCCCCTCCTCGCTGCTTTAGTCAGTATTTCTCCGGCACATACAGTTCGCGTGGCAGCACCTGACGTTCGTATTCGGGATTGAAGACGCGCTCCGGTAGTGTGATCTCCTCGTGCGGCACCTCCTCATAGGGCATTTGCTTGAGGAGATGGTCGATGCAATTCAGCCGCGCCCGCTTCTTGTCGTTGCCCTCGACGATGAACCAGGGAGCTTCCGGGATGTTGGTGCGGGCGAAGGTTTCTTCCTTGGCCTTGGTGTACTGCTCCCAGCGCACGCGCGACTGGAGGTCCATCGGCGACAATTTCCATTGCTTCATCGGGTCGTGGATGCGCATCAAAAAGCGCATCTGCTGCTCCTCATCGGTGATCGAAAACCAGTATTTGACAAGCGTAATGCCTGAGCGGAGGAGCATGCGTTCGAAATCCGGCACGTCGCGAAAGAACTCCTCGACCTGATCCGGCTGGGCAAAGCCCATCACCCGCTCGACGCCGGAGCGGTTGTACCAGGAGCGGTCGAACAGCACGATCTCACCGCCGGCCGGCAAATGCGGAACGTAGCGCTGGAAATACCATTGCGACTTCTCGCGCTCGGTCGGTGCCGGAAGTGCTACGACGCGGCAGATGCGCGGATTAAGCCGCTGGGTGATGCGCTTGATGACGCCACCCTTGCCCGCCGAGTCGCGGCCTTCGAAGACCACGACGAGCTTTTTCTTGTGATAGGCGACCCAGGACTGCAGCTTGATCAATTCGGATTGCAGCGTGATCAGATCGCGAAAATATTGCAGGCGGTCGATCGATGGCGGATGCGCATTCTTATAGATCTTGGCGATCTCCATCGACAGCGCCGGCTCAGAGATTTCCAGCTCATAATCTTCGTCGAGCGTGTCGGCGAGTTCCGCTTCCAGCCAGTCCCTGGCCGGGGAATTCTGTTTTATCTCGGTCATTTGCGCTGCTCCGCTTACAGGCCGTGTCGGCCGCTGTCAGGCGCTCTGCCGCCCGGCCCGGCGGCCGGAAATCGAAGCGCTGAACCGATGTTAGTATAGGCCGGCAATGACGGTTTTATTGCAGCCGCTGTTGCGCTGGCTGCGCGCCCAATCCGTAAGATGTGATCGATGTTGCCCTGCAACACGGGCGACAAGCGGAACGAATTATCCTACAAATGCCCGGTTCATTCAGGGCTGTCGTTTGAAACGCCCTTTCCCGATAAAATCATGAGGATACGACATGGAATACCGCACTCTCGGCCGTTCCGGGCTGAAGGTTTCGACGCTGACCATGGGCACCATGACGTTCGGCGGCGGCGGCGCGTTTTCGGCGGTCGGCAAGACCGACCTCGACGAGGCGCGCCGGATGATCGACCTTTGCATCGATGCGGGCATCAACGTCATCGACACCGCCAACGTTTATTCGAACGGGGTGTCGGAGGAGATCATCGGCGAGGCGCTCTGCGGCAAGCGCAAGGGCGACGTGTTGATCGCCTCCAAGGCGCGCATGCGGATCGGCAAAGGCCCCAATGATGAAGGCCTGTCGCGCTATCATCTGATCCGCGAATGCGAGAGGAGCCTGAAGCGCCTCAGGACCGATGTCATCGACATCTATTTCCTGCATGAGTGGGATGGCCTGACACCGCTCGAGGAAACCATCGCCGCGCTCGACACGCTGGTCGCGCAGGGCAAGGTCCGCTATGTCGGCTGTTCCAATTATTCCGGCTGGCAGGTGATGAAGGGGCTCGGTATCAGTGACCGTCATCACCAGCCGCGCTTCGTCACCCAGCAGATCCACTACACGCTGGAAGCCCGCGAGGCCGAGTATGAATTGTTGCCGATCTCGGTCGACCAAGGGCTCGGCGTGCTGGTCTGGAGCCCGCTCGCCGGCGGATTGCTGTCCGGCAAATACCACCGTGACCAGCCGACCGCCCGCCAGCTCAGTGGCTGGTCGGAACCGCCGATCCGCGACGAGGACCGGCTGTGGCGGATCGTCGACGTGCTGATCGATATCGGCAACAACCACGGCGTGTCGGCGGCGCAGGTGGCGCTTGCCTGGCTGCTTGGCCGGCCCGCCGTCAGTTCGCTGGTGATCGGCGGACGAACCGAAGCGCATTTCAAGGACAATATCGCTGCTGCAAGCCTGGTGCTCGGCGATGAGGAGCGCACACGCCTCGACGTGGTCAGCAGGCCGCCCGTGCTCTATCCCTACTGGCACCAGCAATTCACGGCAAAGGACCGGTTCGGGCCCGCCGATCTCGTCCTCGACCGGGACGGCGCCTGAAAAAACGCCCTGAAGCGGGGCTCCCCGGACTGCGACGAGATATGGAGCCGATCGTGCCTTGCGGTGTTGTGTTTGTGGCCCAATGCTCCTAGGCAAAGGCCAAGCACAATGAAAGGAAACGATATGGCACGAGCACCGAACTACGGTCAGGAACGCAAGGAACGCGACCGGCAGAAGGCTGCCAAGAAGGCGGAAAAGCAGGCTGCCAAAGTCGCGGCCAAGGAGCGCTCGAAGCCCGAGGGCGAAAGCGAGTCCCAAACCAACACCGAAACGGCCGAGTGATGATATCAGGCCTGTCAGGCGGCCCGGGTCTCGATCAAGTCCCCGCTATGCCTCAGGCCGGCGCCTTGTCGCTGACGAAGACGTTCACTTCGCGGGCGGCGGCAATGAAGGCCCGTCTTGCGTTCATGGCCGGCTTGTCGCCGGCCAGCGCATCATGACAGGCTTGCAGCGCTTCGCGGTGCTTGGGGCTGCGCTTGCCGGGCCAATTGTTGAGGAGGTAGTCGGAAGCCTCGCGGGCCGTACGCAAGAGCTGATTGCTTCCCGCCGCGCCCTTGACGGTCACGGGTGTGTCAAATCGGTTGTTTTCCATCGCCGCTCTTACGCCATCGGCATTTGCGAAGCGAGACCGAAAGTAGCTTTCTTCGCTCATCTGCCTTTTTCGTGATCAATGGCCGCCGATCCTCACTCAAGCGACGACGGCAAATCCCCTGGCGCGCAGGCCGCGCCGGTCGTTGCGCAACGACGTCACCAGCCGGTCGCGGCTACCGTCGATATGAGATGAAAGCAGGCAGGCGGCCCCATCGGCATCGCCGGCCCGCACCGCCGACAGAATGGCATGGTGTTCGGCCCAGGCACGGCCAAGCGCTGCCTCGTCGCGAACCTCGAGCCAGCGGGCGCGCGACAGGCGCGTCATCGCATCACGAACCGCTCTGAACAGGAACTCGTTGCCTGACAGGCGCGCCAGCTCGATATGAAAATCCATGCCGACACGATGCCATTCCTCGCGCGGCGTCTGGTCGTCGCAGGAATCGAGCATCGCCTCGATGATTTCGACGGCACCTCTGTCCTGCAAGGCACAAGTCAGCCTGACTGCCGCGACCTCGACCGCCTCGCGATAGACGGCGATCTGCTCCAGCTCGGCAAGATTGATGGGCGAGACCGTCCAGCCGCGGCCGTCGCGGCAGATCAGGCCTTCGGTCTCCAGCCGCAGTAACGCCGCCCTGACCGGCGTGCGCGAGGCGCCGAAGCGGCTTTCGACCCAGCGCTCCGTCAGCCGCTCGCCGGGACCGATCTCGAGCCCGAGGATCATCTCGCGAAGCTGCTTTTCGACGTTCTGCATCTGCGACATTGGCGTTCCGTTTGTTGGAGCCGGTTCATTGGCCCTCTGCTCACCGGCCATTACTGGCGATCACTTTGCAGGGACCGCATTGACAGCGACCAGCCTTGCGTCCATGACGGATACCAGTTTGGTATCCCAAAATGGTATCCGCAGCAACCCAACGACAGCAGTCTCTGACATGCCGCAAGACGCCACCCTCGCCGTGCAAGGCACGCATAACGTCCACTGGCGCCGCAATCTCGCCGTGTGTTTTGCCGGCTCGTTCAGCACGCTCGCAGCGATGACGCTGCTGTTGCCGTTCCTGCCGCTCTACGTCGAACAGCTGGGCGCCGAGGGCCATGCGGCGATCGTGCAGTGGTCGGGCATCGCCTACGGCGCCACTTTCCTTGCTGCCGCGCTGGTCGCACCCCTGTGGGGGCGGTTAGGCGACCGCTACGGCCGCAAACTGATGCTGGTGCGCGCCAGTTTCGGCATGGCGCTGTGCATGTCGCTGACCGGCATGGTGCAGACTGTCTGGCAATTGGTGTTCTTGCGCCTGCTGATCGGCTTTGCCGGCGGCTATTCTTCGGGCTCGACCATCCTGGTTGCCATGCAGACGCCGAAGGATCGCTCCGGCTGGGCGCTGGGCGTGCTGTCGGCCGGAATCACGGCCGGTGCCCTGGTCGGCCCGCTGCTCGGCGGCGCGCTGCCGCCGCTGATTGGCATCCGCGCCACATTCCTGCTCGCCGGCGGCGTCATTTTCCTGGCCTTTCTGGCAACCACCTTGCTGATCAAGGAGGCCCCTCGCCCGGTTGCCGCCAAGGCCGCGTCAGAAGAAAAGGCGAAAGGCGGCTGGTCGCAAATTCCCGACAAGCGCCCCGTCGTCGCCATGCTGGCGACCGGGACGCTGTTGAGTTTCGCCACCATGTCGATCGAGCCGATCATCACCGTCTATGTCCAGCAGCTCATCGAAGATCCGAGCCAGGTCACGCTGGTCTCCGGCATCGTCATGTCGGCGGCAGCGCTCGGCGCCATCCTGTCGGCGTCGCGGCTCGGCAAGCTCGCCGACCGTATCGGCCACTGGAACGTCATCGTTGCCACGCTCGCAGTCTCGGCGCTGCTCCTGATCCCGCAGGCCTTCGTCACGCAAGGCTGGCAGCTCGTCGGCCTGCGTTTCCTGATGGGCCTGGCGCTTGGCGGTCTTTTGCCCTGCATCACCAGCGTCATCCGCCACAATGTGCCTGACGGCGTCGGCGGCAATGTGCTGGGCTTGTCGATCTCGGCGCAATATGTCGGGCAGGTCGCCGGACCGTTGCTCGGCGGCTTCGTTGGTGGCCATTTCGGCATGCGCGCGGTGTTTCTCGGCACATCCGTGCTCATGGCGGGCGGAGCGGCCTATAACTGGCTGGTCCAGTCGCGCCGCGAACGCGACATGCTGGCGGAAGCCGGCAAATCCTGACACGGTTCGCGCAGCGCTATCTCAGGCGGTCGCCAGCAATTACGGAGGCCTGGAAAATGAGCACGGATGAACACGCGGCAGGCGGCCGCATTCTGATATTTGCCGGCGCCCTATGCGGCGCAACCGGCGTGGCGCTTTCGGCGGCGTCGGCGCATCTCGGCGGCGCTTTCGTCGGTACGGCCGCGTCCTTTCTGCTAATGCATGCGCCGGTCTTCCTTGCCGTCGGGCTGCTCGGAGGAAATACCGTTCTGCGAAGCGGAAGCCTCATCCTTCTCGTCGGGCTTCTGCTGTTCTCGGGTGATCTTCTCGCTCGCGACTTCCTTGGCTCGCGGCTGTTCCCGATGTCGGCGCCGATCGGCGGCACCTTGCTGATTGGCGGCTGGCTGGTGATGGCCGCCTCGGCGCTGATGCGCCCGGGCCGCCATTGATGCGGCAACCAATGGCAGCCGCTGCTCTTTCACCAGCCGCGCTCGATCCACGAGCTCTGTCTTGCCAGCTCAGTCTCGCGGACGTTCGAGCCGGACTTGCCCGTCGCGCTTGGTCGTCTTGACCACACGCCGTCGCTCCGGCCGTTCGGTGGCCGGCGAGATGCCCCAATAATTGCGATAGATGTCTTCGAACAGATGCTTGATCGGGTGCATGGCTTAATCTCCTCTTGAATCGATCCAATCAGCAGGCGCAAAAAATACGCTGCCGGTCAGCTCCGCTTGCGTCGTACGAGGAAACGCAGGTCGCGAATCCACGGACCGGTCCTGTCGCGCCGCTTCCGGGCCTCCGCGCTCGAGCGGATGCTCCAGTCGTTCCGGTAAATGTCCTCGAACAGATAATTGATGGGGTGCATGGCACTCTATCCTCTTGTATCGATCTGCGGAAGAAAACGCTCTTGGATCGATTCAAAGAATACGCGCCGCACCATAAATGTCAAGCAAAAATTTGAATCGATCCAAGGAAGGTGTTAGGTAATCGGCGATACTGTTGGACCGGAGTCCCGGAGACAAACAAATGGCATCACTCACCGAAGGCAGCAGGAGGCCCATCCGGCTGGCCGACATCGCCAAAGCCGCGGGCGTATCACACGGCACTGCCTCCAATGTCTTCAGCCGTCCCGAAATCGTGCGCGAGGAAGTCCGCGAGCGGGTCAAGGCGGCGGCCGAGGCGCTGGGCTATGCCGGCCCCGATCCAAAGGGCCGCCTGCTGCGTGCCGGCAAGGTCAATGCGATCGGCGTCGCCACCACCGAGCCGCTGTCCTATTTCTTTGACGACCCCTTTGCCCGCGTGATGATGGCCGGCATTTCGGAGGCCTGCGACGCCACCGGCGCGGGAATTGCTCTGGTGTCGGCTGGCAACGAGGAAAAACTTGCCTGGAACATCCAGAGCGCCCTGGTCGACGGCTTCATCCTGTTCTGCATCGAGGGCGGTCCGCGTCTCGTCGAGCTGACGCGCGAACGAAAGCTGCCCTTCGTTGCGCTCGAGTTCGGCTCGCAGGACGACACGGTCTCGGCGATCAGTATCGACAATGTTGCCGGCGGCCGGCTCGCGGCGCACCATCTGGCGGTACTTGGACATCGCCGCTTCGCCGTGTTGTCGCTGGCCTTCGCCGACGACAGCACCGGTCTTGTCTCGCCCGAGCAGGTCCGGACAGCGTCGTATACCGGAACCCGTGACCGCCTCCTCGGCTATTTCGAAGAGCTTTCCAGGTTCGGTGTCGACACCGCCAAGGTGCCGGTCTACGAGACCGAAAACGACAAGGCGAGCACAAGGGCTGGTCTCGAAACCATCTTCGCCTCGGCGGAACCGCCGACCGCCATCCTGGCGATGTCGGACCGGATCGCAATGGTGGCATTGGAATGGCTCAACGCACGGGGCATCGCGGTTCCCCGCGATGTTTCCGTCGTCGGCTTCGACGGCGTGCCTGAAGCCGCAATTTGCGAGCCTCCGCTCACCACCATCGCCCAGCCGATCGCCGAGATCGGCCGCCGGGCAGCGCGAAGAATCCTCGACTTCGACGGCACGGTGCGGCGAGAAACGCTCGACGTCGAACTTGTCGTCAGGGCATCGTCCGGACCGCCGCCGAGCATAGCTTGAGGCCGGCAGATCGAGCGTCCAGGTTTATCGGTTCGCTTGCGCGGCCATCGGCCCAATTTCAAAGGACGAGCGGGCCGCCTCGTTGCGGATCGGCTTGCCCTTTCCGGACCAGCCGATGGCAGACAGCCACTCCAGATAGAAGGCGAGCGCGAACTGCATGGCGATGCCGGCGGCGAGCAGCAGACTGTCATAGGCAATGCCGCCCGGGTTGATCAGCTTCATCACTTGCGCCGCCATGGCAATCACCGTTCCGGCAATGAAAACCGGCAACGAGCGTTTGCCCAATATGGCGAGCGGATTGTCACGACCGGTGCGGAACAGGTTCGAGACGGAAGGCAAGGCGACGACCAGGTAGCTCATCGCCAGGATGTGCAGCAGTCGCGGCAACGACAGGAATGTCTTGTCGAAACCGGTCAGCACCACCGGCAGGTCGAGCCATGACACATGCCCCCACAGCGGGCTGTGCACCCAGACGAGCGCCGTGAGCACATAGGCGGCGGCGGCGCCGACCAGCCAGAGATTGACCGGGATGGTGCCGCCGCGCCGCACATGCAACACGCTGGCCATGCCGATATTGAACAGCAATTGCCATGACAGCGGATTGAGGAACCAGAACCCGGGCTCCGGGTAGTTCGGTGGCGCGATCTGGTAGATTCCGGCAAGCAGCCAAAGGGCTGCGGATACGGCAAGCGCCGCCAGTGGCCGATAGCTGATGAACAGCAGGAAGGCCGGCGCCATCAACAGCAGCGCTGCATAGACCGGCAGTATGTTGTTGTAACCGAGTTGATGGCCGAGCGTGACGATGCCGACCAGGACTTGTGGCGGGTTTCTGACGAGCGGCTCGATGTTGATCAGCGTCAGAAGGTCCGGCCGTTTCGCAAACACCGCCGCCGCGCAGAAGATAGCCATGACCACCATCGTCGTGACGATGTGGGTGACATAGAGCACGCCGGCGCGGCGCCACATTTTCAGCGTTGCAATCAGCCGGTTTCCCGGCTGGAATTTGGTGCCGTAGGCGAGAGCGACGGACATGCCGGAGATCAGCACGAAGGCCTCGGCCGCATCCGAAAACCCGAAATTCTTGTAGGTCAGGGTTTCGAAAACGGTGCCCGGCACATGGTCGATGAATATGGTCAGGAGGGCGAGAGCCCGGAACACGTCAATACGCGTATCGCGTTCCGGCGAAACTGGCATGGTCATCGATAAAAGGCCTTAAAGCTGGTTGTTCATGCCGGCATGCGACCACCCGGCGCACACTGCTTCGATCCCTCCCGCGGGGATTATATCGGCAAAGAAACGGACTGAAATGCGCCCGGTTCAATCAACTTTCGCGGAGCTTGAAAATATTTCGTTTTGAAGCCGGCAAATTAACGAAAGTAACGCGAAATCAAAAGGATGTGACTATGGCCGAGGAGAGCCTCGAAGACGGTATTTTGCAGGAAAATTCAGGCTTTTTCTACCGGCTCCATCGACCCGCCAATTTACCCGGTGACTGGCTGTTCCTGCAGCATGGATCGGGAGTCGATGAGACGACCTTGCTGCCGCTTGGTCGGCAAATCGCGCCGCATGCGGCGCTGGTTGCGGTCCGTGGCCGCATCCCTCAGGAGGGCGGGTTCCGCTGGTTCACGCGAATCACCCCGACGCGTTTCGAACAGGCGAGCATCCGTGCGGAGGCGGACGCATTCGCGGGCTTCGTCGACGGCATCGCGAAGCGCCACCGCTTCGATCTCAGCCGCGCGACCTTTGTCGGTTATTCGAACGGCGCCAATCTGGTCTCAAGCGTCATGCTGCTGCATCCGGGCCTGATCGAGCGCGCCGCATTGCTGCGTTCGATGCCGGTGCTTGACGAGGTGCCGCCGGCCGACCTGTCGAAGGCGCGGGCGTTGATCATCGCCGGCGCCGCCGACCTGACCTATGCGCCATTCGCGCCGGTGTTGGCCGCCCTGCTGAGTTCGCATGGCGCCAAGGTCGAGACCCAAACCATTGCCTCCGGCCATGAAATCGGCGATCCGGACGCCGAGATCGTCAGGCAATGGCTGGCGGATCCTGCGGTCGCCGTTGCAACGTCAGATCGATGAGCCTCGAAGCTATCCTCGCCCCATGCGGTTCCAGGCGTCCAGCCCGGCGATCTTGTAGGCTTCGGCCAGCGTCGGATAGTTGAAGGTGTTGTTGACGAAGAAGTCGACGGTGCCGCCGAGATTGATGACCGCCTGGCCAATGTGGATGAGTTCGGTCGCGCCCTCGCCGACGATATGGGCGCCGAGCAGACGGCGTGTTTCGATCGAGAACAGAAGCTTCAGGAAGCCGGTATTGACGCCCATGATGTGGCCGCGCGATGTCTCGCGAAACCGCGCCACGCCGACCTCGTAGGCAGCACCACTCTCGCGCACCTGCTCCTCCGACTGGCCGACGGTGGAGATTTCCGGCACGGCGTAGATGCCGTAGGGAAAGGTTTCGGGCGGCGGCGGCAAGGGCACGCCGAACGCATGGCAGGCGGCCACCCTGCCCTGTTCCATCGAGGTCGAGGCCAGGCTCGGAAAACCGATGACGTCGCCGGCGGCATAGATGTTGGGCGCGCTGGTCCGGAAGGTCTGCGGATCGACCTTGATGCGGCCCCTGGAATCGGACTCGATGCCGACCGCTTCCAAGCCCAGGCTGCCGACATTGCCGGTACGCCCGGCAGCATAAAGCACCATCTCGGAACGTATGGTGCGGCCGTCTGCCAGCATCACCTCGGCATAATCGGGTTTGGAGGCGATCTCCTTGACGGCGCTGCCCAAGCGGATGGTCATGCCGCGGTCGCGCATCTGATGGATGAAGTCGTCGACGATCTCGCGGTCGACGAAATCCAACATGGTATTGCGCGGCTCGACCAGCGTCACCGGAACGTCGAGCGCGGAAAAGATCGTCGCATATTCGACGCCGATGACGCCGGCGCCGATCACCGTCAGCGTGCGCGGCAGCCGGTCGAGCTCCAGCATCTCGTCGCTGTCGAAAATCCGTGTTTTGTCGAACGGCACGTCGCGCGGCCGGTGCGGCCGGGTGCCGACCGCGATCAGTGCATGGGCGAAGCCAACCTCGCTGTAGTCGCCGGTGTCGGTGGTCAGGCTGACCTTATTGGGGCCGAGGAATTTTGCCGCGGCGCGAGCGCTCTTGACCGTGTTGCGCATGAACTGGTGCTGCAGCACCTCGACCTCATGGTCGAGCGTCTTGTGCAGGCGCTCGACCAGATCGCCGACCGAAATGTCCTGCTTGACCCGGTAGCCGCGTCCATAAAAGCCGCGCTCACGCCAGCCGGAGAGGTTGAGCACCGTCTCGCGCAACGTCTTCGACGGTATGGTGCCAGTGTGTACCGACACGCCGCCGAGACGCCGGCCCCTGTCGACCACCAGCACCGACTTGCCGAGCTTGGCCGACTGCACCGCGGCGCGGCGCCCGGATGGGCCGCTGCCGATGACCAGCATGTCGTAGTCCATGTCGCCCCGTCCCCTCGGCTCGGCACCTTTTGTTGCGCCGCAGCAAGCTAACGCTATCCGCGCCATGAATTCAACAAGTCAGACGGCGCCGGGCACTCCGTCACCATCTACGGTGGCGAATGGTTCGATCTTGATTCCACCGCGAACCTTCACCATTTCATCAATACGCGGCCCGTGCATTAACCCGGGTTCGATTACGAGGAAATGACATGAACGCTCGCGTTCTCGACGGCGAAATCATCACCAGCAGGCTCGAAGACGTCCGCGCCTATGAGGGCGTGCGCACGCGGCGCATTCTCGCCTTCGTCATCGATTATTTCATCGTCGCGCTGCTCACCATTCCTTTCGCGATCCTGGTGTTCTTGTTTGGGCTGTTGACGCTCGGCCTCGGCTGGATGCTGTTTTCCATTCTCGTGCCGGCCGTCGCCATCCTCTACATCTGGAACACGCTCGGCAGTAAAGATCAGGCCACCGCTGGCATGAAGATGATGGGCATCCGGCTCGACCGGCTCGACGGCAGCCGCATCGACGGGTTGACTGCCGTCGTCCATTCGGTGTTGTTTTGGGCCGGCAATGTCATCCTCTCGCCGCTGGTCCTGCTGGTGAGCCTGTTTTCCGACCGCAAGCGCATGCTGCACGACCTGCTGCTCGGCACGGTCGTCAGCCGCAGCGGCCGCTGAGCGGCTTTGAAGCGCGGCCGCGGCCTTTGCGCGCAAAAGTGAAGACGTCCAATCACCCAGGCTTTCACAATCCTGTTGAATTTTTCGGCGTCCGCGCCAAAGGTAGAGCGATTCGCAGGAGTGTTTCCAAGGCTCGATGACGCAGCACCCGACCCAGTCGCCACAGTTCTTTCTGACCGCGCCCTCGCCGTGTCCCTATCTCGAGGGGCAGTTCGAGCGCAAGGTGTTCACTCACCTGGTCGGCGACAAGGCCCCCGAGATGAACGATCTGTTGACGCAGGGCGGTTTCAGGCGGTCGCAGAACATCGCCTACAGGCCGGCCTGCGAGACCTGCCGCGCCTGCGTGTCGGTGCGCATCCTGGCGCAGGAATTCACCGCCAGCCGCAACATGAAACGCGTCATACAGCATAATTCGGATCTGGTCGGCGCCATGCACGACGCCGAACCCTCCACCGAGCAGTATTCGCTGTTCCGCAGCTATCTCGACGCCCGCCACCGCCGTGGCGGCATGTCCGACATGACCGTGCTCGACTACGCCATGATGGTCGAGGATACCCATGTCGACACCAAGGTCATCGAATACCGTCGCCGCGGACCTGATAGCTTCATCACCGGCAAGGGCCAGGGCGAACTGATCGCCGTGGCCCTCACCGACAAGATGGCCGATGGCCTGTCGATGGTCTATTCCTACTTCAACCCGGACTTCGAGGACCGTTCCCTCGGCACCTTCATGATCCTCGACCACATCGCCCGCGCCAGGGCGATGGGGCTGCCCCATGTCTACCTGGGCTACTGGGTCAACGGCTCGCGCAAGATGAATTATAAGATGCGCTTCCAGCCGCAGGAGCATCTCGGCCCGAAAGGCTGGGAACGCTACAATCACGAAGCGGTTTCGCGCTGATTTCCGCTTTCGGTATTCACCCTTAAATTGTTTCGAGGAGGATGCCGCTGGGCTTCCGGCCGATCGGCGGAAGACCGGGCGGGTCAATTTTGCGCCTCCAAGCCTATCGCGAGAATTGCTGCATGTCTTCCCACAACGACCACCAGAGAGGCCTTCTGATCACCACCATCGGCGGGTTGACGCTGACCGTCGACATTCCGCTGATCCGGCTCGCCGACGGCGAGGCATGGACGATCCTGCTCTTGCGCACCGGCACGACCTTCGTGGCCACGCTCGTCATCTGGGCCATCTGGCGCTCGCTGAGCGCAAAGGCACCGCAGCTTATCCCGGGCTGGTCAGGGCTCATCGTTGCCGCCCTCTACGGACTCGGCTCGATCGCCTTCATCACTGGCGTCTACAACACCTCGACCGCCAACCTCGTTTTCATCCTGGCCTTCACCACCATGTTCGCGGCCCTTTTGTCGTGGCTATTCCTGAAGGAGAGGCCACAGCCCCTGACGGTCGCAGCGTTGGCATTGATGATCGCCGGCGTCGTGATGATTGTCGGTGATTCCGTCGGAACCGGGCATCTCTTCGGCGACCTGATGGCACTATGCTCCGCCTTCATGATCGCCGCGGCCATCACCATCTCCCGCGCCAGCGGCAAGGATATGGGCTTCACCGCGCTGATCGGAGTCGTGCTGCCACTGGCCATCGCCGCCCTGATGGTTTCCAAGGTGGGTTTTCACGTCAACGCACCGTGGTGGATCGTCTTCAACGGCGCCGTCATCATGCCGATCTCGTTCTTCTGCCTCGCCAACGGTCCGAAATACATTTCCGGGCCGGAAGTGGCGATGTTCTACCTGTTAGAAACCGTGCTGGCGCCGGTCTGGGTGTGGATGATCTTCGCCGAGACCCCGTCGCGCAACAGCCTGATCGGCGGCACGATCCTCATCGTCACCTTGATCGGCCATTCGCTCTGGCAGTTGCACGAGGGGCGTAAGCGCCGCGCCACGCTCGCCGTCAGTCACCCGGCCTGATTCTTTTTCGCGGCGGCGCGTTCGGCGACAATTTCGATCTGCGGCGGTGCATCTTCCTGCTCCGCCGGTTCGGCGGCAGCGAGTTCATCGGTCAGCTCCACCTCGCGCAGCCATTCGCGCCAGATCGCGACCAGCAGGGCCATCAGCACCGGGCCGATGAACAGGCCGAGAAAGCCCATTGTCTTGACGCCGCCGATCAGGCCGAAGAAAGTCGGCAGGAAGGGCAGCTTTATCGGCCCGCCAACCAGCTTCGGGCGCAATGTCTTGTCGACGACGAAGAGTTCGACGGCGCCCCAGATGAACAGCGCCAGGCCGGCCATCGGCGAGCCGCTGGCGGCGAGATAAATCGAGACCAGCGTGAACGACAGCGGCGCGCCGCCGGGGATCAGCGCCATGATGCCGGTCAGTGCGCCGAGCGTCACCGGCGACGGCACGCCGGCCAACCAGTAAGCGATGCCCAGCACCAGCCCTTCGCCGATGGCGATAACCGTCATGCCGGTGACGGTCGAGGAGATCGTCGCCGGCACCACGCGTGAGATCCGTTCCCATCTGGCCGGCAGGATGCGTTCGCCGAGGCGATCGACCTGCCCGGCGAAATGCTCGCCGTCGCGATAGGCGAAGAACAGCGCGATCATCATGAACAGCAGCGTCAGCAAAAGGCCGAAGGCGCTGCCGCCGGCGGCAAGCACGCCGCGATAGATGCTGCCGATATTGGCGCCGCTGATCAGCTGGATCAGTTCGCCGATACCGCCTGGATGGCCAACGTTGACCGTCCATTGTTCATTGAGCCATTCGCCTACCACAGGCAGCGTGGCGATCCAGTGCGGCGTCGGCGCGCCGTAGCGGTTGGTCTCGATCGCCCAGCCGACCCATTCGCGCACCTCGTTGATGGCATAGGTGCCGGCAAGCGCGATCGGCACCACCAGGAAGGTCAGGATGAACAGGATCGCAAGGGTCGCGGCGATCGTGCGGTTGCCGCCGACGCCGGCGAGCAGCCGCCGATAGAGCGGCCAGCTGGCGAAAGCGATCACCAGGGCGGCAAGGACCGGGAATAGGAAGCCGTGGAAGAAATAAACGCCGGCGGCGACGATCAGCACCAGGAGCCAGCGCGCCGCCGACAGCGGCGGAATGACAGCGGCCCTGAGCGGCGTCGACAGGCCAAACAGGCGCTGCTGCCGCTCCGGCTTCTGTATCCTGACTTCCTTCAAGCGACTACCTCCCCAACGCCCCGTGTCGTCCAGATGCGTTATCCCCGCGATTTCCCATGGCGAAGCTTATGCACTGATATAGTGCAGCAATCGTGACGGCATTCCAATTTGGTCGAAAGGAGCCCGAAACAAAAAACCCGCCTTGGCAGGCGGGTCGTCGGTGCGAATCAGCACTATAGCGAAATTAGTAGCATAGCTGCCGGCACAAAGCAAGAACAAAATGCGCCGCCGGGCACGAAAACACGAATTCCCTTTCACCACCTCGCCTGACCGCCCCCCGAAAGGTCATGCTCCTTCGCGCGCCTACCCGAACTTGCCCGTGCGCGGAAAGCCCTTTGGCACCATGCGGCCGGCCGAGGCGCGGGCGCCGATCCATTCGGCAAGCTCGTCACGCGATTTGGTGAAGGTGCGATCTGCCGAATCCTGCCAGGACAGACCGCTTGCGAGCGTGAAGGTCTTGAGGTCGAGGACACCGCCATCCTTGTATTTCTGCAGGCGCACGCCCTTGCCGCGTCCCATCTCCGGGATCTCGGCCAGCGGGAACACCAGCATCTTGCGGTTCTCGCCGACAATGGCGAGATGGTCGCCGGCGACAGTCACGCAGCGCTGGGCCTCGTCGGGCGCCTTGACATTCATCACCTGCTTGCCCTTGCGGGTGTTGGCGACGACCTCCTCTTCCTGCACGATGAAACCGTTGCCGTCATGCGAAACCAGCAGCAGCTTGCGCTTGGGATCATGGACGAAGGCGGTGACGATATCCTGGTCGTTGTCCATGTCGACGATGATGCGGATCGGCTCACCATGGCCACGCCCACCCGGCAGCCGGTCGGCGCCGATCGTGTAGAACTTGCCGCCGGTGGTGAAGACCAGCACCTTGTCGGTCGTCTGGGCATGGAAGGCGAGCTTGAGGCTGTCGCCTTCCTTGAAGGTCAGGGCCGAGTGATCGGTCAGATGACCTTTCATGGCCCTCAGCCAGCCCTTTTCCGATACGACGACGGTGACCGGCTCGCGCTCGATCATGGCGTGGGCGATATCGGTCAGGTCATGTTCGGGTGCATCTGCGAACTCGGTCCGGCGCTTGCCGATCTCGGTCTCGGGCCCATATTTCTGGCGAACATTGGCGACTTCCCACTTGATCGTCGCCCACTGCTTGGCGTCGGACGCAAGTAGCGCCTCGATCTGCTTCTTCTCGCCGGTCAGGCCGTTGAATTCCTCACGAATCTCGAATTCCTCGAGCTTGCGCAGCGCCCTCAGCCGCATGTTGAGGATGGCTTCGGCCTGGGTGTCGGTGAGTGACCAGCGGGCCATCATCACCTGCTTGGGCTCGTCCTCCTCGCGGATGATCCTGATCACCTCGTCGATGTTGAGGTAGGCGATCAGATAGCCGGCGAGGATCTCCAGCCGCCTCTCGATCTCGCCGAGACGGTGCTTGGAGCGGCGGATCAAGACGTCGCGGCGGTGCTCAAGCCACTCCTTGAGCACGCCTTTCAGCGGCAGCACGTTCGGCACCTTGCCGCGCGACAACACGTTCATGTTGAGCGGAAAGCGGCTTTCGAGCTCGGTCAGCTTGAACAGCGATTCCATCATGATGCCGGGATCGACCGAGCGGCTCTTCGGCACCAGCACGACGCGGATGTCCTCGGCGCTCTCGTCGCGGATATCCTCGAGCAACGGAAGCTTGCGCGCAATCAAGAGCTCGGCGATCTTTTCGATCAGCCTGGCCTTCTGGACGCCGTAGGGGATCTCGGTGACGACTATGTTCCAGGTGCCCCTGCCCTGGTCCTCCTGGCTCCATTTCGCCCTGACGCGAAAGCCGCCGCGACCCGTTTCGTAGGCTTCGAGGATCGAGGCTCGGCTGTCGACGATGATGCCGCCGGTCGGGAAATCCGGACCTTGCACGAAGTCCATCAGCTTGGTGACGGGCGCATCCGGATGATCGATCAGGTGAAGCGCGGCGTCGCAAAGCTCGGCCGCATTGTGCGGCGGGATCGAGGTCGCCATGCCGACGGCGATGCCGGACGAGCCGTTGGCAAGCAGGTTCGGGAAGGCGCCGGGCAGCACGGCCGGCTCCTCGTCTTCCTCGTTGTAGGTCGGGCGGAAATCGACCGCGTCCTCGGTGATGCCTTCCAGCAGCAGCGTCGACACGTCGGTCATGCGCGCTTCGGTGTAGCGCATGGCGGCGGCGTTATCGCCGTCGATATTGCCGAAATTGCCCTGCCCGTCGACCAGCGGGTAGCGCATCGAAAAATCCTGCGCCAACCGCACCAATGCGTCGTAGATCGACTGGTCGCCATGTGGATGGAACTTGCCCATCACCTCGCCGACGATGCGGGCGCATTTGGCAAAGCCCTGGTCGGGGTTGAGCCGCAACAAGCGCATGGCATGCATTATGCGGCGATGCACCGGCTTCAACCCGTCGCGCACGTCCGGCAGCGCCCGGTGCATGATGGTCGACAGCGCGTAGGCGAGATAGCGCTCTTCCAGCGCCTTCTTCAGATCGACCGGCTCGATATTGTCGCCGCCGCCAGTTTCAGGCGGCAAAAGCCTTTTTCCCATGGGCTGGCACTAGCCGAGCGGGTGATTCGCGGCAAGAGGCGCCGGCATACGTCCTCCTAAAGCGCGTCGCGTTCGACCGGCCTTATGCGCGCGCTTTAGGTCCTTGTTTTGATCCATGTCGCGCAAAACCGCTGCACACTTTTGCGCGACCTGCATTGTGCAACAGGAATTGGAAGCGTCGCGACGCCGGCCAACATCAATCCGTTACATCCGGCTTCTATCGCAAGCCTGATGGATCGGGTTTGCCTTTGGCCGCGATTTTCGACCATTGTGCCGAGGCCCGCCTTTTTCCGGTCCAGTTCGTCGCTGAATGGTGACGACGCGACGAATTGAAAAGAATTTCAGGACACTCTCAGGGGAGCTCTCGATGACGATCAGACACTCGACACTTATTAAAAGACTGGCTTTTTCGACCTTTTTGCTGACGCTGCCGCTGAATGCGGCGTTCGCGCAGGATACCGCGGTCGCCGACCGGCTGAAGGCTGCCCTCGCCGCCCAGGGCGTCGACCTCTCCTGGACCGGAGTAACCGGCGACACCTCCAGCATGGTTCTGCAAGGCGTAGCGGTCAGACCGGCGGCCGAAAAGGAGGCGCTCAAGATCGGCGACGTCAAGCTCGAAGGCGTGACCGAAGCCAATGGCGGCTATCAAATCGCGACCGTATCGACTTCGCCGTTCGAACACAGCGAAGATGGCGTCACGCTCAATCTCAGCCCCTTCGTCATCCACGACATGACGGTTCCGGCCGAAGGCGCAAGCGGTCCGCTGGGCTCGCTGATGATGTACAAATCGGCCGAGCTCGAAAACATGACCGTCAAGGTCGCCGACAAGCCTGCCTTCTCGATGGACGGGCTTGCCATCGCAATCACGCCGCCGGCCGACGGCAAGGCCATGGCGTTCTCCGGCACCACGGAAAAGTTCACTGCCGACCTGACGCTGGTCGAAGATCCGAAGTCCAAGGAAGTCATCAACGCACTCGGCTACCAGAACATATCGGGCAATCTTGAGATGGAAGGCACCTGGCAGCCTACCGACGGCAAGATGGATTTGTCGAAATACGAAATTTCGGTCGACAATGCCGGCACACTCGGCATGACCTTCAATCTCGGCGGCTACACGCTGGATGTCATCAAATCGATGCAGGAGATGCAGAAGAAGATGGCAGCTCAGCCTGAAGGCGCCGACAATTCGGCGCAAGGCATGGCCATGCTCGGGCTGCTGCAGCAGCTATCGTTCAACAGCGCCTCGATCCGCTTCGACGACGATTCGCTGACCAAGAAGGTGCTCGATTATGCCGGCAAGCAGCAAGGCATGTCCGGCAAGGACATTGCCAACCAGGCCAAGGCGATCGTGCCATTCGGCATGGCGCAGCTCAACAATCCGGAACTGACGGCGCAGGTTTCGGCCGCGGTCAACAAGTTCCTCGACGATCCGCAGAGCATCGAGGTCTCGGCCGAGCCGCCGGCAGCGGTGCCGTTCGCGCTGATCATGGCGGGCGCCATGTCCAACCCGCTCGACCTGCCGAAGACGCTCGGCGTGACGGTTACGGCGAACGAAGACTGACCGAGCTTCCAAGCAAAAGCCCGGCAGCGATGCCGGGCTTTTTTATGAATCCACAGGACTTGTTCGGAGCGTTTCCTAAACCTCTTTCTTCGTCGCCACGACGCGCAGCGACAATTCGCGAAGCTGCTGCGGGCTGGCTTCCGACGGTGCGTTCATCAACAGGTCGTAGGCCTGCTGGTTCATCGGGAACATGGTCACTTCGCGCAGGTTCCTGGCGCCGACCAGAAGCATGACGACACGGTCGATGCCGGCCGCCATACCGCCATGCGGCGGCGCGCCATACTGGAAGGCACGGTAAAGGCCGCCGAAGCGTTCCTCGACGGTTGCGCGGTCCAGCCCGACCGTTTCGAACGCCTTGACCATGGTTTCGGGCAGATGATTGCGAATGCCGCCTGAGGCGATCTCGAAACCGTTGCAGACCATGTCGTACTGGAACGCCTTGATGCCGAGCAGATCCTCGCCGTTAAGCGCATCGATGCCACCTTGCGGCATCGAGAACGGATTGTGCGCGAAGTCGATCTTCTTCTCCTCCTCGTTCCATTCGAAGAACGGGAAGTCGACAATCCAGCACAATTCGAAGCGATCACGGTCGACAAGGTTGAGCTCCTCGCCGGCGCGGGTGCGCGCCGCACCCGCGAAGGAGACGAATTTCTTCGGGTCGCCGGCGACGAAGAAAGCGGCATCGCCATCGGCAAGGCCGAGCTGGAGGCGAATCGCCTCGGTGCGCTCCTCGCCGATGTTCTTGGCCAGCGGCCCGGCGCCTTCAAGCTTCTCGCCCTCCTTGCGCCAGAAGATGTAACCGAGGCCGGGCTGGCCCTCGCCTTGCGCCCATGAGTTCATGCGGTCGCAGAAGGCGCGCGAACCGCCGGTCTTGGCCGGAATGGCCCAGACCTCGGCCTTCGGATCGTTGGCAAGGATGTTGGCAAATACCTTGAAGCCGGAATCGCGAAAATGATCGGAGACGGCCTGCATCTCGATCGGGTTGCGCAGGTCCGGCTTGTCGGTGCCGTATTTGCGCATCGCGACATCATAGGCGATGCGCGGAAACTTCTGCGTCACCGGCTTTCCGGCGGCAAAGGTCTCGAAAACGCCTCGCATCACCGGCTCCATGGTGGTGAACACGTCCTCCTGCTCGACGAAGCTCATCTCCACGTCGAGCTGGTAGAATTCACCCGGCAGACGGTCGGCGCGCGGGTCCTCGTCGCGGAAGCACGGCGCAATCTGGAAGTAGCGGTCGAATCCGGACACCATGATCAGCTGCTTATACTGCTGCGGTGCCTGCGGCAGCGCGTAGAAAGTGCCGGGGTGGATGCGCGACGGCACCAGAAAGTCGCGCGCCCCTTCCGGCGACGAGGCGGTCAGGATCGGCGTCGAGAATTCGGTGAAGCCGACCTCGCCCATCAGCTTGCGCATCTCGGCGATGATTTTCGTCCGCGCGACGATATTCTTGTGCAGCGTATCGCGGCGCAGGTCGAGGAAGCGGTATTTGAGGCGGATGTCCTCCGGATAATCCGGCTCGCCGAAGACCGGCAGCGGCAATTCCCTGGCCGCCGACAGCACCTCGATCTCGCGCGCAAAAATCTCGATCTCGCCGGTCGGCAAATTAGGGTTCACGGTGTCGGCGAGGCGCGCCTTGACCTCGCCATCGACGCGGACGACCCATTCACCGCGCAGGGTCTCGGCGATCTTGAAGGCCGGCGAATCCGGATCGGCGACGATCTGAGTCAGGCCGTAATGGTCGCGCAAATCGATGAACAGCAGGCCGCCATGGTCGCGCACGCGATGCACCCAGCCCGACAGGCGGACGGAAGAGCCGACGTCGCTCTTCCTCAACTGGGCACAGGTATGGCTGCGGTAACGATGCATTGTCATTGCTAGGTCCGGATGTTGGTTGCGGCCAAAGCACGATGGCCCAGCCTGAAAATTTGCGCGAAAAGCACATGAGAGTGTGCATTTGTCAAGGCAAGCGGCGCCCGGGACGAGTTCGCGTTCTTCCCGCCCCTGTCCCACCGGCATCAATTTATGCCAGAGGCGTTAATCCGAGTTCGCTGCTCTGTCCAGCAGTTCAATTATGCACCTCATCCCTTGACCCCGCCTGCGGTGAGGCCGGAGATGATCTTGCGCTGGAAGATCAGGACGAGGATGACGAGCGGCACGGTGACGATCACCGATGCGGCCATGATGTTGCCCCACGGGATCTCGAACTGCGAGCTGCCGGAGAGCAGCGCGATGGCGACCGGCACGGTTCGCTGCTCGTTGTTGGAGGTAAACGTAAGCGCGAACAGAAATTCGTTCCACGCACCGATGAAGGCGAGAAGCCCGGTGGTCGCCAGCGCCGGCCACATCAGCGGCAGGAAAACGCGGCTGATGATGATCCAGGGCGTGGCGCCGTCGAGGATCGCCGCTTCCTCCAGCTCGATCGGCAGGTCGCGAACGAAGGCGGTGAGCACCCAGACGGTGAACGGCAAGGTGAAGATCATATAGGACAAGATCAGCGCGAACGGCGAATTGTAGAGGCCGAAGGCCCGGATCAGCTCGAAAAGCCCGGCAAGCACCGCCAATTGCGGGAACATAGAGACGGACAGGATAATGAGGAGCAGAGCCGAGCGGCCGCGGAAGCGGATGCGCGCCAGGGCATAGGCGGCGGTGACGCCGAGGAACAGCGAAATGACGACAACGGCGCTCGAGATGAACAGCGAGTTCACGAGGTTGCGCAGGAAGGTCCCTTCGGTGAAAACGGTCTTGTAATTGCTGAAGGTAATCGTCTTCGGCCAATAGTCGATCTGGAAGAGCGCCGTCCCTGATTTCAGGCTGGTGACGATGGCGTAGTAAAACGGGAATACCGCGACGACGACAATAACGGCGACGAGGAGGTAGAAAGCCGTGCGCTTGACGATCCACATGGTCAGCAGCCCCACATGATCAATAGTCCTTGTCCAGTCTTATCCGGCCGAGCCACAGAACGAGCATGGTCAGCAGAGCGAGGATGAGGAAGAGCAGCGTCGAGGCGGCGGAGCCGTAGGCAAACTTGTCGAACTCAAACAGGCTCTCGCGGGCAAACACCGACATCGACTTGGTGTGGATATTGTTTGGCGTGAGCACGTAGATCAGGTCGAAGATGCGCAGCGCATCGAGACCGCGGAAGATCATGGCCACCATCAACGCCGGCCGGATGAGCGGCAAGGTGATCTTCCAGAAAACTTTCCATGCGCCGACGCCGTCGAGCTTGGCGACCTCATAGATTTCTTGTGGAAGCATCTGGAGGCCGGCGAGAATGAGAAGCGCCATGAACGGGGTCGCCTTCCAGATGTCGACAATGAGGATGGCGACCATGGCAGTGTCGGCGCTGGCCGTCCAGGCTATCTTGGTGCCGATCAGGCCGAGCTTGAGAAGGACGTCGTTGATGATGCCGAACTGGTCATTGAGCATCCACTGCCACATTTTCGCCGAGACGATCGTCGGGATGGCCCAAGGGATTAGAATCGCGGCGCGTACGATGCCGCGGCCGCGAAACTTGGTGTTGAGCACCAGCGCGACGATCATGCCGAGCACCGTCTCGCAGGTTACCGAAATCACCGCGAAGCGCACCGTATTCCAGACGGCGCGCCACCAGACCGGATCGGCGAGCAGCCCGTCATAGATGACGCGGCCGCTCGGCATTTGCAGGACGGAGAAATAGTTGGCGAAGCCAACCCAGCGGCGGGCTTCGAGGTCGGCGAGCGAGGCATCGGTGAAGCCGAAATAGATCGTGCGCATCAACGGCCAGCCGGCAACGGCGGCGAGCACGATGAGCATCGGGGCAAGCAGCAGCCATGCCGAGCGCACACGCTGACGCGCCAGCAGCGAGCCTGAGCGCGGCGAGGTCACCAGGCGGTGCCCTTGAGCCTGGTCAAGGAGAACTCCAGATCGGCAAGGTTGTCGGCGGCCGTGCCCTCGCCGGACATGGTGTTGTGGACGGCGGTCCAGAACTCGCTCGATGCCTCATTGTACCTGGTCTTGGCCTGGGCCGAGGGACGCGGCACCGCGTTGAGGACAACTTCCTTCCAGCGCGGGATAACCGGCTGGGCGCTGGCGATGTCGGCATCGTCATAGAGCGCCTGAATGGTCGGCAGATATGCCCCCTTCAAGGCGCGGTACTTCTGCATCTGAGGCGAAGCGATCCATTTGACCAGCTCGACGGCTGCGGCCGGGTTCTTCGAATATTTGGAAACCGCAAGATTCCAGCCGCCAAGCGTTGCTGCCGGGCGGGCGCCCTCACCCGACCCGGACGGCAGCGTCGTCACCTCGAACTTGCCCTTGATGGGGGAGCTTTCGCTGTTGCCAAGCGCATAGGCGTAGGGCCAGTTGCGCATGAAGACGGCGTTGCCGGTCTGCCAGACACCGCGCGACTCTTCTTCCTGATAGGCCAGAATGCCGGGAGGCGAGATGGTTCCCACCCAGCTCCTCGCCATTTCCAGCGCCGCGGCTGCTTGCGGATTATTGATGGAGATCGTGCCGTCCGGCTCGATGATCTGACCACCGCCGTTCGACTTCACCCATTCGAGTGCATCGCAGGTCAGTCCCTCATAGGCGTTGCCCTGGAAAACGAAGCCCCACATGTCCTTGTTGCCGCCCTCGCGTTCCTTGTCCATGACAAGCTTGGCAGTATCGGCAAGCTCGGCCCAGCTGGTCGGGACCTTGGCGCCGTATTTGTCGAGGAGATCCTTGCGGTAGTAGAGCGCCGGAGCGTCGGTGAATATCGGCAAGGCGACGAGCTTGCCGTCGACGGTCTGCGATTTGATGATCGATGGGAAATGAGCGCCGACGACATCCTTGGTCGCCGCGGTCAGGTCGACGAGCTGCTTTGCAAGCTGGGGGGCCCAAATGACGTCCGTCTGATAGACGTCAACGTCGCTGTTTCCAGCGGCAAGCCACAGCCTGTATTGACTAAACTGGTCGGTCCCCGAGGGCGGCACCGGAACCACGCTAACCTTGTTGCCGGTCTTCTTCTCGTATTGATCGAGGATCTCGCGAAGGATTCTCTGGCCGTTGCCGGTATCGCCCGACACCATGGCGAGGTCGACAGCCCGCGCCGGCCCGGCCGCCAGAACTGCGGCCACGGCAAATCCAGCGAATGCGGAACGAAACTTCATGATGTCGGATCTCCCTTTGGAGCTTCAGGCAGCAGCAGAAACGGACGTCGATGCCCGACACCGTCCTCAGCACACCCGCAGCTCACAAGACGCGCATTCGCCCACCAGCACTGAACTACAAAGATACGCCTTGAGTTCCCAACACGGAACGTCCGGCGCGAAGCGGCAGCCCCCGGCTGGCCCCAACGCCTCCGGGAATTGCCGCTGGCATTGGCGAAGGCGATGGTTCAAGAAGGATCAACGACAGGCTTTCCTTCATGTCCTCCATCCGCCCGCTGATCCCGCTCCTGATCGCCGCCGGCATCCTGCTCGGCGGCAACGGCCTGCAGAGCACTTTGATTGCGCTGCGTGGTGCGCAGGAGGGTTTTCCCGCTTCCTCTATCGGCCTGATGGGCACGTTCTATTTCGCCGGCTTTTTGCTCGGCTGCCTTGCCGTCACCCGCATCATGAAGTCCGTCGGCCATGTGCGCGCCTTTTCCGCGCTGGCGGCGATCGCCTCGGCGGGAACGCTGCTGCTGGTGCTGGTCATCGATCCGGTGATGTGGTGCGCCGTGCGCTTTGCCGGCGGGTTCTGCTTTGCCGGCCTGTTCACCATCATGGAAGCCTGGCTGAATTCCGGCGTCACCAACACCGACCGGGCGCGGGTGCTTGCCATTTACCGCATGGTCGACATCGGTTCGGTGACGGGCGCCCAATTCCTGATCCCGATCTTCGGCGCTGGCGGCTTTGCCATCTTCGCCATCATGTCGATGATGATCACCGTGTCGCTGGTGCCGGTTTCGCTCGGCGACCGCTCCAACCCGACGCCGCCGGAAGACGTCAAACTCGATTTGGCACGCGTCTGGCGCATCTCGCCGCTTGGCTGCTTCGGCTGCATCGCCGTCGGCGTGACCAACAGCGCCTTCCGCACCCTGTCGCCGGTCTATGCCGAGCAGATCGGCATGTCGGTCGCCGACGTCGTCACCTTCGTCAGCGTCGGCATTTTCGGCGGCGCCATCATCCAATATCCGCTTGGCTATCTCTCCGACCGCTGGGACCGGCGCTCGGTGCTGCTGATGACGACGTGCTGTGCGATGGTGGCGGCACTGGCGCTGGCGTTCGTGGCAGGCGGCAGCCCTTTCCTCAACTTCCTGCTCGTCTTTATCTTCGGCTGCTTTGCCATGCCGCTCTATTCGTTGTCGGCGGCGCATTCCAACGACCGCGCCGACAAGGGCGAGTTTGTGCTGATCAACGCAGCCTTGATGCTGTTTTATTCCTTCGGCGCCATTGGCGGCCCCTTCGCAGCCTCGACGGTGATGCAATATTTCGGGCCGAGCGCGCTGTTCGTGTTCAGCGCCACCGTCTATGCGATCTTCGTGACGGTCATCCTTTTCCGGATGCGGGCGCGCTCTGCTGTGCCGGCGAGCCATCGCAGCCGTTTTACGGCGCTGTTGCGCACATCGACGGTTTTTGCCCGGTTGGCGAAGCGGAATGCCGATCCCGATGAACCCGCAAAGCCCGATAAAGGTGCTTGCGCTTGACGAAAGCGCGCGCGGCTGAAATTGAAAGAGACCCTATCCTTGCCAAAAGCGATTTGATGCACGTCATCACCACCCAGAACGAACTCGAGACCGTTATTGCCGCTTTCGAAAAGGCGGAATTCGTCACCGTCGATACCGAATTCATTCGCGAGACGACCTTCTGGCCGATCCTGTGCCTGATCCAGATGGCAGCGCCCGGCGTGACGGCGCTGATCGATCCGCTGTCGCCCGACATCGACCTGAAACCGTTCTTCAGGCTGATGGCCAACGAGGCGATCGTCAAAGTCTTCCATGCGGCGCGGCAGGACATTGAAATCATTGTGCATCTCGGCGATCTGGTGCCGCATCCGGTGTTCGACACCCAGGTCGCGGCGATGGTCTGCGGCTTCGGCGACAGCGTCTCCTACGACCAGCTGGTGCAGCGCATCACCGGCGCGCGGCTCGACAAGTCGTCGCGTTTCACCGACTGGCGCCATCGTCCGCTGTCCGAAAAGCAGCTCGACTACGCGCTCGCCGACGTCACCCATCTGATCGAAGTCTACAAGCACCTCAGCGCCGAGTTGGTGCGGGAAAACCGCGCCCACTGGCTGAACGAGGAGATGGACGTGCTGACCTCGCGCGAGACCTACGATCCGCATCCCGAGGATGCCTGGAAGCGGCTCAAGATGCGGCTGCGCAAGCCACAGGAACTGGCGATCGTGCAGGCGGTGGCCGCCTGGCGCGAACGCGAAGCGCGCGAGCGCGACGTGCCCCGCGGCCGGGTGCTCAAGGACGATGCGATCTACGAAGTAGCGCAGCAGGCGCCGCGCGATACGGCGGCGCTGAGCAAGCTGCGTACCACGCCGAAGGGCTGGGAGCGCTCGTCGACGGCGACGGCACTGCTTGGCGCAGTCAACGCTGCCCTGGCGCTGCCCAGGGAAGAGATGCCGAAGCTGCCGAAGAGCTTCCAGCCGCCGGAGGGGTCGAGCGCCGCGGCGGAGTTGCTGAAGGTGCTGCTGCGGATCGTTGCCGAAAAGGAAGGTGTCGCATCGAAGGTACTCGCCTCCAGTGACGACATCGATCGCATCGCTGCAGAGGGCGAGGACGCCGATGTGCCGGCATTGCAAGGCTGGCGGCGCGCCGTCTTTGGCGAGGCCGCGCTCAGGCTGGTGCGCGGTGAACTCGCGATCAGGTTCGACAAGCGCAAGATCGCCGTGTTCGATTTGTAGGCTTGAGCTTGCTCAGACAAAGCCGAGCAGATGCAGCGCCAGCCATATCCAGCCAAGTGCGAGAACGACCGCGCCCACGTAGAATGCCCTGCTGCGCAGGATTAGCCGATTGCTGGTCAAGTGGACCGATGCGTGAAGATAGCGTGAGACGACAAATATCCACATCAGCGCCAAGGTCAGATAATTGACGCCATTGGTCACGTGCAGCGTCAGGCATAAGACGTAGAAAAGCACCGGCAGTTCGAACTGGTTGCTCAGATTGTTGGCGACGGTGATGCTGGAACCAGGCTCCGTTGAGCGCGTCTTGAACTGGCCGGTCTTGGCTTCGCCCGATCTGACCGCACCATGGCGGCGCCGGCCCATTACGACATAGACGATATAGACCAGCAGCACCTGCGCCAGCATCGGCCAGAAGATCGCGGTCTGGTTCAAGACGCCCCCTGTCGTTGTCACCCAGCCTTCAAGGCCGTTTCTGAGCCATCAGAATGAAAGCCGCAATGACGATCACCGGCACCGCCAGAAGCGCGAATTTGGTGACGATCAGCGCTGAGGCAAAGGATAGCGAATCCGGATTGGCAGACAGGAAATCGGACAAAAGACGAGCCACGGCGATGTTCTGGGCATAGTCGGCGAGCGTGTAGGGCAGCACCAGCACAGCTGCGAATATCGACTGGGTTTGCGCAGGCAGTGCACGGAAATTCTTCAGCCGCCGGCCCGTTGCCAGGATCAGGCTGACCATCGTCAGCGACAGCAGCGCCGGAAACAGCAGGTCGAAGGTCAGGTAATGCCAGACGAGAATGATCTCGCTGCCACGCCGGCCGAGCGCCGTCAGCCAGGCCATGCCCTCATCCGGGGTGAAACCGGCATAGCGCATGTCGAGCGACGGAAGTCCGCCGCTCAATTGGCGAAAATAGAGGAACTCCATCGCCGTCATGATGATGAAAATCGCCACGGTGGCGAAACAGAGTGCGGCGGCGTGGCGCGACAGCCGCAGGATCATCGCCGCCAGATTGCGCCAATGCGCATGGCGATCAGGCTCCGCCAGGATAATTCGGGCTTTCGCGGGTAATCGTGACGTCATGGGCGTGGCTTTCACGAAGTCCGGCATTGGATATCCGCACAAAAGTGGCGCGCTCGCGGAAATCGGCAAGGTCGCGGCCACCGACATAACCCATAGCGGCTTTCAGGCCGCCCGCAAGCTGGTGCAGCACGCCAGACACAGGTCCTTTGTACGGCACCTGCCCTTCGATGCCTTCCGGGACCAGTTTCAGCGTGTCGCGCACCTCGGCCTGGAAGTAGCGATCGGCGGAGCCGCGCGCCATCGCGCCGACCGAGCCCATGCCGCGATAGGCTTTGAAGGAGCGGCCCTGGTGCAGATAGACCTCGCCCGGGCTCTCGTCGGTGCCGGCCAGCAACGAACCGATCATCGCCGCGCTGGCGCCGGCGGCCAGCGCCTTGGCCAGATCGCCCGAATATTTGATGCCGCCATCTGCAATGACCGAGACACCCGATTTTTGCGCCGTCTCGACCGCCGACATGATTGCCGAGAGCTGCGGCACGCCGACGCCGGCGACGATGCGGGTGGTGCAGATGGAGCCCGGCCCGATGCCGACCTTGACCGCGTCGGCGCCAGCATCGATCAGCGCCAGCGTGCCTTCCGCTGTGGCGACGTTGCCGGCCAGGATGCGAACCGAGTTGGAAAGCTTCTTGGCCCGCGTCACCGCATCCAGGACGCGCTGCGAATGACCGTGCGCGGTGTCGATCACCAGAAGGTCGACGCCGGCGTCGATGAGGCGCTCGGCCCGCTCGAAACCGTCATCGCCGACGCTGGTGGCGGCGGCGGCGCGCAAGCGTCCCTGCGCATCCTTGGTGGCGTGCGGGTTGAGCTGCGACTTCTCGATGTCCTTGACCGTGATCAGCCCGACGCAATTGCCGTCCCGATCGACCACAACCAGCTTCTCGATGCGGTGCTGATGGAGCAGCCGCTTGGCCTCGTCCTGATCGACGTTCTCCTTGACGGTGATCAGGTTCTCGCGGGTCATCAGCTCATAGACCTTCTGCGCCGGGTCGGAGGCGAAGCGGACGTCGCGGTTGGTCAGGATGCCGACGAGCCGGCCGACGGTGTGGCCGCCGGTGCCGCCGTTCTCGACCACCGGAATGCCCGAAATGCTGTAGGTGCGCATCAGACCCAGCGCATCGGCCAGCGTCGCCTCGGGACCGATGGTGACGGGGTTGACCACCATGCCGGATTCGAATTTCTTTACCTGCCGCACCTGCTCGGCCTGTTCGGCCGGCGAGAAATTGCGGTGGATGACGCCGATGCCGCCGGCCTGGGCCATGGCGATGGCAAGCCGCGCCTCGGTGACCGTGTCCATGGCGGCCGACAGGATCGGCACGTTGAGGTCGATGTCGCCGGCGATGCGGGTGCGGATGTCGGTCTCGCCAGGCATGACCTCGGAATGACCGGGCTGCAGCAGCACGTCGTCAAAGGTCAGCGCCAATGCGCCGGTGGACGTCTCGATGATTTTTGCCATGGCCAGCCCTCGGAATGCAGGAAAGGCGCTCGCCCTGGATGGACAGCGCCGACTCGTCTTCTTCCCTTTCAGGATTGGCGCTGGCTCGTAACACGTCCCGTCGCCGTTGAAAAGCCGATGGTTGTATAGTGGCGACGATGCATTTTGCCCCAGGTGCTGCGCACGACTTGCGGTCGCACAAACGTGACAGCAAATTAATGCGACATCCGGGCCAAGGCGTGATAACCGCCCTACGTGTCGGTTTGGCCCCAAGGCCGGCAAGCAATAGCGACGCACATTTCAAGGCCGGATCCATCGTGAACCGCACCATTCCGCTTATTCTGGCGGTCGCTCTATTCATGGAAAACATGGATTCGACCGTCATTGCGACATCGTTGCCGGCGATCGCCATCGACATCCACACCAGCCCGATCGCGCTCAAGCTGGCGCTGACCGCCTATCTGGTATCCCTGGCGATCTTCATTCCGATCAGCGGCTGGATGGCCGACCGCTTCGGCGCCAAGAATGTCTTCCGCGCCGCGATCGCCGTGTTCATCATCGGTTCGGTCGCCTGCGCCATGTCCAATTCGTTGCCGGCTTTCGTGGTCTCACGCTTCCTGCAAGGCATTGGCGGCGCCATGATGACGCCGGTCGGACGCCTGGTGCTGGTACGCGCCACGCCGAAAAGCGAGCTCGTCGCCGCCATGTCGTGGCTGACCGTCCCGGCTCTGGTCGGCCCCCTGGTCGGTCCACCGGTCGGCGGCTTCATCACAACCTATTTCACCTGGCACTGGATTTTTCTGATCAATGTACCGATCGGGCTGATCGGGATCTGGCTGGCCACGCGTTTCCTGCCGAAGACCGACGCCGCGCAGACGCCGCCGCTCGATTTCATCGGTTTCGTGCTGAGCGGGCTGGCGGCATCGGGCATTGTGTTCGGCCTGTCGGTGGTCAGCCTGCCGGCCCTGCCGCCGGCTGCCGGCTTTATCACCGTTGCCGTCGGGCTGGCATCGGCGGTGCTTTATCTGCTGCACGCGCGCCACGCCAAGAATCCGCTGCTGGCGCTCGAGCTGTTTCGCAATCGGGTGTTCCGCTCGTCAGTGCTCGGCGGCGGACTGTTCCGCATCGGCATTGGTGCCGTACCTTTTCTTTTGCCGCTGATGTTCCAGATCGGTTTCGGGTTGACGCCGTTCCAGTCCGGCATGATCACCTTCGTCTCGGCAATCGGCGCCATAGGCATGAAATTCGTCACCGCCCTGATCTTCAGGGTCGCGGGCTTCCGCCGTGTGCTGATTTCAGGCTCGCTCATCGCTGCCGCGTCGATTGCCATCAACGGCCTGTTCACACCCGACACGCCCTATGGGCTGATCCTCGCCATGCTGCTCGCCGGGGGCTTCATCCGTTCGATGTTCTTCACCGGCATCAACGCGCTTGCCTATGCCGAGATTTCAGCCGCCGACACCAGCAAGGCGACGCCGATCACCGCGGTGTTCCAGCAGTTGGCAATCGCGCTCGGTGTGGCGCTGGCCGGCGGCATCCTGGAAGTGTCGACCAAGATCCATGGCGGCCCACTGACGCTGAGCGACTTCCACACCGCCTTCTTCATCGTAGCGGCGGTGTCGGCGGCAGCCTCGCTGTCGTTCATGCGGCTGGCGCCGGACGCCGGCAATGCCGTGTCGGGACATGGCCGACTGACACCGCCGAAGACGCTGGAGCCGGTGAGCCCGCCGGGGAGTTGACCTTTGCTCGTGCTTACGGACGCCGGAGGGACAGCGCCCCCCTCTGTCCTGCCGGACATCTCCCCCACGTGGGGGGAGATCGGACGTGACATCGGCTTTCGCCAATATTCAACGTTGCAGGATTAGACAGCGCGCCGAAGCTGCCAATCTCCCCCCTCGTGGGGGAGATGTCCGGCAGGACAGAGGGGGGCGCGAAGGATCGCTACAGAGCGATTTTCACGCCGCGCCGTTTCCGCCTTTAAAATCCTTCGCCAACAAATACAGCTCCACCGACTCATCGCGCGAGGCCGGCGGCTTGACGTGATGGACCGAGCGGAAATTCCGCTTCAGCCTCGCCAGCAATTCGTTTTCGGCGCCGCCCTGAAAGGTCTTGGCGAGGAAGTGGCCGCCCGGCTTCAGTACCGACAGCGCGAAATCGGCCGCCACCTCGCAAAGATGCATGGTGCGGATGTGGTCGGTCCGCTTGTGGCCGGTGGTGGGTGCGGCCATGTCGGAGAGCACGATGTCGGGCTGGCCGCCCAGCGCCTCGGCCAGCTTCTGCGGCGCCTGAGGATCGAGGAAATCCATCAGCAGCACCGGCGCGCCCGGCACCGCGTCCATCTCCAAATAGTCGATGCCGACGACGTTCGGGTGTTCCGCGGTAGATTTCGTACGTGCGGCAGCGACCTGGCACCAGCCGCCGGGTGCCGCACCAAGGTCGATCACCTTCATGCCTGGCTTGAGCAAATGGTGCTTGTCGTCGATCTCGATCAGCTTGTAGGCGGCGCGCGAGCGATAGCCGTCGGCCTTCGAGCGCTGGACATAGGGATCGTTGATGTGGCGCTGCAGCCAGCGGCGCGACGATTCCTTCAAGCCGCTTTTCTTCTTGATCTTCGTCTTCAGCACGCGAATGCCGGCGGAGCTCGGTCTTTCCGGTTTCTTGGTCATTGCCGGCCCCGCCCGCTGTTTCGCCAGACGCCGTCATCGGCCATCAATTCGCTCAATATGCCCTCGCGCAAGCCGCGGTCGGCGACACGCAGCCGCTCCGACGGCCAGACGGCACGTATCGCCTCCAATATGGCGCAGCCGGCCAGAACCAGGTCGGCGCGGTCGGCGCCGATGCAAGGATTGGCGACGCGCTGCTGGAAATCCCAGCCGACCAGCTTTTCGACCATGCGGTCGACGCTGTCGCGATCCATCCACAGCCCGTCGACGCGGCGGCGATCGTAGCGTTCGAGATCGAGATGGACGCCGGCCAGCGTCGTCACCGTGCCCGAGGTGCCTAGCAAATGGAATTTCGGGCTGGACAGGAGGTGGCTTAGCCGGTCGCGCCCGTCGAAGGCGCGCAGCCGCATTGCAACATCCTCGACCATGGCGCCAAAGATCTCGCGCGTTACCGTGCGGCCGCCAAAACGCTCGGCCAGCGAGACGACACCGACCGGCAGCGAGGTCCACGAGACGATATGGTTGGCAAGCCTTGGCGAGCGATGGCCGGTGAGGTCGATCAGCGCGATTTCGGACGAGCCGCCGCCGATATCGAACAGCACGACGCCTTGCGTGTCGCGCTCGACCAGCGAGCCGCAGCCCGACACCGCCAGCCGCGCCTCGGTCTGGCGGTCGATGATCTCGAGCTTCAGGCCGGCCTCGCGCTCGACGCGCTCGAGGAACTCGACGCCGTTGGCGGCGGTGCGGCAGGCCTCGGTGGCGATCAGCCTGGCCTTCCTGACCTTGCGGTTGCGCAATTTGTCACCGCAGATCTTCAGCGCCTCGACCGCGCGGTCCATTGCAGCCTCGCCGAGCCGGCCATTGGCGGTAAGGCCCTCGCCCAGCCTGACGATGCGCGAGAAGGCATCGATGACGCGGAACTGGCCATGACGCGTCGGCACCGCGACCAGCAGACGGCAATTGTTGGTGCCGAGATCTAGCGCGGCAAACACCGGCAATTCCTGCAGCGGTGGCGGCGTGCGGGCATCTTGGCCAGGCCTTGGCGACGTTGCCGGGGCTGAGGGCGGAGGCACGTAAGCCGCGGGCTGGGGCGGACGCGCGGCCGGGGTCTCGCCGGCGGCGGGCACCGAAGCGCCGACCGCCAGCGGACGAGCCTCGTCGCGTGCGAAAACCTTGCGCCCGCGCCGGCGCTTGCGCCGCTTCTTGGGTTTGCCGTTCTGATGCGGGCCGTTCTTACCCTTGTGATCGTGGGACGTGTCGCCAGCCTGTCCATTGCCGGACCGGGGCTGCACCTGACGGCCGTAGCGTCCGGCGGATGGGTTTGCCTGGCCGGATGGCGGCGGCGAACCCCTGGACACGCCCACTTCCGGCGCGCCAGCGCCGGCTTCGTGGTCTTCCACTGTCGTTCCTTCCGGCGCCGCGCGAACCGGAGACCGGACGCAGCAGGCGCTTTTACATGTTCAAGTTGCGGCCAGACTATCAGCGCCGGGCCGGATCACCAAGAGTGCAAGGGCCGAATTTTGCCGACGGCGTTGTCTCGCCCTGCCCTCGGCCCGATGATGACGAGCGTTCCCGGTTGAATAGCCGGCTTCAATGAGGCATTTCTGAAATGAACCATTCGGCAACGCGGGCGGTTTGCCTGCTGCGAACCGGAAAACGGTACGGGCTGCAACGCATGATCGTCATGCCATGAACTGGAGGCGGTATTTTTGGCCCGTCATCGGCATCGCCGCGGTGGTGTTCTCGCTGTGGCTGCTGCTGCACGAATTGCGCGGCATCTCGCTCGACGATGTCTGGGCCGGCATAATCGCCATCCCGGCGCGCGGCTGGGTGCTGGCCGCGCTGAGTTCGGTCATCGCCTATGCCTCGCTCGCCGGATACGACCACATCGCGTTGCTGCACATCGGCAAGAAAGTATCGTGGCTGTTCGTCACCTTCTGCTCGTTCACCACCTACGCGCTGTCGCACAATATCGGCGGCTCGGTGTTTTCCGGTGCGGTGATCCGCTACCGCGCCTACGGCACCAGGGGCCTGACCGGGCAGGACGTCGGCATTCTGGTGGCGATCTGCTGGATCACCTTCGTGCTGTCGACGCTGTTCGTCTCAAGCATCGTCCTGCTGCTCGAGCCCGAGGTGATCGACCGGTTTTCCGGCATACCGCATCACCGACTGGCGCAAGCAGGTGGGTTCGCCATGCTGCTCGTGGTGGCGGCCTATGTCTTCGGCAGCTGGCTGCATCTGAGACCACTCAGGATCGGCAGCTTTCAGCTGCATTACCCGGCGTTGCCGATCGTGGCGCGGCAATTGCTGGTCGGCCCGATCGAGCTGCTGGCGGCGGCGGCGATCATCTTCTTCGCCCTGCCCGCCACCGGCAATCCCGGCTATTTCATCGTGCTCGGCGTCTTCTTGGTGTCGTTCTCGATCGCGCAGATCTCGCATGCGCCAGGCGGGCTCGGCGTCTTCGAGGTGGTGTTCCTCGCCGGCTTGTCGCATATGGACCAGGTCGGCGTGCTGGCGGCGCTGCTGGTATTCCGGCTGTTCTACCTGATCATCCCGCTGCTGATCGCACTCGGGGTGGTGCTGTTCTTCGAGCACTCGCAATACAGCCGCAGCGAGAGTTGAGACATCAGGGGGCAAGCGCTCCAGACTGCGCGTGAAGAATGGGCAGAGGGTCGCAAGGCCAGGCGCGGCCTGCTGTTTCAAAGCTGCGAAGCTCGAAGGTCACGGCATGGATCCTAGGGTCTCCGCTACGTCGCTTCGCTCCTGCTCCGCCCTAGGATGACGAGGGCGTGTTGGCTTTTGGCTAATCGCAGCTGTTGGAAATTGGCACTGGGACAGTCGCAAATGTCTGGAAACTGGCGCAAATCACAATCCTGGAGATTGGCCGAAATAACACTCCGTTCGTCATCCTAGGGCGGAGCAGGAGCGAAGCGACGTCGCGGAGACCCTAGGATCCATGCCGTTACAGTAGCCGAAGCGCGCAGCGATCCAATGATTTCACTGTCTCGCCACGAAATGTGTACGGATGGGAGGCAACTTAAAAACCTGAAGCAATCGTGTGCCGATGGAAGTTGTGTGCGTCAAGTTCTGCAAAAATGGCGTGGCAGTAGCTGTGACGTCGGCGTGTCCGCCGCGCAGCCCCCGTGTTTAGCGGAGCGGCGGACACACCGCGGTGCTCAGGCGGGCCATGCTCTCAGGCTCTCCTTATTTTGGT